>DATCJJ010000124.1:0-19141 GCA_036562845.1 Gaiellaceae bacterium | reverse complement strand
CGAAGCCCTCGACGTAGGCGACGGTGAGCTTGCCGCCGGTGCCGGTGCTGCAGCTGTTGTTCTTCCAGCACTTGTACGCGAGGTCGTAGTTGACCTTCTTCGTCGAACGGCCGAACGCGGCGAGCGAGATGTCGCGCGCCGACTTCTGGGCGGGAAGCAGCTTCGAACTGAACAGCGTGTGCGCGAGCGTCGACGCCGGCGCCGAGAACGTCTCGCCGAAGCCGCTGCCGCTCCCGACCATCGGGGCGGCCTTGCCGACGTACCCCGAGGGCCCGGAGCTGCCGACACCGGTCGCGGCGGACGCGAGTGTCAGTCCTGCCGCAACCGCGACCACCAGCACCACGAACAGCGGGCGCTTCCGTCTCATCTGCGACTCCTTCCGTCGTGCATTCCCTTTGCCTCCCTTGCGTCCTTGGGTCCGAGCCTCTCTCAGGCGGCCGCCTGTGGCGGCGGTGGCGCGGGCCGCAGCCACCGGCCGAGCAGCAACGCGAGCCGATCTCCCGAGACGAGCATCCCCGCGAGGATCGCAGCGCCGAAGACGACGTACTGCATCGCCGAGGAGAGCCCCATGATCACGAGCATCTGCGTCAGGAACGTCAACGCGAGCGCCGCCACCCACGTCGACGTCGCGCTCGCGAGCCCGCCTGCGAGCGACGCGCCGGCGATCACGACCGCGGCGATCGGCGCGAGCAGATACGCCGATCCGAAAGCCGGATCGATGCTGATCCGCACGCCGGCGAGCAGGATCGCCGCGACCGCGTAGAGCATTCCCGCGGCCGTATAGGCGAAGACGAGGTGCGTCCGGACACGCAGGCCCGCGATCCACGCCGCCCGCGGGTTCGCACCGACCGCCTGGAACCGCCGTCCCGCCGCGGTGTAGCGCAGCGCCAGCGCGAGGACGATCGTCAGCGCGGTGCCGGTCCAGAACACGGCGCTGATGCCGAGCGGCTTGCCCGTCGCCCACGAGGAGAGCGCGTGCGGAACGGTCGGCTGGTTCGTGACGTGCTCGCGCGAGTACTTGCTGCTGTACGCGAGCACGATCTGGCCGACGGCGAGCGTGACGATCAGCGGGTTCAGCCGCAGGAGCCCGACGAAGACGCCGTTGGCGAACCCGACGAGCACGCCCACGCCGAGACACGCGAGGATCGCCGGAGCGAGCCGGTGGTCGGATCCCGCGCCGACGCCCGCGATCAGGTTGCCGCCGAGCGAGATCACGCCCGGCGTCGACAGGTCGATGCCGGCGTGCATGATCACGAGCATCTGCCCGAGCGCCGCAACGGCGAGCACCGTCGCGGACGGGAGCACGAACGACCACGACGTGTTCCCGAGCGCGTCCGGCGCGGCGATCGAGGCGACGACGGCGAGCGCGGCCGTCGCGAGCCAGACCGGCAGGAAGCGGGCGGCGACGGCGGCGCTCGCGGCAAGGCCTGCGCGGGAAGGGGTGGCCGCTGCCACGGCCCATTCTGAGCAGGTACAGCGAACAGTGTCAATGCTGGCTGAACGATCCTGCCCGCCTACCTGCCGTCGATTGACGGGCGCGCCCCGAACCGTTTATGGTCGCTGTACATATCTGTCCGCTCGGTAAGGAGAGAGATGAGCTCGCAGCGGCTGCTGATCCGCAACGGCTTCGTCGTCTCGATGGACCCGGACGTCGGCGACATCCCGCACGCCGACGTTCTCGTCGAGGACGGCAAGATCGTCGACGTCGGGCGGGATCTCGGGGTCTCGGACGCGGAGCAGGTCGATGCGACCGGGATGATCGTGATGCCCGGCTTCATCGACACGCACAGGCACACGTGGCAGACGCCGGTCCGCGGCGTGCTGCCCTCCTGCACGCTCGACCACTACTTCGCGGTCATGCTCGGCCAGGTCGGCGGCTTCTACCGCCCGGAGGACGTCCACATCGGCGACTACGCCGGCTCGCTCGAGGCGCTGAACGCGGGCGTGACGACGCTCCTCGACTGGTCGCACATCAACAACACGCCCGACCACGCCGACGCGGCGATCCAGGGCCTGAAGGACGCAGGCATCCGCGCGGTCTACGCCCACGGCATGCCGACCGGCGGCGAGTGGTGGTCGTACAGCGAGCTCGAGCATCCGGAGGACATCCGCCGGATCCGCGAGACGTACTTCTCCTCCGACGACGGCCTGCTCACGCTCGCGCTCGCGGCCCGCCAGCCGGGCAACGTGAACCCCGACGTCGCGAAGCACGACTGGGCGCTCGCCCGCGAGCTCGGGATCCTGATCAGCGTGCACGTCGGGATGCGGCTCCACACCCTGCACTACAACCCGGTCAAGGACATGCACGACATGGGCTTGATGGGCCCGGACATCTGCTACATCCACATGACCGACCTGACCGACCAGGAGCTGGACTGGATCGCCGAGACCGGCGGCAAGGCGTCGGTCGCGCCGTACGTCGAGATGCTGATGGGCCACGGGCCGCCCCCGACCGGGAAGCTCCTCGCCCGCGGCGTCCGCCCGTCGCTCAGCGTCGACGTCGTCTCGAGCGTGCCGGGCGACATGTTCACGCAGATGCGCACTGCGCTCGCGTACGACCGGATCCTCCAGTTCACGGACACGCCCGACATCGCGTTCGCGCCGACGCTCACGCATCGCGACGTGCTCGAGTTCGCGACGATCGACGGCGCCCGCTCGATCGGGCTCGAAGAGCGCGTCGGCTCGCTGACGCCGGGCAAGCAGGCGGACATCGTCCTGCTGCAGACGAACGCGATCAACACGGCGCCGGTGCTCGATCCGACCGCGACGATCGTCACCTACGCCGACACGGCAAACGTCGACACGGTGTTCGTCGCGGGGAATGCGGTCAAGCGTGACGGACGGCTCGTCGGCGTCGACCTGAAGTCCGCGATCTCCCGGCTCGAGGAGTCGCGCAACCACATCCTGTCGCAGGGCGGGCTCCTGCCCGACTGGGCGGCGGAATCGGTTGCGGCGGTCTGACGACTGGTGCCTGCTTTGAAGCAGGCACCAGTCTCTTTTCAGCGCGAAAGGAGAACGCATGGCGGATGGGTCGGTCGTCGTCGTCGGCGGCACGCGGGGCCTCGGCCGCGAGGTCGCGCAGCACTACGCGGACGCGGGACGCGAGGTCGTCGTCACCGGGCGCGACGCGACGGCGTCCGAGCAGTGCGCAGCGGAGATCGGCGGCAAGACGCGCGGCGTCGGCTTCGATCTCGCGGAGCCGCACTCGATTGCCGAGCGCCTCGCCGACGTCGGCGACGTGCAGCACCTCGTCCTGGCGGCGATCGACCGCGACGCGAACAGCGTCCGCGAGTACGACATCGGCGCCGCGATCCGGCTCGTCACGCTGAAGCTCGTCGGCTACACGGAGGTGATCCACGCCCTGCAGAAGCGCTTCACCGACGACGCTTCGGTGCTCATCTTCGGCGGCCTGGCGCGCGACCGTCCCTATCCGGGCTCGACGACGGTCACGACCGTCAACGGCGGGGTCACCGGCCTCGTGCGGACGCTCGTGATCGAGCTCGCGCCGACCCGCGTGAATGCGCTGCACCCGGCCATCGTCGGCGACAGCCCGCAGTGGGTGAACATGCCGCCGGAGCGCCACGACGCACTCGTCTCACGGACGCCGATCGGCCGGCTCGTGACGATGGCCGAGGTCGTCGAGGCGTCACGGTTTCTGCTCGAGAATGCCGCCATCAACGGCATCAACCTGCCGGTCGACGGCGGCTGGCTCTGCATGTAGGCCGTCGAGCACGACCTCGAGGTAGCGCCGCCACTGTCCGGGCGGGGCGGAGAGGAGCGCCCCACGCAGGAGCAGCGGGACGTCGGCCGCCTTCACGTCGCTCCGCACGGCACCGGCACGCTGCGCGCGGGCGACGATCTGTACGACGAGCCGCTCGAGCTCGGCGCCGCCGGGCTTCTCGACACAGTGGACGACGCACTGGTGCAGACCCGGGCTGCTCATGTTCAGCTCGGCGACGCGCCGGACGAAGTCGAAGAACGCTGCGCCTGCGTCCTGGGCGGCGAGCGCCTCGCGGGCGAGCTCGCAGAGCCGGTCGACGTGGCGTCCGACGACCGCGAGGATCAGGTCGTCCTTCGTCGGGAACCGCCGGAAGACGGTCGCGTGCCCGACGCCGGCCCGCTCGGCGATCTCGTGCACCGAGACGTCGGGGCCCGACGCCGCGAACATCTCTGTTGCGGCGTCGAGCACCCGCTCGAGGTTTCGTTGCGCGTCGACGCGCAGCGCCATCAGGCTGCGCCGGCCACAGCGGGCTCGGCCCGCTCGATCGCCTCGATGCGCGCGACGTGGCGCTTCCGCAGCAGCGCGAGCATCACGACGAGGCCGGCGAGGACGAAGCATGCCGTGCCGACGAACGCGTAGTGGAAGCCGTGCACGAGCGCGGCCGAGCCGCTGCCGTGCGTCCGGCCGGCGGCGATCGTCGAGAGGATGGCGAGGCCGAGCGCGCCGCCGATCTGCTGCGACGTGTTGAACAGCCCCGACGCGAGCCCCTGGTCCTCATCGTCGAGACCCGTCGTCGCGATGAGCGTAAGCGGCATGAACACGGCGCCGAGGCCGAGCGCCGCGATGATCATCCCCGGGAGGACGTCCGTCGCATACGACCCGCCGACCGGCATGCGTGCGAAGAGGAGCATCCCGGCGGCGGTGAGGATCATTCCGAGCGCGGCGACCGGCCGCACGCCGACGCGCGGCGCGAAGCCCGACGCGAGCCCGGCCGACACCATGATCCCCGCCGTGAACGGCAGGAAGGAGACGCCGGCCTTCAGCGGGTGGTACCCGAGCACACGCTGCACGTACAGCGTGTTGAAGAAGAACATCGCGAACATCCCGGACATGACGAGGAACATCGTCAGGTTGGCCGTCAAGAGAGAGCGCGTCCGGAAGATCGATAGGCGGACGAGCGGCTCGGGCGAGCGCAGCTCGATGACGACGAAGGCGGCGAGCAACGCGAATGCGCCGATGAAGAAGCCGATGGTCGTCGCCGCGGTCCAGCCGGCCGTCTCCGCCTTGACGATCGCGTAGACGAGCGCCATCAGACCGCCGGTGACGGTGACCGCGCCGCCGATGTCGTAGCTCCGGTGCGCGTGCTCGTCCTTCGACTCCGGCACGAACCGCAGCGCCGCGACGAACGCGAAGATGCCGACGGGCACGTTGACGAGGAAGATCCACGGCCACGAGAACGACTGGGTCAGCCAGCCGCCGAGCACGAGGCCGAACGCGGAGCCGCCGATCGCGATCGCGGCCCAGACGCCGAGCGCGCGGGCGCGCTCCTTGCCCTCCTCGAAGGTCACCGAGATGATCGACAGCGCCGCCGGCGAGATGAGCGCGGCGCCGAGGCCCTGCAGCGCGCGGAAGCCGATCAGCATCCCCTCGCTCGACGCGAGCCCGTTGAGGAGCGACGCGCTCGTGAAGATGACGAGGCCGATCAGGAACAGCCGCTTGCGGCCGAGCAGGTCGCCGGCGCGGCCGCCCAGCAGGAGGAAGCCGCCGAAGACGAGGGTGTAGGCGTTGATGATCCACTGGAGATTGGCCTCGTTGAGGCCGAGATCCTTCTGGATCGAGGGAAGCGCCACGTTCACGATAGTCGCGTCGAGGACGACCATGAACTGGGCGAGGCAGATCAGGACGAGAACGAGCCAGGGATTCGTTGAATGCTTTGCCGACATGCTCCTCCGGTAAGTGGACTACCCAGTCCGATTTACAGTAGCTGAAAGATGCTGATCCACGTCGAGGGGCCTGCCCGCACCACCGAGACCGCCGCCTGCTTCCTCAGGCTGGCGGCCCACATCGCCGGCGGCGGCACCGCCGTGACGTGCATCACGGGCGTTCACGGCGCGCCGGGGCCGAACGCCGTCGTGCGCGTGCATGCGACGATTGCGTTCCATCTCCCGCACAGGGTCCTGCGCTACCGCGTTCTCATCGTCGACCGCTTCGCCGCCGACGGGAAGCACGCGACGCAGCGCCTGACCGGCACGGGGATCAGCGGCGGCGGCACGTTCGTCGAGGATCCGCCCGGGCACGTACGGGCCTCCGACCTCCGCTACCGACTACCCTGAGCCTGTGGAGACGTCGCTTCCGGTCGTCGGCCGCCCGCGCCGCCCCGAGTGGATGAAGGTGCGCGCGCCGTCCCGGGACGGCGCGTACTTCGACGTCCAGAAGCTGATCCACGGCCTCTCGCTGCACACGATCTGCGAAGAGGCGAAGTGCCCGAACATCTCGGAGTGCTGGGGCCGCGGCACGGCCACCTTCCAGATCCTCGGCGACACGTGCACCCGCGCCTGCCGGTACTGCTACGTCCACTCGGGCAAGCCGTCGGAGCCGGTCGATCCGCTCGAGCCGCTGCGGCTCGCGCAGGCCGCCGCGCAGATGCAGCTCAAGCACGTCGTCGTCACGTCCGTCGACCGCGACGACGTCCCCGACAAGGGTGCGGCGCACTACGCCGCGACGATCCGCGCGATCAAGGCGAAGCTGCCGAACGCATCCGTCGAGGTGCTGACGCCGGACTTCCTCGGCGTCGAGGAGGAGGCGCTGCACACGGTGATCGGCGCGCGCCCGGAGGTCTTCAACCACAACATCGAGACCGTCCGCCGGCTCCATCGCAGCATGCGCGGCGCCAAGGCGTCGTACGACACGGCGCTCCGACTCCTGCAGCGCGCGAAGGAGATCGCCGACTACCGGGTACTGACGAAGTCCGGCATCATCGTCGGCCTCGGCGAGACGAACAGCGAAGTCGTCGACACGCTCCGCGACCTACGCGCGCACGGCGTCGACGTCGTGACGATCGGCCAGTACCTCCAGCCGTCGCCGAAGCACGCGCCGATCGATCGCTGGGTGCACCCGGACGAGTTCCGCTGGTTCCGCGAGCAGGGCGAGGCGATGGGATTCGGCACCGTCTTCAGCGGGCCGCTCGTGCGCTCGAGCTATCGCGCGGACGAGCAGCGCCACGCGGCCGAGACCGGCCGCGGCGCAGTCGCGTACTAGCGAATCCCCGTATCGATCAGGAAGTCGGCGCGCATCGGCGCGCGCACGACGACCTTCGCCGGCTCGATCCCCCGGCCGATCCGCTGCGGCGGCGACACGCGCACGGTGTACGTCCCCCGCCGCAGCCGCACCGTGTAACGCCCGCGCGCGTCGGTCCGAACGACGAGGTCGACGCCGGGGCGGTGGAAGACGAGCTTCACGTGCGCCGCGGGCTCGGAGCAGGGCGTCGTCATCTCGCAGACCGGCTTCGTCGGACCGCGCGTGACGACGCCGTGCAGGAGGACGAGCGTGACGGCGAGCAGCGCCATGCGGCCGACGTTACTTCAGGTCGTCGATCAGGCTCGCAACGTTCGGCGTGCCGAGCCCGGTCGCGAAATCCCAGCCCGTCCCGGCGCTGTAGCCGGTGACGGACGAGCCTGCGAGCGTGTTGTTGCCGACGGTGATGTCGTGGAAGTCGCCGGGATGCCCGTAGAGCGCGCCCGGGAAGCTCAAGGCCGGCTTGCCGCCGCGCGCCTGATTGACGAGGGCGATGATCCCGGCCCACTGCGGTGCGCCGGCGCTCGTCCCGCCGAAGATGCCGATGTGGCCGCCGACCGCGACGAGGAAGCCGCCGTTGATCGCCGCGTTGTACGCGACATCCGGAACGCCGCGCGAGCTCAGACCGAGGCCCGCCTGGTAGCTCGGCGTCGGCCACAGCAGGCTCGGCGCACCGCCCGTCGCCACGGGCGTGCCGACGATGCTCGGCTCGTTCCAGACCTGCTCGCCGCCGTACGAGCACCGGTCGAGCAGCAGATCGGTCGGTGGGCAGAGCCCGAGCGGGTACGGGAGGCCCATCGTGCCGCCGACGCTGAGCGTGAGCGGATCGGAGGCGGGATACTGCGGGCTGTTCACGGGCGTGCCGTTCGACGCGCCGAAGTCGCCGTCGGAGGCGACGATCGTGTCGCCGAGCGCCGCGAACGCCTGGAGGTTCTTGTGCATCTGGCGCACATGCGTGTTGTTGCCGTTGCCGCTGATCGCGCTCTCCTCGATGCCGAAGCTCATCGAGACGATCGCGCCCGGGTACTTCGGCACGATCTGCTGCATGGCCGCGTTGACGGCGCTGCCGGACGCGCTCGAAGCCTCGATCAGGACGAGGTTCGCCTTCGGCGCGATCGCGTGGGCCCATTCGACGTCGAGCGCGGTCTCGTGGACCCACCCGTCGACGGCGTGCGGGCCGGCGGTCTGCGTCGCCGAGCCGCGGTAGACGGTGAACGAGGGCGGCGCCGGGAGCCCGAAGAACTGGTCGAAGAGCGCGAGGTCGGCCTCGATCGTCGGGTCGCCGTACGCGTCGACGACGATGATGGTCTGGCCGGTGCCGTCGTACGTCGACGGGATGTCGTACGCCTGACGGATCTGCGCCGGGTCGTAGCACCCGATCGGGATCGGGGCACCGAGCAGCGGCGCGCAGTCGTTGCCGACGCCGGGGAGATGCGGCGCCGAGACCGTGAGCATCGGGCCGGCCGCCGAGTCCGGGACGTAGAGGTAGTCGCTGTTGTTGCTGGCGGACGCCGCCGTCGCCGACGCGAGCACGGCCGACAGCACCGCGACGAGCGCGAGGCCGAGGCGACGGTGGCTTTTCCGCATGATTCTCCTTCTCCCGCAGCTGGCGGCACCCGGGTGTGCCCGGTCCGAGGTTTCGGCATCCTGCCGCCCGGCCGGGAGTCCCGCCTCCCTCGAAAGCGGTACCTAGACTGACCGTCGATGAGCGCGATCGCCGCCGTCCTCGCGACCGCCAGCCTCGCCGGCGGCACGCTCTCGCTGAAGCTGCACTACCAGATGGTCTGCGGGCAGCCGGGCCGCGGCCCCGTCGTCGTCCACCTGCCGACCGCGTTCCGTCTTTCGAAGCTCCACGTGCGCGTCCGCGGCGAGGCGCGGCCGTTCACGGTCGCAGGCACGACCGTCACGATCGGGCTCCGCAAGCCGCCTGAGGTCACCTGCATGTCGATCGCCGAAGGCGTCCTCCCGGTCACGGTGACCGGCATCCGCGCGCCGAAGGGGACGTACGCCCTCCGCGGCGCGGTGAACACGCACGCGTTCGCGGCGACGCTCCGCGTTCGCTACTAGCGAGCTAGGCGCCGACGCCGGGGATCTCGACGCCGCCGCTCGGAGCGCCGCACGTCGTGCCGATGCCCCACGACGCGCGCTCGCCGTTCACGCCGACCGCCTGGACGATCAGCGACGCGCACCGCGGCGCGGTGTGCGGCACGGCGAGCGCGAACGTCCCGCGGACGGTCGCGCGCACCTTGAACGTCGTCGCCTGGGGGCCCGTCATGAAGATCCGGACGACCGAGCGCGGCGTGAAGTTGCTCCCCTTCAGCACGGCAGGCGGCCCGGAGTCGAGCTTCAGCGTCGGGCGGCGCGTCGTGCCCAGCGCGTTCGCGACGCTGACGAGCATCAGGAGGGCGACAAGGGTCAGGGAGCGGATCACGGCTCGAGAGTAGCGCGGAAACGACAGGGCGGCCTTCCGGCCGCCCCGTCGTCTTCCGTTTTCGCCGTTTCTCTGCGACTACGGCAGGAGGTCGACCTCCGCGCGCCCGATCACCGCACCGCCGGACGTGACCTGGACATAGCCGAGCAGAAAGCGGCCGGTCCCGGCCGTGCCCTGCGGCGTGACGGACGCGTCGGCCGACCAGCTCGTGCCGGGGGCATGCGTCGCGTCCGTGTCGTTCGTCGTGATCGACCCGAGGCCCGGCAGGGCGATGACGTCGAGGTAGTCGTACGTCGTCGTCCCGCTGCCGCCGACCGCAAAGTCGTCGACGACGGCCGTGTACGTCCCGGCCACCGGGTTGTCGACCGTCACCTGCTCGTTCGCAGTCGAGCCGGCGCTCTGCTTGACCAGGTTGCCGTTCGGGTCGAAGAGGAACAGGTCGAGGTCGGTGTTCGGCTCGACCGGGTTCCCGATCTGCACGTGCAGGCTCGTCGCGCCGGACGGGACCGCGATCGGGAACGTCTGCGTCGTGTCGGGCTGCCCGGAGACCGGCGCGGTCGCCGTCGGGTGATCCCTGAAGGCACTGCCGAGCGGCGTGCCGGTCGCCGAGCCGGTGAACGACCCGAGGTTGTTGGTGAACGTGAAGTGGTTCGTGTACGTCTGGCCGGTCTGCGTCCCGGTCACCGTCCACGACGGCGGCGTGACGGAGACGCCGAGCTCGGCCGCGGTCACGGTGGCGGTGCTGACCGCCGCCGGTGCCGACCGGGACGCCTCGACGTCGATCTCCCACACACCCGCCATCGGGTTCGGGATCGAGAGCGTCTTCGTGGCCGGAGCGGTGGCGAAGTCCAGCGCGCAGCCGCACGGAAGCGTCAGGTGATAGGGCACACCGAACGGATCCGTGATGTCGAGCCTCGTCCGCCCCGTCGTGACCGCCTCGCTCAGCTGCAGCGCCGAGGTGCCCTCTGCGACGTTGACGAAGTACGACTTGTAGTCGGCGCGGTCGGGAGACCGGGTCGCAGTCGTGCTGAACGACGGCGACGTGAACTGATCCGCCGCCACGACCGTGTTCAGCACCGCGTCGTCGTAGCCGTTGGCGGCCGGGTTGCCGGAATCGAGGCGCAGGATCGCGCTGTGGATGCCGGCGGTGACCGGACCGACGTGCACCGTCAGGGTGCCGGGCACGGTGACGGTGCCGGCGCTGCTGAACGTCCCGTCGTTGCCGAGCCACGACACGTTGTACGTCCCGGCGTCCCCGCCGAACGTGATCGTCCGGTCGCCGGAGTCACCCGGCTTCCAGCCTTCACGCTCGTAGATCCCATAGCCGTCGTATGGAGCGAGCAGCTGCGAGATCTTCGTGTTCACCGGCGCCGTGCTCGTGATCGACGGCGTCGCGGGCTGGTTCTTCAGGATGTCCCACGCCTTGTCCACCTGCACCAGGCCGTTGCCCTGCTCGTACGCCTGGTAGCCGGAGATGAACTTCGCCGACGACGTCAGCGACTTCTGCAGCTGCTCCGGCGACGGTGTGAAGCCGTTCTGCAGCGCGGCCGAGATGAGGAGCGCCGCCGCGCCCGCCGTCATCGGCGAGGCCATCGATGTCCCCTGGATCATCTCGTACCCCGGCGGGAGCTCGTAGACGCGCACGCCGATACCGCCGGCGAACGGGTTCTGCGACATGTTCCACGCCGGCCATGTCGAGAGCTCGGAGCCCGGGCTGATGACGTTCGGCTTCAGGCCGCCGTCTTCACGCGGGCCGCGCGAGGAGAACGTCCACATCGTGTCGTCCTTCGGCACGCTCGCGCCGTAGTTGGCCGTCCACGTGTCCGCGGACTGGTACGCGCCGCTGCCGATTGCGGCGTCGGCAGTCGCCGGCGATCCGACCGTGTTCGCGCCCGGCCCGTCGTTGCCGTTCGAGAAGAAGAACTGCACGTGGAAGATCTGGGTGATCAAGTCGACGATCTGCGACTCCGCGTCGTTCGCGTCGTCGTTCAGCGCGGGCAGGCCGCCGATCGACATCTGGATGATGTTCACGTGATCGGTGCGGATCAGGTACAGGAACGCGTTGACCTGATCCGACGTGAAGCACCCCGTGATGAACAGGCAGACGCGGGCGACCGCGAGCTGCGCGTTCGGGGCGACTCCATCGAACTGGCCGCCGAAGAAGCCGTTGCCGGCGACGGTGCCGGCGACGTGCGTGCCGTGGCCGCCGGAGACGATGCCGATGTTGACCATGCTTGCGTCGGCCTTCGTCTGCACGACGAACGGGACCGTCTCGACGACGCCCTTCGTGCCGACGTTGTCCTTGCCGAAGTGGTTGACGTCACGGTTGACGGCGTAGTCCCGCATCGCCGTGTCGTCCGTGAAGTTCTCGTTCTGGTTGACGTCGACCCAGACGACCTTCGTCTTCGTGTCCTCGAGGACGCCGAACGTGTCGCTCGTGTCGCCGTCGCGGTTGACGTCGCTGCCGAGCTCGCCGCCGAGCCGCGGATCGCCCTCGGCGAAGACGCCGAACTTGAGCGCGTCGGTCGTGTTCTTGAGCGCGACCGGCAGCTGGTACTTGCCGGCGCTCGTGTCGACGTTCTGGCCGTTCCCTGCGACCGTGACGTCCGCCAGCGGCACCCAGGTCGGGTCGCCGTTCGCCGCGTCGCCCAACCGCGGGGCGGTCTGCGTCGTCCAGTCGTAGATCTTCGGAACGGTCTGGCCCTGCAGGTTCTTCGCGGTCTGCAGCTCGGGCCGGTCGAGGTCGACGCCCGTGTCGACGATGCCGACCTTCACACCGCGGCCGTCGTACGTCGGATGCGCGGCGACGAACTGCGGCGCGTCGATCCGGTACGTCGGCATGAACGGGTTGATACGGCCGATCGTCGGCGGCGGGACGACCCCGCTGCCGGGCGTGCCGCCCTGACCCTCGGGCTGCGGATCGACCGCCGGCACGGGCCGGTCGACGTTCACGGCGAGGATGCCGGCCGTCTTCGCGGCCGAGATCGCCTTGTCCGTCGGCACCTCTGCGACGAGGTAGCCGACCTGGTCGTCCTTCGTCGTGATCTGCGAGCCGAGCGCCGTGAGCTTGCCCGCCACGTCCGAGGCGTTGCCCGGCCCGGTCGCGACGAGCAGCGGCACCGTCGCCTGCCCGGTTGCCTTGGCCTGCGCGACGAGCGCGACATCCGTCTTGCCAAGGCCCTTCCCGTGGTTGTCGCCGGGCTTCGCCACGGCGCCGGTCGCAAGCACGGCAACGGCCGCGAGTGCGAGCACGGCGGCGCAGCACGCGCCCAGCCGCCCTCTCAGGCTTCTCTTCAAAGTTACTCCTCTCCCCTCCGTACACCCGGCCGCCACGGCCGGGCCGCCTAACCAAGCCCGGGCAGTTTTGCGTGACCTGCGACGTTCGTCAAGCGGACTCGTGGGGCTTCGCCATCGCCCGGAAGTCGAGGGCCTCGTCGAGAATCGACTCCTCGACGCCCGCCTCCCGGGCGACCTCTCGGAGCGACCGGCCCGACGCCGACGCCTCCTTGACGATCTCGGTCGCCTTGTCGTAGCCGATGTACGGGTTCAGCGCGGTCGCGGCCGAGAGCGTGAGCTCGGCATACCGCTCGCACTGCTCGCGGTTCGCCTCGATTCCGTCGACGCACTTCTCCGCGAACAGGCGGCACGCGCTCGCGAGCAGCTTGACCGACTCGAGGATGTTCTTCGCCAGCAGCGGCACGAAGACGTTCAACTCGAAATGGCCCTGCATGCCGCCGATCGCGATCGCCTGGTCGTTGCCGATCACCTGCGCCGCGACCTGCGTCACGACCTCCGGCATCACCGGGTTCACCTTCCCCGGCATGATCGACGAGCCCTTCTGCAGCTCCGGCAGGAAGATCTCGGCGAGACCCGCACGCGGCCCCGAGCCGAGATAGCGGATGTCGTTCGCGACCTTCGTCAGCGAGACGGCGAGCGTCTTCAGCGCGCCCGACAGCTCGACGATGCCGTCTCGCGCCGCCTGCGCTTCGAACGGATCGGCCGGCGCCGAGATGGTCAGCCCCGTCTCCTCCGAGAGGATCGCGCGCACGCGTTCGGCGAACTCCGGATGCGTGTTCAGGCCCGTGCCGGTCGCAGTGCCGCCGAGCGGGATCTGACCAAGGCGCGGCAGCGCGTCGCGGACGCGCGCCTCGCCCTGCCGCACCTGCGCGGCATAGCCGGCGAACTCCTGGCCGAGCGTGACCGGGACGGCGTCCATCCAGTGCGTGCGTCCCGACTTGACGACGTCGTCGAACTCCTTCGCCTTCGTCTCGAGCGCGGCGCCGAGCGTGTCGAGCGCCGGCAGCAGATCGTGGACGACCTCGTCCAGCGCGGCGAGATGCACGGCCGACGGAAAGACGTCGTTCGACGACTGGCCCATGTTCACGTCGTCGTTCGCGTGCACGTCGGTACCGGCGAGCGAGGCGAGCACCTCGTTGGCGTTCATGTTCGACGACGTGCCGGAGCCGGTCTGGAAGACGTCGATCGGGAACTGGTCGTCGAGCTCGCCGCCCGCGATCCGCGCGGCGGCCGCGGCGATGCGATCCGCCTTGTCGCGGTCGAGCAGACCGAGGTCGGCATTCGCGCGCGCGGCCGCGCCCTTGATGCGGCCGAGCCAGCGCGCGACCGGCGCCGGGATCGGCCGGCCGGACACGGGGAAGTTGGCGATCGCCTTCGTCGTCTCTCCGCCCCACAGCTCCTGCTTCTCCTCGGTCGATGCCATGCCTACGAGTGTAGAGAAGGTGCCTGGTGCGTCAGCGTGTCGCCGATCGTTCGGACGCTCGTCGTGATGCCGTCGCTCGCATCGACGTTGTCGACGTAGCCCTTGCGCCGACGATCTCCGGGTGCGGCACCACGTCGCGGTACGGCGGCTCGAAGATCCGGCTCGTGCCGCCGCGGGCCGCGTATCACCAGCCGTCCGGCGTCCAGGAGTTGTCTTTCCCCCGCGAAGCGGGCGCAACTCAGGTCGGGTTCCGCTCGGCCGCAACACCGGCGGCCTCGAGCAGCTCCTCCCACGTGCACAGCTTCACGCGCGGCCGCCCCAGCGGCTCGCCGGCAGTCCGCTCCCGCTCGTCGATCGCCGTCCAGCCCTCGTAGAGGACGTGCTTGACGTTCTTCTCGCGGAGCAGCGCCTCCACGTCGTCGAACGTCCGGCCGCGGCGCGGCGCGTCGTTCAGGTCGGCGAGCAGCAGCTCGACGGTCTCCGTCGCGTCCTTCTTGTTCGTGCCGATCACGCCGCTCGGGCCGCGCTTGATCCAGCCCGCGACGTAGACGCCGTCGCCGACACGGCCGCCCTCGTTCGGGATCGTGCCGCGGCTCTCGTCGAACGGCACGCCCGGCAGCGCGACGCCGCGATAGCCGACGCTGCGGAAGACGACGGAACAGCCGAGCGTCTCGGTCTCGCCGGTCGGCACCGCGCGCTCGTCCTCGTCGAGGACGTTGCGCACGAGCTCGATACCGGTCACGCGGTCGTCGCCGAGGATCGCCGTCGGCGAGCGGAAGAAACGCAGCACGATCCGCCGCGGCTTGCCGGTCGGCGCGCGTTGCGCGTACTCGCGCAGCACCTCCAGGTTGCGCTCCGAGTTCGTGTCCTTCGGCTCGGCGCCTTCGAGATCCGCCGCGTCGACCACGACGTCGGCTCCGGCGAGCTCGCCGAGCTCGATCAGCTCCGGTGTCGTGAACGCGGCCTGCGCGGGGCCGCGCCGTCCGACCATCACGATCTCCTCGATCCCGCTGTTCGCGATCGCCTCGATCGCCGGCTCGGTCGTGTCCGTCGGGTCGAGCTCCTCCTTCGTCAGCGCGAGCATCCGCGCGACGTCGACCGCGACGTTCCCGTTCCCGATCACGACCGCGCGCGTGCCGCTCAGGTCGAACTGCAGGTGCTGGAAGTCGGGGTGGCCGTTGTACCAGGCGACGAACTCGGTGGCGGGCCAGCTGCCGGGCAGGTCCTCGCCGGGAATGCCCATCCGCCGGTCGGTCTGCGCACCGACCGCGTAGACGACCGCGTCGTAGAGCTCGACCAGCTCGTCGTGCCGGAGGTCGCGGCCGATCTCGACGTTGCCGATGAAGCGGAAGCCGTCCTGCGCGGCGATCTTCTCGAACGCGCGCGAGACCGACTTGATCTTCGGATGGTCCGGTGCGACGCCGAGGCGGACGAGCCCCCAGGGCGTCGGCAGCCGCTCGAGCATGTCGACCTCCGCGCCGCCGGCCAGCAGCGCCCCGGCCGCGTAGAACCCCGCCGGCCCGGAGCCGACGACGGCCACACGGAGTCCATCGTTCACCCGGTCGATGCTACGCGCGCCGCCCGCCATTCATTTCCGGCGAGCGACCCGGCAACCCCCGCGAGCGCGAGGGCGTTCACGCCGTGGAAGAAGCCGACCCAGGCGGCGCCCGACGCGCCCCAGGCGAGCAGCAGCTGCACGATCCCGAGGCCGAAGAGGAGCGCGGCAATCCGCACGCTGTGCCGCGCAACCAGGGCGACGACCAGGAGGAGCAGCAGCAGAACGAGCACGATCGTGCCGACGAGGCCGTGCGGGTCGAAGCCGTTCTCGACCGCGTGCTTCGAGACGGATCCCTGGTCGTCGGCCTTGTCGACGGCGTTGAAGGCGCCGTACCCGGCCATGCCGACCTGGATGATCACGGACAAGGACGCAAGCGTCGCGACGACGCGGAAGGCTGTTCTCATGGACGCGACCCTAGCGTCGCTTCCAGATGCCCGCGAAGAGCTGCGCGCGCGCCCAGGGTCGCTCTTCGCGTGAAGCGTCAGGGACCGGCCCGCGAGCGCCGAGCTGCGGGGGACGGCCGCGAATCGTCTTCCAGCCCGGCTTGCGCCGGTCGGCCTCCGGAGGAGCTACGCGCTGCAGCCGGAGCCGCAGCCGCCGATCTGGCTCGCGTCCGTGTCGTCCGCGACCTGGAAAGAGTGGCCGCAACCGCACGAGGAGACGGCGTTCGGGTTGTCGATCTTGAACCCGGACTCCTGGATCGTCTCGAGGTAGTCGACGGTCGCACCCGACAGATACGGCGCGCTGAACGGGTCGACGACGACCGCCACGCCGCCCTCCTCGAACTCGAGGTCGCCTTCCTGGGCGCCGCGGTCGAAACCGAGGCCGTACTGGAAGCCGGAGCAGCCGCCGCCCTCGATCGCCACGCGGAGGACGGAGACGTCCGTCTCCTGCGACATCAGCTCGCGGATCTTCTCCGCCGCGCGGGGCGTGAGCGAGACGACGTTGGCGGTGCGCTCCTGGAGTTCCATTGCGCACTCAATGTACCAGCGAGGGCAGTCGCTACACACCCCCGCCCGGGGGTGACTTTGTGACAGTCGCCGCTCAGTCTTTTCCCGGGCGCCGGTAATCGCTTCGTGACGATGCACGGTTCGATAACGTCAGCCGTTCGATGCTGCGCGACTGGCTGCCATTCCTCATCTACGGGTTCATGGCGTTCGCGATCCCGGCGTCGATGATCGCGATGTCGTTCCTCTTCGCCCAGCGGCCGGCCCGGCGCGTCCGCGCGCGGCGGATCCCGTTCGAGTCCGGCGTCTCCCAGGGCCAGATGCGCGCGCAGCGCTTCACCGTGAGCTTCTACCTCACGGCGATGCTCTTCATCGTCTTCGACATCGAGATCGTGTTCCTGTATCCGCTCGCGGTGCAGCTCCACGCGCTCGGCTGGTTCGGCTTCGTCGAGTTCGCGTTCTTCGTCCTGATCCTGCTCGTCGCCTACGTCTACATCTGGCGCAAGGGCGCGTTGGAGTGGTAGACCGCCTTCGCGACCACGGGCTGCAGTCGGAGCGGCTGCTCTGGCCGAGCAAGGGTCCGTCGAAGTTCGAGGAGTCGATGACGGCCGACGAGCTCGAGCAGTACCTCGGCCTGACGACGCTCGAGAAGGCGGTGTCCTGGGCCCAGACGAAGTCCATGTGGCCGGACACGTTCGGTCTCGCGTGCTGCGCGATCGAGATGATGTCGATCGTCTCGAGCCGGTACGACATCGCCCGCTTCGGGATGGAGGCCTTCCGCTCGTCGCCGCGCCAGGCCGACCTGCTGATCGTCTCCGGCCGCGTGGCGCACAAGATGGCGGCGCCGCTGCGCCAGATCTACGACCAGATGCTCGAGCCGAAGTGGGTCGTCGCGATGGGCGTGTGCGCGAGCTCCGGCGGGATGTTCAACAACTACACCATCCTCCAGGGCGTCGACCGGATCGTCCCCGTCGACATCTACGTCCCGTTCTGCCCGCCGCGGCCGGAGGCCCTGATGGAGGGGATCATCCGCATCCACGAGGCGCATCTCGCCGGGATTCCGCCGGCGTACGCGCGGAGACAGGTCGCGACGTGAGCGAATGGCGCAACGCGCCGGGCTACGTCTCCGAGTCCGATGCGTTCGGCGAGCTGACGGTGACCGTCGAGCCGGGGCTCGTGCACGACGCGGCGCAGTACGCGCGCGACGAGATGGGCTTCAACCTGCTCAGCGACATCGTCGCGACCGACTACCTGAACTGGGGAACGGTCGGCGTGTCCGGCTACATCGGCACCGGCAGCGGGCGCGACATCAACTTCCCGATGACGCAGGGCCTCCAGTCGCTCCCACAACTGAAGCCGAAGCGCTTCTCGGTCTCGTATCACCTGCTCGCGCTGCGCCAGCCGCCGGCGCGCGTCCGGCTGCAGACGTGGGTCGACGACGGAGAGGCGGTGCCGAGCGTGATCCGGGTCTGGCCAGGCGCCGACTTCTACGAGCGCGAGCAGTTCGACATGATGGGCATCCGCTTCGACGGCCACCCGTACCTGAAGCGCCTCCTGATGGAGGACGACTGGGACGGCCATCCGCTCCGGAAGGACTATCCGATCGGCGGCGAGCCCGTCCGCTTCAGCGAGGCCGAGTGACGGCGATCGCCCCGCGCACGCACGCGTGGCCGGTCGTCGGTCCGTCGATCTACGAGGGCTCGCGCATCCCGCAGCCGATCCCGACGGTGCTGCAGGTGCCGGAGGAGCTGCGCGAGAGCGACGACATCATGCAGATCAACTTCGGCCCGAACCACCCGTCGACGCACGGCGTGCTCCGGCTGATCATCGACCTGAACGGCGAGCAGGTCGAAGGGCTCGAGGCTGTGATCGGCTACCTCCATACGGGCTTCGAGAAGTCGATGGAGCAGAAGACCTGGTGGAAAGGCGTGACGTTCTCGCCGCGCATCGACTACGTCGGGTACCAGTCGAACGAGCTCGTCTACGTGCTCGCCGTCGAGAAGCTGCTCGGAATGGATGTCCCGGAGAAGGCGGTGTGGATGCGCATGCTCCTCTCGGAGCTGAACCGCATCCATTCGCATCTCGTCTTCCTCGGCACGTCGGCGCTCGAGCTGGGTGCGATTTCGATGTTCTGGTACTGCTTCCGCGAGCGCGACATGATCCTGGACCTCTCCGAGATGGTCACGGGTCAGCGCATGCACACGCGCTACTTCCAGATCGGCGGCCTCGCCGAGGACATCCCCGAGGGCTTCTACGACGAGTGCCGGAAGTTCGTCGAGTGGATGCCGCAGGCGCTCTCGGACTACCTCGACCTGCTCGACCGCAACGAGATCTGGCTCGAGCGCACGAAGGGCGTCGGCCTGCTCAGCGCCGACGACGCGATCGCGCTGTCGCAGTCGGGGCCGAACCTGCGTGCGTCCGGCGTCGACTGGGATCTGCGCCGCGACATGCCGTACCTCGCGTACGACCA
>DATCJJ010000057.1:0-10749 GCA_036562845.1 Gaiellaceae bacterium | reverse complement strand
CTCGCTGTCGCCGCGGCGGGCGAAGTCGACCGCCGCATCGAGCAGCAGCGCGACGCCGGCGAGCGACTGTACGGGCCCGTCGTGGAGGAAGAGCGCGATGCGGCGCCGCTCGTCCTGCTCCGCCGCGAGGACCTGCTCGGTCGCATCGCGTCGCGCGTCCACGTCCACGCCTAGTCGATGATCGACTCGCGGAGCGCGATCGCCACCGCGTGCGTGCGCGTGTCGGCTTCGAGCTTCGCGAGGATGTGGCGCACGTGGCTCTTCACCGTCTCCTGCGAGATGAAGAGCTTCGTCGCGACGTCGGCGTTCGACATGCCGTCGGCGAGCAGCTGCAGGATCTCGCGCTCGCGGCCGGTGAGCATGTCGTCCTTGTCGCGGCCAGTGAGGAACGCCGGCATCAGCGCCGGGTCGACGTAGCCCTCGCCCGACGCGACCTTCTCGATCGCGCGGAGCAGCGTCGCGTGCGGCGCCTCCTTGAGGATGTAGCCCTTGGCGCCCGACTCGAGGCCGCGGCTGAGCAGCGAGCGCTCGCTGTAGGCGGTGAAGATGAGCACTGCGATATCGGGCACGCGTTCGGTGAGCACCTTCGTCGCCTCGAGCCCGTCCATGCCAGGCATGCGGACGTCCATGATCACGACGTCTGGCTTCCGGCGCTCGGCGAGCGCGACCGCGGCCTCCCCGTCCGCCGCCTCTCCGATCACGCGGATGTGCGGCGCCCGCGAGAGCGACAACCGCAACCCCTCACGCACGACCTCGTGGTCGTCGACGATCAGGCAGGTGATCTCGTGATTGGTTTCGCCGTTGCTGCTCAACCCGGGTTCTAGGATCGTATAGCCCGTGGCGGACTGGATCGCTATCTCCGGGCTCGCGACGGCGGGCGGAACGCTGGCGCTCGCAGCGACGACGTATGCCTCGGTTCGCAGTGCGAACCGAGCCGCGCGCGTGGCCGAGCTCTCCCTTCTGGCCGGCCTGCGGCCGCTGCTCGTCGAGTCGGGGGAGGCGGCGGAGACGCTCCGCGTCAACTTCCACGACATCCACGGCATCGCCGTGCCGGGCGGGAGAGCCGCGGTCGAGCTCCTCGACGACCGGGTCTTCGTCGTCCTCTCGCTCCGCAACGTGGGAAGCGGCATCGCCGTCCTGCACGGCGGGACGCTGTATCCGCGGCGGCAGAGCGGGAACCTCGCCGTCCCGGACGTCGACACGTACCGGCGGTTGCTGCGCGACCTGTACATCCCGCCGGGCGACGTCGGCTACTGGCAGATCGCGTGGCGTCCGGACGAGACCCCGGTCCCACCCGAGATCCTCGAGGCGATCGAGAACGGGTACCTCGTCGCCGACGTGCTGTACGGCGACTTCGAGGGCGGCCAACGCGCCGTCGTCCGCCTCGGCCTCGCGCGCGAGGAGGACGGCGCGTGGCACCTGTCCAACGTCCGGCACTGGCAGGTCGACCGCGACGATCCGAGGGAGCGGGGTTGACCGGCCCCGTCGAGATCGACTTCACGGGTGACAGCTTCTCCGTCGAGCTCGACGAGCTCTTTCGGTCCGGGCTGCCGTCGCCCACGACGGGTCCGGCAACTTCTGGGTGCTCGATCGGGCCCCGGCCGAGGCGGGGCCGGTCTTCTTCCTCTGCCACGACCCGCCGGTCGTGCTCTACCAGAGCGCCGACCTCGAGACCTGCCTGTCCGAGCCGTCGCTCGACCGCGACGCGCTCCTCACCGTGTGGCGCACGAATCCGGGCACGCTCGATCATGCCGCAGCGCTTGCGGGCGGCGACGAGCTGCGCGCGTTCGCGGAAGCGCTCGACGACCGCTTCGTCTTCGTCGACCTCCGCGCCCCGGGCAGCGGCGACGGATTCGCGTGGGGCCGGTACGGGCCGCGCACCGAGCTGCGACGGCACGGCTCCGCGCGCCTCTTCGCGTGCGCCGAGCCGGAGCAGAAGCCGCGCCGGCGCCTGTTCGGCCGGCGGTCAGACTGACCACCAGTACCAGAGCGGCTTCGTGCCGCGTGCCGCCGCCAGCGTCTTGAGGCCGGTGAGGACGGCGCCTGTCGCTGTCGAGTTCCATTCCGAGAGCCGAAGCTCGTCCGTCTCGCTCCACCGCTCGGCGATCTCGGTCAGGTCACGCGCGCCGACGAGCGCAGCGACGAGCGGCTCGGGGACGTCGTAGACCCCGGACTCGCCGCTCGCCGCCTCGCGGTGCACCTGGGCCGTCCGGTCGAGCATGTCGCGATACGTCCCCCGCCGAGGAGCTCGCCGAGCCTGGCGATGTCGACGGGGGAGAGCCCGTTCGCCACGACGCTCGGCTGCCCGCGGTCGGGACCGGTTGCGAGGAGCGCTTCGTCGATCGCGTCGAGGTCGGAGAAGAAGAACTCGCCCAGCACGGCACGATGCTAGTCGGGCTCGACCGCGAGACTGAGCTGCTCGGGCTGCGCCGGCGGCTCGAGCGGGTTGCGACGCCGGTCGCGGATGCCGTGCGAGCGCGCGAGCTCGCGCACCTGCGCACGCACCTCCGACGAGTCGGCATACGCCCGCCGCCCGTAGAGCTCCGCGTACTGCGGCAGCAGCTCCGGCCAGTCGCGCTCGAGCGCCCGCAGGTAGTGCTCCTTCGTCCCCGGCTTGAGGTAGAGCAGGTTTGCCCAGACGCCGCACGCACCGGCGGCGCGCGCCGCGCGCACCACCTCCTCCATCAGCTCCGGCTTGTCGCTCAGCCCGGGCAGGATCGGCGCCATGCCGACGCCCACGCGGATGCCCGCGTCGACGAGCTGCTGCAAGGCGCGGAGCCGCTGGTTCGGCGGCGCCGTCCCGGGCTCCGTCTTCCGCCAGATGTCCACGTCGAGCGTCGGGATCGAGAACGTCACGCTCACCTCTGCACGGCGCGCGGCCTCGCACAACACGTCGACGTCCCGCACGATCATCGGGCCGCGGGTGATGATCGAGAACGGGTTCGCGGCATCGCGCAGCACCTCGAGGCAGGCGCGCGTGAGCTTGTACCGCCCCTCCGCCGGCTGGTACGGGTCGGTGGCCGCGCCGATCGCGATCCCCTCGGACTCCCACGACGGCCGCGCCAACTCCTTGCGCAGCACCTCCGCGACGTTCGTCTTGACGCGGATGCTCGTCCCGTACCGGTCGTCGGACGGCCGGTCGGCCCGCCGCTCGAAGGCGCGGACGTAGCAGAACGTGCAGCGATGGACGCAGCCCATGTACGGGTTGAGCGACCACTTGAAGGGCATGCCCTGGACGCGATTGAGCGCGCTGCGACAGGGCTCTTCGCGATACTCGACGGGCATTGGAAGCAGCCAAGCTTAGCGAACATGCGTTCGTAGAGGTCGAGCCGGGCATCCGCCGCCTGACGCTGCCGCTCCCGTCGGGGCCGAAGCACGTCCACTGCTACTTCCTCCGCGGCGCCGACGGCTGGACGCTCGTCGACACCGGCCTCGGGCTGATGGAGACGCCGTGGGAGGCGATCCTCGGCGAGCTCGACGGGCCGGTCGTCCGCATCTTCATCACGCACATGCACCCGGATCACGTCGGCGGTGCGTCCGAGGCCGCCGCCGCGACCGGTGCGCCGGTCACGCAGGGGCGGCTCGACTACGCGCAGTGCGAGCGCGTCTGGGGATCGTCGGACTGGCCGGAGCACATCGCCGCCTGGTTCACGCGGCAGGGGACGACCGCTGCGATCGCGGAGGAGCTGATCGAGTCGGGTCACGTCTTCGCGGACTTCGTCCGCTTCGCCTGGAACCCGGCGCTCGTGGAGCCGGGCGACGAGGTCGACGGCTGGGCGGTCCTCTGGGTGCCCGGGCACGCCGACGGACATCTCGCGCTGCATCGAGACGGCGTGCTGATCGCCGGCGACAGCCTGCTCGCGCCGATCACGCCGGCGATCGGCCTCTACCCGGAGAGCAGACCCGATCCGCTCAACGACTACTACGACACGCTGCGCACGCTCGAAGCGCTGGCACCGCGCGTGTCGTACGGCGGGCACGGCGAGACGATCGACGCTCCCGCGGTGCGCGCGCGCGAGATCATGTCGCACCACGACGGGCGGCTCGACCGCACGACGTCGTTCCTGACCGCCGAGCCGCGCAGCGGCTTCGAGCTCTCCTTCGACCTGTTCGGGCGCGAGCTGCCGCCGATCCAGCGCCGATTCGCGATCGCGGAGACGCTCTCGCATCTCGAGCGCCTCGTCGCCACCGGACGTGCGCACCGTCACGAGGACGGCCGGACGGTTGCCTATACTGCGCCCTCCTCCGGTGGACGAGCTCCCCTCTAGTACCAGAGCCCGGGAGGACCGGGCATGAGAACTGCTCTCGAGCTCGTCGGCGTCGGCGTCCTCGTGCTGCTGAACGCGTTCTTCGTCGCGGCGGAGTACGGCCTCGTCACCGCACGCCGCACGCGGATGGTCGAGCTGCATCACCAGGGCGACCGCCGCGCGCGCCTCGCGCTGCGCATCACCGGCGACCCGCCGCGGTTCATCGCGGCGATGCAGCTCGGCGTCACGCTCACGTCGCTGGGCATCGGCGCGCTCGGCGAGCACACGCTCACGAAGGTGTTCGACACGTGGCTCGCGACGGCCCTCGCGATCATCATCGCGTACGCGCTGCTCTCGTTCTTCCACGTCGTGATCGGCGAGCTCGTGCCGAAGGGGGTCGCGCTCGGACACTCGGAGGGAACGGCGCTCTGGGTCTCCGCGCCCGTGCGCGCGTTCTTCGTTCTCTTCAATCCGTTCATCTTCGTGCTGCGCATCGCGACGAATGCGGTGCTGCGGCTGTTCGGCCTCGAGGAGCCGGGCGCCGAGCGCGAGCCGCTCTCGGAGGCCGAGCTGCGGATGCTGCTTTCGCGTTCCTCGCAGGAGGGCGAGATCGAGCACGAGGAGCAGCAGATGATCGACAAGGTCTTCGTGTTCGGCGACAAGGAGGCGGCCGACGTGATGGTCCCGCGGCCCGAGGTGGTTGCCGTGTCGGCCTCGCTCCCGCCCGAGCAGGCGCTCGCCGCGGTGCTCGAGTCGCCGTACACGCGCTACCCGGTCTATCGCGAGACGCTCGACGACGTCGTCGGCGTGCTCCACGTGCGCGACCTCTTCTCTGCGATGCACGACCGCGGCCTCGCCGGGGTGAAGCTGGAGGACCTCTTGCGGCCCGCGTTCATCGTCCCGGAGACGAAGGACCTTGCATCGCTCCTGCAGGACTTCCGCCGCACGAGCAACCATTTCTCTGTGGTCGTCGACGAGTACGGCGGTCTCGCCGGCATCTGCACGCTCGAGGATCTGCTGGAGGAGATCGTCGGCGAGATCGAGGACGAGTTCGACGTGCCCGAGGAGCAGATCGAGCAGATCGACGACGACACGTACCGCCTCGACGGGATGTTCCCGATCGACGAGTTCAACGCCCGCTTCGGAACCGACCTGCCGGACGAGGACTACCACACGGTCGGCGGCTTCGTCTTCGGGCAGCTCGGCCGCGCGCCGGAGGTGGGGGACACCGTCGAGGAGGGCCCCGCGCAGTTCGACGTCCTGGAGGTCGACGGCTCGCGGATCGAGCGGATGTCCGTGACGTTCCTGCGGCGGCCGGAGCCGCGCGGCGAGGCGCTCGACGATCTGCTCGCCGCGGACGACGAGGTCGAATAAGCCGCCTGCCGCTACCCTGGATTCGCAGGGGGTCTGCAGCAGATTTTCGAACCGAAGGAGCATGTGTTGAAGCGCATCTGCACGTTCGCGGCGGTCGTCACCGCTGCGGCCGTCGCCGCCGGCAGCGCCGGCGCCGCGACGCCGACGTTGAAGGCATTCGTTACCGATTCGTTCAAGATCGGCGTGACGCAGGGCGGCAAGCCGGTCAAGAGCCTCAAGGCCGGCAAGTACAAGATCGTCGTCGACGACCCGTCGACCACGCACAACTTCCACATCACGGGTCCCGGCCTGAACAAGAAGACCTCGGTCGGCGACAAGGTCAAGGTCACCTGGACCGTGACGCTGAAGAAGGGCACCTACAAGTTCGTGTGCGATCCGCACGCGTCGTTCATGAAGGGCTCTTTTACGGTTAAGTAAGGCCTAAGAGTGAATCCGCGGAGCGTCTCGGCTCGTACCCCTTGGCATGAGACCGAGACGCTCTGCATTCATCCTCGCCGTGCTCGCCGCGATCGCTGCGCTCGTTGCAGCGGCGTCGGCCTCCGCGGCCACACCGAAGCTCGTCGGTGAGACGGGCCCAGGGTTCACCATTCAACTCAAGTCCTCCGCCGGCAAGGTGAAGTCGCTGAAGGCGGGGACCTACGTGATCAAGGTCGAGGACAAAAGCTCGATCCACAACTTCCATCTGTTCGGCCCCGGCGTGAACAAGACGACGTCGGTGGACGGCACGACTGAGACGACGTGGAAGGTCAAGCTCAAGCCGGGCACGTACACCTACCAGTGCGACGTCCACCTCGCCGAAGGCATGAAGGGGACATTCAAGGTCGTCAAGTAGCGACGGCCAATCGTACGGGCGCGATCTCGCCGGCCTGGATCGTCCAGGCGGCGAGGTCGTCGTCCTTCACGCAGTAGATGAGGTAGGGCTTGCCCTCCCACAGCCCGATGTTCTCGACATCGGTGCGCGACGGGCGCGGCGGCGACGAGAGATGCGAATGGAAGACGGCGAGCTCGTAGCCGTCGTCCTCGAGGAACCAGAGCTCGGGCGCGAGCTCGAGCTCGAAGCGGTACGGCGACTCTGCCGCGTTCCGCCCCCGCTCGTAGCGCTCGGCGACGCCGTCGCGCAGAACGACCAATCCGCACGCCTCGTTCGGATCCTCTTCGCGTGCATGCGCGACCAGCTCTGCGCGCACGGACGCCGGGATCGTCACCACCAGAGCGTCGACTCCATCGCGCGCTCGACGTCGTCGGACTCCCAGAACTCGGCCGACAGGTACTTCCAGCCTCCGTCGGCGAGGACGCAGACGACGACGCCTTCGTCGAGCTCGTCGGCGAGCCTGCGCGCGACGTGCACGACCGCCCCGGCCGAGACGCCGCCGAAGATGCCCTCCCGCGCAAGCAGTGCCCGCACGGCGCGCACGGACTCCTCGTTCGAGACGAGCAGCTTCCGGTCGATCTTCGTCACGTCGAGGATCGGCGGCACGTAGCCGTCCTCGAGCGAGCGCAGGCCCATCACCGGATCGCCCGGCAGGGGCTCTGCCGCCGCGACGACGACGTCGGGGAACGACTCGCGCAGCCGCGCGCCCGTGCCCATCAGCGTTCCGCCCGTGCCGAGGCCGGCGACGAGGACGTCGACGCGATCGAGCGCCTCCGCGATCTCCGTGCCGGTGCCCTTGTAGTGCGCGCGCGGGTTGGCCGGGTTCGCATACTGGAACGGCATGTAGTAGCGCGCATCCTTCTCGGCCAGCTCGAGCGCGAGCCGTACCGCGCCGTTCGAGCCCTCCTCGGGCGGCGACTCGACGATCGTCGCGCCGTACAGCTCGAGCAGCTGCCGCCGCTCCTTCGTCGCGTTCGCCGGCATCACGCACGTCAGCGGATAGCCCTTGAGCTTCGCGATGAGCGCGAGCGAGATCCCCGTGTTTCCGGATGTCGGCTCGAGCAGCACGCGGCCCGGCTCGAGGTCGACGTCGTCGAGCATCGCCTTCGCGACGCGGTCCTTGATCGAGCCTGTCGGATTCTGGCCCTCGAGCTTCGCGTAGATCTGGACGCTCGGCTTCGGCGTCGACCGGCGCAGCTCGACCAGCGGCGTGTTGCCGACGAGGTCGAGCAGGCTGGAGCCGACGATTGGGCTAACGCGAGCCACCGGCCATCGCCGGAAGCAGGATCACCGTCGCGCCGTACCGGACCGGCGTCTCGATGCCGTCGAGCGTACGCACGTCCTCCCCCTCGACGTACACGTTCACGAACGGCGCGATGTCGTCGTCCTCGACGAGCTGCTCGCGCAGCGCCGGGAAGCGCGACGTCAGGTCGTCGAGCAGCTCGCGCACGGTCTCGCCCTGGGCGGGGACCTGACGCTCGCCGCCCACGCTCGGGCGAAGGGTCGGGGGAATGCGGACAGTCGTCATGCGTGCGTTGGCCTCCCTGCGCAGAATTCGACGTAATCGATGTACTCGGTGATCGACGGGTGCTCGCCGCAAACGGGACAGGAGGCGTCCTTGCGGAGCTTCACCTCGTTGAACTCGGTGGCGAGCGCGTCGAAGAGAAGGAGCCGGCCGACGAGCGGCTCGCCGATGCCGAGCAGAAGCTTGATCGTCTCGTTCGCCTGCAGCGAGCCGACGATGCCCGGCAGCACGCCCAGCACGCCGCCCTCGGCGCAGCTCGGTGCGAGCTCCGGCGGCGGCGGCGTCGGGAAGAGGCAGCGGTAGCACGGGCCGTCGCCGGGCTTGAACACGGTGACCTGGCCCTCGAAGCGGTAGATGGAGCCGTGGACGACGGGCACGTCGTGCCAGACCGACGCGTCGTTGACGAGGTAGCGCGTCGGGAAGTTGTCGGCGCCGTCGAGGATGACGTCCCAGCCGTCGGCGAGGATCCGCTCGATGTTCTCGGACGTCAGCCGCTCCTTGTACGTCACGACGTTCACATCCGGGTTCAGCGCCTCGAGCGTCCGCTTCGCGGAGTCGACCTTCCAGTCGCCGAGCGTCTCGGTCGAGTGCGCGATCTGGCGCTGGAGGTTCGACGCGTCGACGCGGTCGTCGTCGACGATCCCGAGCGTCCCGACGCCGGCTGCGGCGAGGTAGAGCGAGGAGGGCGAGCCGAGCCCGCCGGCGCCGATCAGAAGGACGCGCGAGCTCAAGAGCTTCGTCTGGCCCTCGACCCCGACCTCGGGGATCAGCAGATGGCGGCTGTACCGGGACCGCTGGTCCGGGCTGAGTGACTGGGGGAGCTGCGTGGGGAAGCCGTTCCGCTTCCAGTCGACGTAGCCGCCCGCGAGCGAGGACACGTTCTCGTAGCCGAGCGCCTCGAGCGTCTTCGTCGCGAAGACCGAGCGGTTGCCGGCCGCGCAATACACGACGATCGGCTGCGTCTTGTCCGGCACCGCGGTCTCGATCCGGGACTCGAGGTTGCCGCGCCCGAGGTAGAGGGCGCCGGGGATGTGCCCCTCGTCCCACTCGTCCTGCTCCCGGACGTCGACGAAGACGGCGTCGGTGAGCTCGCGCGCGTTCGCGGTGTCGATCTCGTCGATCTCCCCGCGGAGCTGCGCCAGCAAGTCTCTGTACCCAGGCATGACTTTCCAAAATATAGCGGCGTTACGCTGGGTTGCGATGAGTCCGCGCGCACGCGTGTTCGCGGCGGCCGGCCTGGCGGCGGTCGCGGTCGCGGGCGCCACGACCGGCATCGCCTGGCTCCAGGCCCGCGGCCCGTCGACGAACGCCGTCCACCCGCGCGCCGGCGTGCCGCCGCTCTTCTTCGACTTCGGGCTCCGGGACGACGCCGAGGCGCGGGCGCTCGCCCGCGGCGCGCAGCTCCTGAAGAGCGGCAAGCGCGCGCAGGCCTCCTCGGTCTTCGGCCGCTACCGGTCGCTCCAGGCGCAGATCGGTCAGACGTTCGCGAAGTGGCCGGATCTCTCGTCGGTCGAGCAGCTCGCGGCCCACCACGAGGCGAGCGCGGTCATGCGCCTCCATCTCGGCCTCGCGCTCCTGTGGGCCGGACGCGACAACGACGCGCTGACGACGCTGCAGGAGGTCGGCTCGCGCTTCCCCGACTCGCAGTCTGCGGTCGACGCGGAGACCGTGCTCTACGCGCGCGACATCCCCGGGTTGCCGTACATCATCGTCCCGGCGACGATCCCGACTGCGTCGACGCTCGCGCAGCAGGTCGCGCTCGCCGCACGCGCCGCCGCGAAGCCGGACGCCCGGGCGAAGCTCGCGTACGGCCTCGTGCTGTGGCGGCTCGACCGCCGCGTCTCGGCGCGGCGCGAGTTCGCGGCGGCGGCGCGGCTGGCGCCGAACGATCCGGCGGTGCTGACTGCGCTCGGCGTCTCGAGGTTCAGGAAGGCGAATCCGACCGCTGCCTTCGCCTCGCTCGGGCCGCTCACCGGCCGATTCCCGGACGCCCCCGTCGTCCGCTTCCACCTCGGGCTCCTCCTCCTCTGGACGCGGCAGGTCAAAAAGGGGACGACGCAGCTGCGAATGGTCGCTGCATCGCAGCCCGATTCGCTTTACGGAAAGGAGGCGGGAAAGCTGCTTTCGGCGCTGGTGCCGAATGGGACCAAGTAATGAAAATATGGGCCGTACGGCCCATGGCGCCTCGTCGGACCCGCAGGCATATTGCGGCATCCAAGCGAGGGGGAGCCAAATTGGGCACGCAGGTGGAGGGACGATCGGCCGCGCCGGAAGCGCTCGAAAGCGAGGAAGCGCGAAACCTGCTGGAGGCCGCCCAGGCCGCCGGCTCGGTGAACCAGGACGAGATCGCGCTCGCGCTCGACGAGCTCGACCTCGATGCGGGACAGGTCGACGACTTCTACCGGACGCTCGAGGAGCTCCAGGTCGAGATCGTTGCTCCCGGCGACACCCCGGAGGAGCCGGAGGTCGCGGAGGTGGAGGTGCGCGAGATCTCGACGGACTCGCTCCAGCTCTTCCTCAAGGACATCGGCAAGGTCGATCTGCTCACCGCGGCGCAGGAGGTCGAGCTTGCGAAGCGGATCGAGCGCGGCGACCACCGTGCGAAGCAGGAGATGGTCGAGGCGAACCTCCGCTTGGTCGTCTCGATCGCGAAGCGCTACCGCAACCAGGGGCTGCCGTTCCTCGATCTGATCCAGGAGGGAACGATCGGGCTCGTCCGGGCGGCTGAGAAG
>DATCJJ010000184.1:0-11612 GCA_036562845.1 Gaiellaceae bacterium | reverse complement strand
CCCCACGCCTGGATCATCGAGCGCCGGCTCGGCTTCTGCTCGTACGAGATCCTGACCATGTAGACCTTGCACTCGAGGCCGAGCAGCCGGCACGCGAACGAGAGCGCGCTGCCCCACTGTCCCGCGCCCGTCTCGGTCGCGAGGCGCGTCCGCCCCTCCTGCTTGTTGTAGTAGGCCTGGGCGACCGCCGTGTTCGGCTTGTGACTGCCGGGCGGGCTGACGCCCTCGTACTTGTAGAAGATGCGCGAGCGCGTGCCGAGCGCTTCTTCGAGGCGGCGCGCGCGATACAGCGGCGTCGGCCGCCAGAGGCTGAGGATGCCGAGGACCTCTTCCGGGATCGCGATCTCGGGCTCCTCGCTCACCTCCTGCTGGATGAGCGCCATCGGGAAGAGCGGCGCGAGGTCGTCCGGGCCGACGGGCTGCCCGGTGCCGGGATGGAGCACCGGCTGGGGCGCCGTCGGCATGTCCGCGCGGATGTTGTACCAGCGCCGTGGAAGCTGCGACTCGTCGAGCAGGAACTTCGTCTGCTGAGCAGCGCCGGTGGCCATGAGGCTCAGCGGCGAGCATAGAGATTTCAGTCGAGCCGCGCTGCCGTCGCCCCGTCGGCCGCCTCGGAGGCGATCTCGCCGACGAGCGGATGCCGCCGCAGCTCCTCGCGAACGGCGTCCCGCAGCGCGCCCGTGCCGCGGCCGTGGACGATGCGCACGGCCTGCAACCCGCCGACGGACGCGTCGTCCACGAACGAGCGCACGGCTTCGCGAGCCTCCTGCGCAGTCCGGCCGCGGACGTCGAGCTCGTCGCGCACGTCGCCGGGCGGCGTCGCGCGGACGTGAACCTCGGGCGCCGCGTCCGGCTCCCGTCGAATTGCCGACGGCCGCAGGCGGTCCAGGCCGATCCGCAGCCGCTGTCCGGTTGCGCCGGCGACCTCGGCCTCGTCGCCGTGGATCGCGACGATCGTCCCGCGGACGCCGATGCCCGGCGCCTCGACCGGATCGCCGAGTGCGAGCGGCGCCTGCGCGACGAGCGGGACGTCGAGCCGGTGGAGCTGCTCCTCGGCGCTCCGCGCATGCTCGCTGGCCGTCCCGAGACGACGGTCACGCGACCGCTCTGCCTGCGGCGCGTCCGTCCGCTCGACCTGTCGTTGCAGCCGCCGCGCGTCGCGAATCGCTTCGCGCAACGCATCGAGCTCGCCGCGTGCGGCGGCGAGCTCGGCGCGCACCTCGGCGACGGCGCGCTCGCGCTCGGCGGCAGCCGCCGAGCGCACGCGTTCGACCTCCGCCGCAAGCTCGGCCTCGCGCGCCCGTGCAGCGCGCGCCGCCTCTTCGGCGCCGCGACGCTCGACGCGCGCTTGCGCACGCTCGTCGTCGGCGGCGCGCTCGGCCGCCTCCGCTTCGGCGAGCAACGTCGCGATGCGGCGACGCGCCGGCTCGATCGCGGCCTGCGCGCGGGCGATGATCGCCTGGTCCAGCCCTAGCCGCTCGGCCGTCTGAAGCGCATGCGACGTTCCCGCACGACCGAGCGCGACTCGATAGTGCGGCTCATGCGTGACCGGATCGATCGCGGTCGCCGCGTTCGCCGCCGCCTCCTGCGCGCTCGCCCATTCCTTGAGCTCCGGGTAGTGCGTCGTCGCCACCGTCAGCCGCGCCTGTTCGGCGAGGTGGTCGAGCAGCGCCTGCGCGAGCGCCGCACCTTCGACCGGATCCGTTCCCGATGCCGGCTCGTCGACGAGCACGAGCGAGCGGGCGGTGGCGGCGTGCAGGATCGAGATGAGGTTGCGGACATGCGCGGAGAAGCTCGACAGGCTCATCGCGATCGACTGCTGGTCGCCGATCTCGACGAGGACGTCGTCGAAGATCGGCAGCTCCGCCTCCACCGCCGGCACGCGCAGCCCGGACTGGTGGAGGAGCACGGCCAGGCCGAGCGTCTTCAGCGCGACGGTCTTGCCGCCGGTGTTCGGCCCGCTGATCACGACCGCACGCAGCCGGTCGAGCTCGAGGTCGATGGGAACCGCCGTTTCCGGATCGAGCAGCGGGTGGCGCGCGGCAACGAGGCGCACGTCGTCGCCGACCGTGACGCGTGCTCCCCTCCACCCGCGCGAGAGCGCGCCGCAGGCAACGGCAACGTCGATCGCGCCGACGGCCTCGACGAGTGCAGACAGCTCCGAGGCGCGTCCGGCGACCGACTGCGAGAGCTCGGCGAGCAGGCGCGCGACCTCGTCGCGCTCCTCGGCCGCCGTCTCGGACCGGCGGTTGCTCAGCTCGACGACCTCGAACGGCTCGACGAAGAGGGTCTGTCCCGAGCCCGACGCGTCGTGCACGATTCCCGAAACGCTGCCGCGGGCCGACGCCTTCACCGCGAGCACGGGACGGCCTCCGCGCTCGGAGACGAATGTCTCCTGCAGATGGGGCCGAAGCTGCGAGGATCGCGCCAGCCGTTGCAGCGCCTCTTCGACGCGGCGCGCGCCCGCACGGAGTGCCGAGCGCAGCTCCCGGAGCCGCGGCGAGGCGCTGTCCCGGAGAGCGGCGCCGTCGTCGTCGACGCAGCGCCGGATCTCGGCCGCGAGCCGGTCGAGCGAAGGCTCGATGGTCGTGGCGATGTCGCCGAGCTGCGGCGCAAGCTCCTGCTGCGCCAGCGCGCCACGCGCCCGGAGCGCGCCCTCGACGGCGCCTGCGATGTCGAACAGCTCGCGGGCGCCGAGGACGGCGCCACGCTCCGCACGCTCGATCGCGCCGCGGACCTCGGGGATTCCGTGGAGCGGCGGCTCGGCAGCGTGATCCAGCAGATCGACCGCTTCGTCGGTCAGCGCCTGCCGGCGCGCCACCTCCGCTGCGTCCGCGGTCGGGCCGAGCGCCCGAGCCCGCTCGACCCCGTACGGCGTCGCCGCAGCCGCTGCGAGCCGTTCGAGCACGATGTCGAGCTCGAGCGCGTCGAGCGCGTGCTCGTCCACGGCCGCAGCTTACGTTCGCCTTACGTTCCCGTTGCCCCCAGCTGATGCCGGGTCGGCGATCCTCCCTCCGTCACCAAGCAATGGGAGGCGAAACATCGTGAAACGCACCCTGATCGGCGCCGTGGCGGCTGTTGCCGTTCTCGCCACCGCCGCGATCGCCCTCGCCGACGGGTTCGACGGAGGCAAGGCCGTCACCGCGGTCAGCGGTGGCTTCAACGCGACGACTGCGTCGCGCGTGACCCAGCGCAGCTGCACGACGTCGACCGGCAAGACGATCGTCGTCACCGACGGCGTGTACTCCGGCACCGGAACCGGCGATACCGACTTCACCGGCAACGCGACGCTGCACGCACGGTCGACGATCAACACGACCGACGGAGTCGGCGTCGTCAGCGGGACGCTGAAGATCGACGTCGCCTCGGGCCGCGACACGGTTGCGCAGCTGACCGGCGTCGTCGCCGGCACGAACTTCGCCGGGCTCGCGGTCGGCCATGCACACGACCCGGCCGCACGGCTCGTCGCGAACGTCTCCGGCGGCTTCACGGCGACCGGCGGCTTTGCGAACGCGAAGATCGGCGGCACTGCCGGCGGATCGGCCGTCGAGCTCACGCCTGCCGGCTGCAAGTCGACGAGGACCTTGCCGAACAAGAGCGAAGCACGCGGAACCGTGACCGCGAACGGATCGGGGACGATCACCGTCGCCGGCCTCACGTGCACCGTGCCGGCGAGCCTGCAGGCCAAGGTTGCGACGATCGCCGTCAACTCTCGCGCCGAGATCCACTGCCAGCTCGTCAACGGCGTCAACATGCTGACGCGCGTCGAGAAGCGGGGCTAGCTCGTATTCCGGGTGGCGCGGCTCAGGCCGCGCCACCTCATTTAGGCTCTCGCCGCCAACTCTCACGAGGAGGGAACAGATGGGGAGAGCTCGGAGCGCCGCCGCGGTGCTCGCATCGACCGTCGCCGTCACGGGGATCGTCGCGGCCTCGGCTGCCTCGACGTCCGTCACCACCGGAACCAGCGGTTGGCCGATCCCGCAAGGCGAGCAGGCGGACGGCGCCTACCTGACGTCGAGCGCCGGCGTCTCGAACGTCTTCACGACGACGCAGAAGACGAGCTGCTTCACGCCGGAGGTGCCGTACTTCACGAATCTCGGTCCCGCGCTCGGCTACACCGGGATGAGCCCGTGCAACGGCGCGGCGAACACCGGTGAGGACCTCGGGCCGTATCCGTCGCAGGCGGGGAGCAATCCGGGCTATCCGGCCGACTCGCCGATGCTCGTCAAGGATCACTCGGAGTCGGACATCCGCGTCGACCCGACGAACTCCGACCACATCATCGGCACGTCGAAATGGTTCGTGAGCGCCGAGGGCTACAACCACCAGCTCGGCTTCTACGAGTCGCGCGACGGCGGCCAGACGTGGAACGTCCAGGGACACATCCCGGGCTTCGAGGGCTGGACGGACAGCACCGACCCGGTGGGCGCGTTCGACACGTACGGCAACTTCTGGTTCTTCGACCTCGCCTACCAATTCTTCTACGACAAGAACGAGGGGCACAACTTCACCGTCGGGAAGTCGCAGGAGCCCAACCCGGTACAGCCTGCCGAAGTGGTCGGCGTGACGATGCGGCCGCACGGCGCGACGACGGCGAACGACTGGACGACACCGGAGATCGTCGCCGCGTACGACAGCAAGGGCAACGAGCCCGACAAGCAGTGGATCACCGTCGACACGGGCGCCGCGAGCCCGTTCAAGAACCGCATGTACACGATGTGGGTCAACTTCCACACGTTGACTCCGGTGCCGTACGTCTCGTACTCGCAGGTGACGGCCGCCGACGGCACGCACACGGCATGGTCGACGCCGCAGAAGCTTCCGGAGCCGGCTCACGTGCCGCAGGGCTCGACGTACCTCCTGCCTCACGTGGCGCCGGACGGCGCGGTCTACACGACGGTCACGAACTTCGACCCGGCGCACCAGTTCGGTGCACCGGCGGTGACCTTCATCGACAAGTCGACCGACGGGGGAGCCACCTGGAAGACCTTGCCGGGGACGATCACGATCCCGAACACTCCGCCGCTCATCTACGCCAACACGACATTCCGCGACGGCATCACCGACACCTTCGCAATCGGCCCGGGCCTCGATTCCCGGCACACGTATCCGCTCTACCTCGCCTACGAGGACTACGGCGCGGGCATCGACAACGTCCTCCTCACCGCGTCGTACGACGACGGGCAGACGTGGACGTCGCCGATCCAGGTGAACGACAACTCATCCTCGGTCGACGAGTTCCAGCCGAATCTGTCCGTCGCACCGAACGGCACGGTGAGCGTCGCGTGGTACGACCGGCGGTTGCCGTGTCCGGCAGCCGGCTCGCCGGAGGCAGCCGCGGCCGGCATCACGCCCTTCGACCCGGCGGCGGCGGGGCAGTCGAACTACTGCGTCGACGCGAGCGTGCAGTTCTACAACGCCGATCTGACACCGATCGGCCACAACGCCAGGCTGACGCAGCACACGTGGGATCCGCAGTTGAACGCACCGCATCCGGGCAGCGCCTTCAGCTCGGAGACGTTCATCGGCGACTACTTCGGCAACGACGCAAGCGTCGGCACGACGGACTGGTTCACGTTCGTCAGCACGTACAACGCAGGCAACGCGAACCCGCAGAACTACCAGCAGCAGGTCGTCGCGAAGGTGGCGACGCCCTAGGGCTCGACGCGATACGACGAGACGCCCGCGGCATATGTGAACGTCGTGCCGCGGGCGTCGCGCGTGAATGGAACCGATGTGCCACCCGGTTGCGCGGCCACGCGCGAGGCCTGCACCGGGACCGTGACCGCGAGATCGCCGCCGACGGGTTGCTCTACGACCGTCGCGCTCCCGCTCTGCTCCTCGATGACCCAATGGCCGCCCGGATACGTCTGCACCGACACGCCAGGCGCCTGCGCCTGGAAGCCGTCGGCGTCGATCCCCTGATACGGCTGAGCCGACAGGTTCGCAACGACGGTCAGGTCGCCGAAGACGCTGCGGGTCACGCCCGGTGCGACATCGTCGAAGCTCGCGAGCGGCACGCCGACATAGTGCGGGCCGAGCACCTCCTGCAGCCGCGCCGCGAGCCGGAGCCACGCGTCGGACTCGTTGCCGGGATGCCACTCCACCGACTCGGCGAGCCCGAACGCGGCGTTCCACGTCAGCACCTCGCCGTCGATCGCGAGCGTCTCCGGATAGAGATCGTGCTGGTACATCAGCACCTTGTCGTGGACGAGCCACGTCGCGAGGGGGTACGGCTCCCAGTTGCCCGCGCCGAAGTAACGGTCGACCGCGCCCAGCTCGCGCTGCATCATCAGCAGCCCCCCGTGGAAGCCGACGACCGTGCCGGCGAGCCGATCCCAGCCGTCCTCGGCCATCAGGCAGCTCTGGCGATACGGCGCGAGGAGCGAGATCCAGCCGTCGTCGTAGGCAAGCGGGCTCGAGGCGCCGGGGTTGAAGTCGTAGAGCCACGGGCGCGCCCCGATCTGATCGAGGAAGACGCAGTCCGCGCCAAGGCCCCGCCACGCGTCGAGCTCCTGCTCCGCGCGCTGCTGGACGAACGGCGCCCACGGCGACACGATCACGCCTGAGCGGGGGCCGTAGTCGACGGTCTGCGGCGCCCCGGACGTGTCGAGCGCGGCGACCGTCTGCGGTGTCGTCCGCTCCATCGTCGGCGAGGTGGGATCCCACCAGCTCAGGTTGTCGTACGGCATGAGCAGATCTCCGCGAGCGTGTGCATCGGCGACGAGCGCCGCCAGGCTCCCCCACCGGGGATCGCCGGGGAGGAAGTCGGGATCGTTCACGTCGTGACCGCCGACCTGGTAGCCGACCGGGTGCAGCAGGATCGGCGACGGCAGCTGCGCGAGCGGCCACGACGTATACGGCTGCCGGATCTTCTCGACGTCCGCCTTCACGAGCGGCGCGCGGGCCAGCGTTCCGAGCAGGGGGCCGACCTTCGCGGCCAGCGACGGATACGCGTCGATGCCGTTGTCGTGCCGGTAGGAGAGGATCGACTGCTGCGCGGTCTGGCCGATGCGGATCCGGATCGTCGGGCTCGTCCACGTCGCCCCCGGCGTGATCCACGTCTCGAACTGGTGGAACAGGCAGTAGCTCCGCCCGGAGCACGGAGCGCCTGGGCCGAGGTGGAGGAAGCCGACGAGCGCGGGCGCGATCGGCCCGCGGTTGACGGTGTACAGCGCAGCGTGCCCGCCGTTCGCGTCGACCGCGAGGTAGTCGGCGAATGCCCAGCGCGACGGGTAGATCTGCACCGGGTTCGAGACGGTGGAGAAGAACGCCGGCGTCAGCCGGAGACCCGGCAGGACGTTCGGCGAGTAGCCGTACTGCACCGTCTGCGTGTCGCCGACGATCCCGGCCGGGAAGCGCACCTCGTCGCGAACGGTGCGCGCGCTGCCGAGCCGCAGTCGGAGGTCGAAGTACGCCGCCTGCGCGCGCAGCGTCACGACGGCCGTCGAGCCGTACGTCAGCGTCAGCGTGCCGGAACGCCACCGGACCTTCGGACGAAACGAGCAGCCGCTGACCGAGGTGTCCCGGTGGTTCGGGTTCACCCACCATTGACAGCCGTAGCCGCCGCCGAGGAGCTTCTTGCCCCGCGCGTCGTCGATCTCGATGATCCGGCCGGTCTGCGCGCTCAGGACGACGCGGTAGGACGGGGCCTGCACGATGAGCTTCCCCGCCTGCTGCGAGAAGCCGATCGACGCGGCGGCGGCGAATGCGGCGAGGACCCCCATCCGGCACCATCATGCCTATGCGGATTCTGGGGTCGGCTCTCGCTGCGCTCGCAATTGCGAACCCATTCGTCGTTCGTTCGGGCGCGCATCTGACGCTCGACGGAAAGCCGTTCCGGTTCGGCGGCGCAAACGTCGAGTGGCTCGGCGTCTCGGACTACGGGCCTGCGTCGCCGCGCGAGCCCCGCTACCCCACGCATGCAGAGGTGGATTCGGCGCTCGCGACGGCGAAGCAGCTCGGCGCGCGCGTCGTTCGCAGTCAGACGCTCGCCGATTCCGTCGGGTGCGCCGTCTGCATCGAGCCGGCGCCGCACACGTTCAACGAGGCTGCGCTCGAGCACGTCGACTACGCCGTCGCCGCCGCGCGCAAGCGCGGCCTGAGGCTGATCGCGACGATCGTCGGCGACGACGACGCGGCAGGGGGAAGCGGCTGCGTCTATCTCGGCTGGCGCGGCTACCAGATCCCCGATTGCTCGCTCATCAACATGGCGCCGTTCTTCACCGACCCGCAGGTGATCGCCGACGTCGAGGAGCACATCGCCGTCGTGCTGAACCACGTCAACGTCTACACGCACGTCGCGTACAAGAACGACCCGACGATCCTCGGCTGGGACCTGATGAACGGCGGCGGCAGCCCGCCGGAGTGGACGAAGACGATCGCCGACTACGTCCGGGGCATCGACGCCCGGCATCTGATCCTGTCCGATGCGTCGAACGCGGGACTGAAGAACGTCGACGCCTGCGTCTCGTTCATCTATCCGCACTGGAAGCAGGGGATGGACTTCGCGCAGCCGCGCATCGACGCGTGCGCTCGGGCTCGCAAGCCCTACATCGCGTACGAGTACGGCTGGGACCGGACGAACTGGCCGACACTGCCGAGCTTCCGCCGGTTCCTCGCGACGCTTGCGAGCAACCGCGAGGTCGCCGGCGACGCGTTCTGGGCGCTCGAGCTGCGGAGCCGCCCGATCCCCGCGGACGTCACCGATCCCCAGGAGGCGGCGACCGGCGAGAGCGGCGAGTGGTGGGCACTCACCGTGCCGCCGCGGACGACGCTCGTCAACTCGGCGGCGGACATGCGGGCGCGGACCGCGGCGATCGTGGCGCACAACCGAACCATGGCCTCGCCAGGTACCCGCTCGTCGTCGAGGATGAAGAGCGCGCCGTAGCCGCGCAGCCGCGCACGCCGGCCGGGGTGCGGATCGCCTGCGTCCATGCGTTGCCGGGCGGGGCACGAGACCCATGGAAACAGCGGTTGCCGAGGGGCGCCTGAGACCGCTCTTAGCGGCGACTTACGACCCCGCGGCACACTTCGGCCGATGCTCGTGCTCGTGGCAGACGACGACCGCGCGGTCCGTGAGGCGCTCGAACGGGCGCTCCAGCTGAACGGCTTCGACGTCGCGCTCGCAGCCGACGGGAACGAGGCGCTCTCTGCGACCGCGGACCGGACGCCGGACGCGCTCGTCCTCGACGTCATGATGCCGGGTTACGACGGGCTCGACGTGACGCGACGGCTGCGGCGCGAGGGCAACCGCGTCCCGATCCTGCTGCTGACGGCGCGCGACGCCGTCGGCGACCGTGTCGAGGGCCTCGATGCCGGTGCCGACGACTACCTGCCGAAGCCGTTCGCGCTCGAGGAGCTGCTCGCACGGCTCCGCGCGCTGCTGCGCCGCGCCGACGCGGCTCCGGCCGAGCTTCTCCGTTTCGCCGACCTCACGTACGATGTCGGATCGATGGAGGCCCGCCGAGGCGGCCGCCGATTCGAGCTGACGACGACCGAGGCGCACTTGCTCGAGCTCTTCATGCGGAACCCGCGTCAAGTGCTCCCCCGTCCGCTCATCTACGAGCGGGTCTGGGGCTATGACTTCAGCCATACCTCGAACGCCCTCGACGTGTACGTGGGCTACCTGCGCCGGAAGACCGAAGGCGACGGCGAGCCGCGCCTGATCCACACCGTGCGCGGGACCGGGTACGTCCTGCGCGAGCCATGACGCTCCGGCTGCGGCTGACGCTCGTCGCGGCCGCAGTCGTCGCGGTGGTCGTCACCGCTGCATCGCTGACGACCTACTTCGTGATGCGCCATGAGCTGTACACGCAGGTCGACAGCCAGCTGCTCGCCCACGCCCACGACCCGACCGGCTTCGGCGCGTACAGCGGCGACTACGTCGCCTATGTCGCGCCCGGAGGGGCCGAGCGCGGTGACAACATCCCCGTCGACGACGAGATCAAGATCGTCGCCGGCGGGCACGCCAAGCATTTCTTCCGCAACGCCGCGGCCGAGACCCGCCGCGGCTCGATCGTCCTGCGCGAGCTCGTCGTCCCCACGGTCGACCCCGTCTTCGGCACGCAGGCGGCGATCGTGGTCGCGCGCAATATCGACTACATCGACCACGACCTCGAGCGGCTGCGGTTCATCCTCATCCTCGTGTCGCTCGGCGCGCTCGCGGCAACGGCAGGGCTCGCCGCACTTGCATCACGCGCAACGCTCGCACCCGTCCTCCGCCTCACGGCCGCTGCCGAGCGGATCGCCCGCACCGGTGATCCGAGCGAGCGCGTGTCGGAGGGCGGCGGCGGCGAGATCGCGAGGCTCGGCGGCGCCTTCAACACGATGCTCGGGGCACTCGAGGAATCGCTCGAGACGCAGAGGCGCTTCGTCGCCGATGCGTCGCACGAGTTGCGCACGCCGCTGACGAGCATGCAGACGAACATCGAAGTGCTCCGGCAGAGCGAGCGGCTCGCGCCGGAGCAGCGCACGCAGCTGTTCGCCGACCTCGAGCGTGAAGCGCACGAAATGCGCGACCTGATCACCGGGCTGCTCGAGCTTGCGCGCGGAGATGCGAGCCTCGAGCGCCGCTCGGTCCAGCTGGACGACCTCGTCGAGTCGGCGCTCGGGCGCGCGCGCGCTCGCTTCCCCGACGTCAACTGGACGCAGGACCTCGAACCGACGCGGGCGGACGTCGTGCCGGAGCGCGTGGAGCGCGCAGTCTGGAACCTGCTCGAGAACGCCGGCAAGTGGAACACGAACGGCAAGCCGGTCGAGGTGACGCTGCGCGACGGCGAGCTGACCGTGCGCGACCACGGGCCGGGCATCGCCCTCGAGGACCGCGACCACGTCTTCAACCGCTTCTACCGGGCTGCGACGGCGCGGTCGCTGCCCGGCTCGGGGCTCGGGCTCGCCATCGTCCGCGACGTCGCCGAGGCCCACGGCGGCGCGGTGACGGCCGAGGACGCGCCCGAGGGCGGCGCGCTCCTCCGGTTGACCTTTCCCCGCGAAAAGTCTTAACGACTTCTCTTAAGGGCGTCTCATGGGCGGGTGGTTGGCTATGTCTCAGCCCGCATCGGCCACCCTCCCACCAAGCGTCCGGCGCCCCGCTTCCGCCTCCCCTGCGATTCGGGGCGCCGGGCAACTCCTCGGCTGAGAGAGGTCGAACCGGGACCTCGGGTCGGCCTCTACCGTTCCGCGATGCCGCCGAGCAGGAGCATGCCGATGCCGAAGCTGAAGCTGAAGAAGCCGAGCGCGAGACAGACCTCCCGGAGGCGGACGACGATCCGCACCTCGGGAGCTGTCAGATACGGAGCTACCTGCGCAGCCGACGCAGGAAACCGCGCTCGGGGGAGTCGGCCTCCTCTTCCTGCTCGCCGCTCTGCTCCCACGGGTCGACGGCGGGTGCGCCGACGACCGTGAGCGCTTCCGGCTCGGTGTCCTCGTCCGGCTCGACCTCGCCCCACGCCGGAGCGGGAGCGCGTGCTTCGACGTATGGCGCCGGCTCGAGTGCGTCGTTCGAGACGAAGCCGACGGCGGGCGGCACGTAGCGCGCCCGGGCCGCGAGCCACTCCGACAGCGCGACGATCACGAACGCGCCCGCCATCAGCTCGACGATCCGGACGTTC
>DATCJJ010000158.1:0-2019 GCA_036562845.1 Gaiellaceae bacterium | reverse complement strand
GCCGCCCGCCGGCGCATGGACTCGATGGGCCGCAGCGCGGCGCCCGCGAGAAGGTAGCCGCCGAGCGCGGCGAGCACGAGAGCGATCGGGCCGCCGATGAGGAACGCGGCTCGCAGGCTGCTGAGCGTCTCCGCTCTGTTCTCCCGCGTCGCCCCGACGACGAGCACACCCTGCTGCCCGTCTCTCGTCACCGCGAGCGCGAGCAGGCGCGCCGGCTCGTCCAGGCCCGGCACCGACGGACGGTTCGTGAACACCGGCTCGCTACGAGCGGCGGCCAGCTCGGACCGCGTGAGCAGGTTGCGCGCGATCGGCTGCGTCGCGTCGAGCACGCTCCCGTCGGCTGCGACGACCTCCGCGAAGGACTCGCCGCTCTCGATCAACGACCCTTCAGTCGTGCGGACGGAGCCGCCGTGCGCGACGAGCGCCGAGAGATCCTGGCCGCGGCCGCGAAGATCCTGGTCGAGAGCCCGGCTCAGATCGGCACTCACGCGCGAGTAGGCGAACCAGCCCGCGCCCGCGAGCACGACCGCCATCGCCGCGGCGAAGACGAGCGCGAGGCGTAGCCGGATCGGGATGCGGGTCACGCCCCTTCCTCCCGCAGTCGGTAGCCCACGCCACGGACCGTCTCGAAGGAGCTCTTGCCAAAGGGACGGTCGAGCTTCTCGCGCAGATAGCGCATGTAGACGTCCACGACATTGGAACGGTTCTCGTAGGCGAAGTCCCACGCGTGCTCGAGGAGCTGCAACCTGGTCAGCACCTGGCCTGGACGGCGCATGAAGGTCTCGAGCAGCGCGAACTCCTTCGGCGAGAGCGCCACCTCGGTCTCGCCGCGCCAGACGCGGCGACTCGCCGGGTCGAGCCGGAGATCGTCCACGGCGAGCTCGACTGGGCGCTCGCCGCTTCCCCGCCGGGAGAGCGCACGCAGCCGCGCGAGCAGCTCGGCGAACGAGAACGGCTTCGTCAGGTAGTCGTCGGCGCCGGCATCGAGGCCGGCGACCCGGTCCTCGACCGCGTCCCGCGAGGTGAGCATCAGGACCGGCGACCAGACGCCCGCGTTGCGCAGGCGGCGGCACGTCTCGAAGCCGCTCAGTCCCGGCAGCATTACGTCGAGCACGATGGCGTCGTACGGGTGCGCCTCGGCCATCCAGAGCGCGTCCTCGCCGTTCGGGGCGACGTCCGCGGCGTGCCCTTCCTCGACCAGGCCACGGCGGATCAGACTGGCCATCTTCAGCGTGTCCTCGACGACGAGCACGCGCATCCCGGCATCTTCGCCGGTTTCCATGAGAACGGGATGAGAACCGTTCGGCGTGCTCTCACCGCTGTCTCACCGGCGTCTTCTACGGTGCGCAGCATCATCGCCGGAAGGAGACTCGCCATGAGCAAGCGCATCGCCCTCGTCGCCGCCCTCGCAGCCGTCGTGGCGCTCGCCGCGGCAGCGTTCGCCTTCGGCGGCGGCAGCGGCCTGATCAACGACGACGGGCACCTGGTCAAGCCCGGCACGCTCGACGACGGCAAGCAGTACCTCTCGCAGACGTCGATCACGACCGCCCAGGCGGTCGCGGCGGCTCAGCGCGCCTGGGACGGGCAGCTCGGCCAGGTCGACCTCGAGAGCCACGGCGGCCGGATCGTCTACATCGTCGACATCGGCAACCGCGAGGTCGGGGTCGACGCGACGGACGGCAGCGTCGTCTCGATCGCCCCACAGTCGTAGCGTGAGAGTCGCGACCGCAGCCGTCGTGCTCCTGCTCGTGGCCGCCGGGTGCGGCTCGAGCGGGGCGCACGACGGCTCGGCGCTGCCGAGGCCGGCCGGCGACTACTCCGCGACCGTCGACAACCCGTGGTTCCCGCTGCGCCCGGGGTCCGAGTACGTCTACACCGGAGCGAAAGACGGCCGACCGTCGCGCGAACTGGTCACCGTGACTCATCGAACGAGGACGATCGCGGGCGCGGAGTGCATCGCGGTGCGCGACAACCTCTACCTCTCGGGCCGCCTCGGCGAGCGCACGACCGACTGGTACT
>DATCJJ010000119.1:0-12670 GCA_036562845.1 Gaiellaceae bacterium | reverse complement strand
ACGCGCGTTGCCGCAGACGAGCTTCCGGAGCAGCCCGTCGACGATCTCGCAGGCATGCCGGCGGGGACGCGTCGTGCAGCGGGACGCGCGGCGGCCCGCGCGGTGCTACTCGTCCCGGTCGGGCGCACCGCGACGCTCGAGCTGCTCCGCTCGGCGGACCGTTTCGACGACGGCGAGCGTCTCGTGGCCGAGATCGTCGCGGCGCACGTCGGGCTCGTGCTGCGCGCATTCGAGACCGGTGGAAGCGAGGCGACGGCGCAGCTCGCACGACCTGCGCTCGAGCTCGCCGGCGAGGCGCTCGCAGCCGCGCTCGACTCGACGCACACCGCTGCCGAGGTCGCCCGTGTCGCGGCGACGGTCGTCGGTGCGCCGGTCGGCCTGCTCTGGGACGCCGACCACCGGCTCACGGGCGCGCACGGGCTGGCCGAGGACGCCGACGTCACGCCGATCCGCGACCTCGTAAACGACGCCGGGCCGGTGCAGCCGGTTCGCGGAGCGGGGTTGCCCGGCGGCTGCGGGATCTCCGTCTCGCTCCCACTCGGCCAGCCGGCCCTCGGCGTGTTGCAGCTGCTCTTCGGGCCGGATGACGAGCCGACGCCGGAGCAGCTCGTGAGGCTGACGACCTTCGGCGTCCGCGCCGCCCACGCGCTGCGCACGAGCTCGCACGCGCAGTCGCTCGCCGTCGAGCTGGAACGGACGCGGGCGCTCCTCTCCGTCGTCGGCCAGGCGACGGCCGAGCTTTCCCTCGCGCACACGCTCGAGACTGCCGTCGACCTCGTCGCCGAGCTGGTCGGCGCGTCCGCGGCGGCGATCTACCTCCTCAACGACGAGAAGCTGTCGACGGCGACCGAGCGCGGGCTCGCCGGCCCGCACCTCCGAGTCGCCGAGCGGCTGCTCGAGCTCGCACTCGGCCCCGCGCGCGGGCGCGCCGCCCTGCAGATCGCCGACGCGACGCGCGACTCGCGCCTGCAGGATGCGCGCGACGCCGCGCGCGAGGCCGGGATCGACGCCGTGCTCGCGGTGCCGCTGCTCGTGCGCGACGCGGTCGTCGGGCTGCTCGCCGTCTACGGCGCGACGCAGGAGCAGGACGCGACGCTGCTTCCGGCGCTCGCCGGACAGCTCGCGGTCGCGGTGCAGAACGCGCAGCTGCACGAGGAGACGACCGAGCTCAGCCGGCAGCGCGAAGCGGCGCTCGCCTCGGAGCGCGCCGCGGCGCGGCGCCAGCGCGCGCTGTACGAGATCTCGCGCACGTTCGCCGAGGGGCTCTCACTCGACGACATGCTCGACGCGCTCGCGAAGACGGTCGTCGAGGTGCTCGACCTCGACGCGGCGATGCTTGCGATGCCGGACGGGCGGCGCGAGCTGCTCGTGCCGCGCTCGCTCTGGGTTGCCGACACGCAGCTGGACGCGCCGACCCGCGTGATTCTCCTCCGGGAGCAGCCGTTCGGCTCGGCCGAGGTGCAGCGACTGTTCCGCGAAGCCGAGCCGTACCGCATCGTGCGGGGCAACGAGTTGCTCGAGCCGTTTCTCGACCGCGGCTGGACGGCCGCGGTCGTTCCCGTCGGCGCGCCGGATGTGATGGCCGCGCTGACGATCCTCTCCTTCCGGCCGGGACGCCCGCTCGCCGTCGACACGATCGACGCCGCGGCGACGATCGCGGCGCAGGCCGCGCTCGCACTCGACAACGCGCGCCTGTACCAGCAGCAGAAGGAGTTCGCGGACACGATGCAGCGCTCGCTCCTGCCGAGGGGCCATCCGTCGATCGCAGGGCTCGACATGGGCGAGGTCTACGAGTCGTCGGCGCGCGTCGAAGTCGGCGGCGACGTATACGACTTCCTCGAGCTGCCGGACGGCCGGCTCGCGGTCGTGCTGGGAGACGTCACCGGGCACGGCGTCGAGGCGACGGCGGACATGGCGATGGCGAAGTTCGTCTTTCGTTCGCTCGCGCGCGAGCATCCAGAGCCCGGCGACTTCCTCGCGCGCGCGAACGACGTCGTCGTCGACGAGATCGCGCCCGGCAAGTTCATCACGATGACGTACGTCACCGTCGACGGCGCCGGCGGAGCGATCGCATGCGCAAACGCCGGGCATCCGGCACCGCGCGTCGTCCTCCCCGACGGAACGGTGCGGGGGCTCGGCGGCGCGGGGCTCATCCTCGGCATCGACGCCGGGCAGGAGTACGACCAGGTGGACGACGTCCTTCCGCCGGAGGGCTCGCTCGTGCTCTACACGGACGGGGTCGTCGAAGCCCGCCGCGACGGAGAGCTCTACGGGACGGAACGACTCGACGAGCTGCTCGCGAAGCATCGCGAGCTGGCTCCCGCCGAGCTGGCGCGCCGCGTCGCGGACGACGCGCGGCGCTGGGCAGGCGGCGAGCTGAGCGACGACCTCGCGGTGGTCGTCATCCGGCGCACGGCGTGATCGAGCTGCTCCGCAAGGGGCGTCCACTGGTGATCGGCCATCGCGGCGCGGCGGCACTGGACCGGGAGAACTCGCTCGCCGCGATCGAGGCGGCGGCGCTGCACGGCGCCGATGGCGTCGAGGTCGACCTGCTGCGCGCGCACGACGGCCGCATCTTGCTCGCGCACGGTCCTGAGATCGCCCCCGACGCGCCGCCGCTCGAGGACGCGCTCGCGCTCGCGGCCGCGCTCGGCCTGGTCGTCCAGCTCGACGTCAAGCGCGACGGTCTCGCGGCCGAGGCCGCGCGCGCCGTCGCGGACGCCGGGCTCGGCGAACGGAGCTTCGTCAGCTCGTTCTCGGCCGCCATCCTCGCGGAGTTCCGGGAGGCGGCACCGGCGATCCCGCGCTCCTTCACGTATCCGGAGGACCGCTACGGCGTCACCGGGCGTCCGCTCCTGCAGCCCTTCGTCGGCCCGGCCCTGGCGACGCTCCGCGCCGCGCTGCCCCGGCGGCTGGGCCCGTGGCTGCGCCGCAACGATGCGGTCGCGCTGACGCTGAACTGGAGCGTGGTCACGTCGGCGGCGATCGACCGCGCGCATGCACTCGGGGCGGCCGTGCTCGTGTGGACGGTCAACGACGCAGGAGTTGCCAAAACCCTGGTCGAAAGCGGGGCCGACGCTATCATCACCGACGATCCACGGATCGCTCTCGGGGGTACGGACAACCAGTGAAGCGCCTCGCTCTCCTCTTACTCGCCCTGCTCGGAGCAGGAGTGTTTTCGGCTGCCGTGCTCGCCGACACGACGCCCCCGGCGACGACGACCACCGACACCGTCCCGACGACGACCACGACGACGACGCCGGCCCAGGTCGTCGCGGACGGCGTCGCGATCAACGGCGTCGTCCTCGGCGGCTTGAGCTCGGATCAGGCGATCGCGGCCGTCCAGGCGGCCTTCGGGCTCCCGCTCACGCTGCAGTTCGACACGACGACGATCTCCGTCTCGCCTGCGCTCCTCGGCGTGCGCATCTCGGCCGACACCGCCGTCGCGCGGGCGCTGACCGCTGCACCCGGCACCGTCCTGACGCTTCGCGCCGGCTACGACGCGACCAAGGTGCGCGCTCTGATCGGCAAGCTCGCGACGCGGTTCAACCGGACGGCCGTGTCGTCCCGGCTGCTCCTCCGGGCGCAGAAGCCGTTCGTGACGCAGCCGGTGCCGGGTCGGAAGCTCGACCGCGACAAGGCCTTCGCCGACATCACGCAGCAGCTCGTGTATGCGAAGCGCGCCACGATCGCGCTGAAGGCGAAGTTCACCGCGCCGCCCGTCACGCCGGAGACGATCGGCCCGGTGATCGTCATCAAGCGCGGGTCGAACAAGCTGACGCTGTACAACGGGATGAAGAAGGTGCGGGTGTTCGACGTCGCAACCGGCCAGAACATCTATCCGACGCCGCTCGGCCGCTTTCAGATCATCGTCAAGTGGAAGAACCCCTGGTGGTATCCGCCGACGAACGACTCGTGGGCGAAGGGTCTCAAGCCGGTGCCGCCCGGGCCGAACAACCCGCTCGGGACGCGGTGGATGGGCCTCAGCTCGCCCGGTGTCGGCATCCACGGAACCGACGATCCTGCCTCGATCGGCTACTCGCTCTCCCACGGTTGCATCCGCATGCTCGTCCCGCAGGCGGAGTGGCTGTTCGACCACGTGGACGTGGGCACGCCCGTGTTCATCGTCTCGACGTGATCCGGGCGCTGCAGGCGACGGCGCTCGTGGCCGTCGCGGGGTTGTTCGCCCTGCTCGTCTGGCGGCTCACGCACCAGTCGCATCCGCCGAAGCTCGGCGCACCGGCGCCGACCTTCAGCGCAAAGCGGCTCGAGGGCGACGGCAGGATCGACCTCTCGTCGCTTCGCGGCAAGCCGGTCGTTCTCAACTTCTTCGCGTCGTGGTGCGAGCCGTGCAAGGCCGAGTCGAAGGTCCTCGAGCAGGCGTCGCGCCAGTACGCGGATCGCGTCGTCTTCCTCGGCGTCGACTACCACGACGTCACGAGCGACGGGCGGAAGTTCCTGCGCGCGCACGACATCACGTACCCGACGGTCGAGGACGGCTCCGGCAAGGTCGGCGACCTCTACGGGCTGACGGGCGTGCCGGAGACGTACTTCATCGACGCGCAGGGCCGCCTCGTCGGCTCCCACATCGAGGGCACCGTCGCGCACCAGCAGGACAAGTTCTTCGACGGCATCAAGGCGGCGCTGAAGCCGTGAGGCTGATCGCCGTCGTCGCGGCGGCGCTCGTGCTGGCGGGATCTGCGTCCGCGGCATGTACGCACCCGCGTACGTCGCTCGCGTACATGGAGGGCCAGATCATGTGCCCGACGTGCCACACGACGCTCGACCAGTCCGACGCGCCCGCCGCACAGCGCATCAAGCGATACATCCAGACGCGCATCGACCAGTGCGCGACGGCGGGGCAGATCAAGTCGGAGCTCGTCGCGAACTTCGGCGCCGGCATCCTCGCCGCGCCGCCGCACGAGGGGTTCGACCTGCTCGCATGGTGGCTCCCGCTCGGAGGCATCCTCGTGGGTGCGCTCCTGCTCGCGATCGGCGTGTGGCGCTGGACGCGGCGGGCGCGCGAGCCCGCGGCCGAGCCGGCGATCGAGCCGGAGCTCGACGCGCGCGTCGACGAGCTCCTCGCGAAATGGGACTGAAGCTTCCGGTCGCGTTCCTCGCGGGCTTCGTCTCGGTGGTGACGCCGTGCGTGCTGCCGCTCGTGCCGGGGTACCTGTCGGCGCTCTCGAGTGTGCAGCCAGGGCAGCTCGCGGAACGCCGGGTCGTGCGCGCGTCGCTGCCGTTCATCGCCGGCTTCACGGTCGTCTTCGTCGCGCTCGGTGCCGGTGCGGCCGCGATCGGCGGCGTCGTCTCGGCGAACGCGCAGGCGGAGATCGCCGGGTTCGTCCTCGTCGTGCTCGGGCTCGCGTTCGTCGGGCTCCTGCCGATGCCGGAGCGCGTCGTCGCGCCGGGGCTGCTCGCCGGCGCCCGCCGCCGCGGCTCCGGTGCCCTGCTCGGCGGCGCGTTCGCCGTCTGCGCAGCGCCGTGCATCGGCACGGTGCTCGCGGCGGTGCTCGTGCTCGCGAGCGACACGGGGGCGGTGCTGAAGGGCGCCGTCTTGCTCGCCGCGTACGCACTCGGGCTCGGCGTGGCGTTCCTCTGCGCGGGGATCGCGTTCACGCGCGCGATGGGCGCGTTCCGCTGGGCGCGGGACCGCTATCGGGTGATCGAGATCGTCAGCGGGCTGATCCTCGTCGCGCTGGGGCTGCTCCTCTTCTTCCACAGGGACTGGTGGCTCCACGTCGCGCTCAACCGCGCGCTAGATGCCGTCGGGCTGACGTCCCCGTAGGTCGAGCGTCTCGAGCAGCTCGGCCAGCTGAGTCCGTAACCGGACAACATCGACGCCGCGGTGCTCGGGCTCGTATGCGGCCAGGCGCCGCAGCGCCTTCTCGAGCTGCCGCTGCGTCGCGACCGGCTTGCCGCGGCCGGCCTGGTACCACGCGACCGCGACGTGCACGAGCCCCTGGTAGAAGTCCCGCTCCTCGGGCGCCGCGGCGCGCCAGACGAGCTCCAGCTCCTCGTGGGCCTCGAAATAGCGGCCCGCCCGGATGTGCTCCAAACCGAGCTTGTAGGCGTCAGCCATGGGATCTAGATTTCGCGGCGTGGCGACGATCCTGCTCTGTGGGGTCGATCTGTTCTTCAGGGGCAAGCTCGAGGCCCTTCTCCCCGAGCACCACTTCATCACGGTCGAGAGCGCCGACGATCCCGATCTCGTGATCGTCGACATCGCCCGCGTCGACCCGCTGGAGGTGGCGGACACCTACGCGGACGTGCCGATCCTCGGCTACACGAACCACACCGACACCTCGGGCCTCCGCGCGGCGCATGCCGCCGGCTTCGATCAAGTTGTCGCGAAGTCGGCGCTCGTCGAGCGCGCACGGGAGCTCGTCGAGGAACTGACGCCCTCCAACTGAGGCTGTCGATAGAGTCGGCGCCGTGACGTACATCATCGCCGAGCCGTGCATCGACATCAAAGACCGGTCGTGCGTCGACGTCTGCCCGGTCGACTGCATCCACGAGGCCGACCGGATCCTCGTCATCGACCCCGAGGAGTGCATCGACTGCGGTGCGTGCGAACCGGAGTGCCCGGTCGAGGCGATCTTCCCGGAGGACGCCCTGCCGGACAAGTGGAATGCCTTCGTGGAGATCAACTACGCCTACGGCAAGGGCTTCGACACGGTCAATGAGCTAACCGAGAAGTACGCGACCGAGAACAACGTCCGGAACCAACCGCTCGAGTAATCCGTTACCTCCGCAAGGAGGTGATTGCATGCCTCAGCAGGCATGGTCAGCGAAGCGCGAACGGCAGTACGAGCACATCAAGGAGAGCGAGCGCGAACAGGGCGCGTCGGAGAAGCGCGCGAAGGAGATCGCCGCCCGCACCGTCAACAAGGCGAGGGCGCGATCGGGCGAGGCGCGGGAGTCGTCGCGGCTCTCCCGCTCCGACATGTCGTCCGGGCGCCGCGGCGGGATGCGCTCCGGCACGAGCCGCGCGAAGGGCCGGACGAAGGAGCAGCTCTACAACGAGGCCAAGCGGATGGGCATCGAGGGGCGCTCCACGATGAACAAGGCACAGCTCCAGCGGGCGGTGGACGGGCGTAAGTAGTCGCCTCGCGGGTAACGTCGAGCACGTGAACCCTACGAAGCTCGACCACATCGCTTACTGGGTGGCGAACCGCGACGAGGTCGCGGACTTCGTCACGTCCCGGCTCGGGATGCACGTCATCGACCGCACCGACGCCTTCACGCTCCTCGGCTCGAACGCCCGCCGCGGGAAGCTGACGCTCTTCGACGCCGAAGGGCCGCGTGAGCGCGGTGCCCTGAAGCACGTCGGGTTGCGGGTCTCGACGCTCCCGGCGGAGACCTCCTTCGAGATCGGCGACGTCCGGATCGAGCTGGTGGAGGCGCCGACGGACGTCGAGTACGACCTCGATCACGTCGCCCTCTACTCGCGAGACCCGGAGGAGACGGCGGAGGCCTACACGCGGTTCGGCTTTACCCGCGTCGGTGACCGGCGCGTCGAGGTCGGCGGCGCCTACGTCGACTTCTACGACGGCGATCCGGGAGAACCCGAGAAGCCGCTGCTCAATCATCTCGCGGTGCTCGTGGACTCGACCGACGAGAGCATCGCGTCGGCAAACGACCTCGGGATCGAGATCGACAACGTCGTCGACGCCGCGAACACGTACGCCGTCTTCGTCTGGGGCCCGGAGCGGGTGCGCATCGAGTACGTCGAGCACAAGCCGACGTTCTCTCTGGTCTAGCCGATGCTCGTCGCAGGCGCCGGCCTGGCCGGCCTCGTCTGCGCCGCGCGCCTGCGAGAGCTCGGCCGCCGGCCGCGCGTGATCGAGAAGGGGACGCGCGCGGGCGGGTCGATGCTGCTGTCGTCGTGCGTGATCTGGCGCCACCTCGACTTCGACGTGTTCCGTGCGGAGTGCCCGGACGGCGACCCGGCGCTCCAGCGGCTGATCTGGGAGCGGCTCGACGACGCGCTCGAGTGGCTGATCTCGCTCGGCGCGGAGCCGGTCTGGGACGACACCGAGAACCCGCGCACCACCGGCAAGCGCTTCGATCCGCGAAAGCTCACCGAGCTCCTCGCACGCGACGCCGAGCTCGAGACGCCGCTTCCGCCGGACGCCGAGGCGCCGCTCGTGCTCGCCTGCGGAGGCTTCGGCAAGCGGCTCGCGGCGGAGCGCGGCCTGCTGCTCCGCGCCAACCCGTGGAGCGACGGCGCGGCGCTCGACTACGCACTCCCGCGCGGCGCGCGGACGACGCAGGGGATGGAACAGTTCTACGGGCGCGTGATGCCGGCGCCGCCGGCGCGGATCCGGGAGGCGGACTTCGTCCCGCTCGCACAGCTGTACGGCGCGGTGGCGCAGGTGCTGACCGACGACGGCCGCGACATCACGCCCCCGCACGTCGCCTGGCACGAGAACGACCTGGCGAACACGATCGGCCCCCGCGCGTGGTACGTCGTCGCGGAGACGAACGAGCGGATCGAGGCGGCGCGCGCAGCCGGCGCGACGATCGAGACGCTCGACGACGGGCGGCTGGCCGTGCACGTCGCGGCGGCGGTCACGCACACGATCGGCGGCCTCGCCGTCGACACGAATGCGCGGGTCGCCGGCCTCGACGGCGTCTGGGCGGCCGGCGTCGACGCCGGCGGCGTCGCGACGGGCGGCTACGCGAGCGGCCTCGCGCAGGCGCTCGTGCTCGGGCTCGCCGCGGCCGAGGACCTCGCGGCCTAGCGGCCCACCAAGCGGTCGATCGCGGCCTCCAGCTCGTCGAGGCGTACGAGGCCGACGTCGACGATCGTGCCGTCCGCATCGACGAGGACGTTCGTCGGGACGCCGCGGATCCCGAGCGCCGCGGCGTACTCGGCGGTCTCGTCGAGCAGGATCGTCGAGTCGACGCCCCACAGCTCGCAGAAGCGGTCGACGTCGGGCTTCGGGTCGGTGCCCTCCCAGATGTCGATCAGGATCACGTCGAGACCCGACCGGGCCTCCTCGCGCCGGCGCACCTCCTCGAGGAACGGCGCCTCCGCGTTACAGGGGCCTCACCAGCTGGCGAAGAAGTTGATGATGTAGCGCCGCTCGGCCCACTCGCGGCTCGAGCGCCGCTCACCGGTGCGGAAGTCGACGAGCGAGAACTCCGGTAGCCGGTGGCCGATGAGCGGGTGCGGCGGCTCGGTTGCGGGACGGGGAGGAGCGCCGGCGAGCAGGTCGTCGACGATCGAGAGCGTCCCCGAGCCGGCATTCGCGACGTACACGCGGTTGCCGTCGACCGCGATACCGCCCGGCCCGCCGCCGACGGGGATCATCCCCCAGTGCATCCCGTCGGCCGCGCCGAGGATGCTCAGCGTCCCGGAGCCGCGGTTGCTCACGTAGACCCGGTCGTGCCGCGGCCCGACGGTCAAGCCGACCGGCGCACGGCCGACGGTGAGCTCCTCGAGGACGGCGACGTCGTCGAGCGAGACGCGGCTGACGGTGCCCGCGAGGGAGTTGACGATGAATGCGTGGCCGAGCTCGGGCACGATCCCGACCGCGCAGGCGCCTACGCCGACCTCGACGCGGCCCACGGGCGTCCACGTCTTCGTGTCGATGAACGTCGCCGACGCGGCGATGAAGTTCACGCAGATGACGAGGTCGCGCGTCCGGTCGAAGGCGATCGCGCCCGCGCCGACCTCCGCCTCGACGGTGGCGATTGTCTCGAGCGTGTCGAGGTCGATCACGCTCATCGAGGAGCCGAGCGAGTTGCCGGAGTAGATCCGCCGCGCGTCGTGGTCGGCGGTCAGGCCCGAGGGGTAGAGGCCGACGTCCAGCGTCGCGACGACCTCGAGCGTCTCCGCGCTCACGGCGGAGACGGAGTCGGAGTGGGCGTTGGCGGTGAAGATCCGGTCGGTTGCGGGGTCGTAGACGAGGTCGATCGGCTCGGCGCCCACCGGGATGCGCGCGACAGTTTCGTTCGTCCCGAGATCGACGACCGCAACGTTGTCGGCGCGGGAACAGGCGACATAGGCGCGGCGGCGGCCGAGATCGACGGCGACCCCTTCCGGGTCGAGCCCGACCGGCACCTCGGCGATCGTCATCCCCGGCGCGACCGCGTCGATGCGGCAGGCGGCGCCGATCGGGATGTCGAGCTCGGTCATCCGATGACCCTAACGGCGCCGCGCGCCCGGAACCAAGTGGAGTGGCGCGCTGAACCACCGGCCCAGCGATCGGTGAAGCGGCGACCCGGCACCGATGATCCGCCCATGGCCCACCTGCTCAACCTCATCAGCGGCACCTGCTTCGCCTACGTGTACGTGACCCGCGGCAGCCTTGCGGTCTCCCGCGGCTTCACCTACGCCTACGCGCGCGCCAGATAGGCGCACTGGCGCTTGTCGCCGGGGAGCGGCGACGGCGCCACCTTCGTGACGCGAAGGCGCTGTCCGTCCCACTCGACTTCGGCCCCGACGGCGGGGGGATCACCCTCGCCCTCGCGGAGCTCGTAGCCGGACGGCTTCCAGAGGAAGACGAGATGCCCGCTGCCCATGTCGGGCTGGACCTTAGTCGGTGCCTGCGTAGACGGGCAGCACCAGCCGCATCGTCGAGCCGGCGTCTGGATGCTCGAACGTCAGCGTCGCGTGCAGCGTCCGTGCACGTTCTTCGAGTGCCTCGATCGAGCGACGCCGCCGCTCACCCGGCGCGTCGTCGTGGATCGTCACCTCGAGGGAATCGTCGTCCCGACGGTGGGCGATCCGGACGCCGAACGTCTTCGGCGGGCCACGGCGGATCGCGCCCTCGAGCGCCTCGCGGACGATCTGGTAGAGCGCCGCCTGCGCGCGCTCGCCGAGGAGCTCCGCGGCGGCGACGTCGATCTCGACCTGGATGCCGTGCTCGATTCCCTTGTCCTGCGCGAGCGCGGCGACCGCGCTCGAGAGGCCGTGGTCGCGGAGCACGACCGGTTCGAGGTTGAACGAGAGGTCCCGGAGCTCGCCGATCGTCGTCCGCGTCCGTGTCAACGCCGTCTCGAGGATCTCGGCCGCACGCTCGCTCTCGCCCCGGCGGGCGAAGTCGACGGCTGCGTCGAGGAGCAGCGCGACGCCGGCGAGCGACTGCACGGGCCCGTCGTGGAGGAACAGCGCGATGCGACGACGCTCGTCCTGCTCCGCCGCGAGGACCTGCTCGGTCGCCTCGCGTCGCGCGTCCACGTCCATTCCTCGCCCTAGTCGATGATCGACTCGCGGAGCGCGATCGCGACCGCGTGTGTGCGCGTGTCGGCCTCGAGCTTGGCGAGGATGTGACGCACGTGGCTCTTCACCGTCTCCTGGGAGATGAACAGCTTCGTCGCGACGTCGGCGTTCGACATGCCGTCCGCGAGCAGCTGCAGGATCTCGCGCTCCCGGCCGGTGAGCATGTCGTCCTTGTCGCGGCCGGTGAGGAACGCCGGCATCAGCGCCGGGTCGACGTAGCCCTCGCCCGACGCGACCTTCTCGATCGCGCGGAGGAGCGTCGCGTGCGGAGCCTCCTTCAGGATGTAGCCCTTGGCCCCCGACTCGAGCCCGCGGCTGAGCAGCGAGCGCTCGCTGTAGGCGGTGAAGATGAGAACCGCGATGTCGGGCACGCGCTCGGTGAGGACCTTCGTCGCCTCGAGCCCGTCCATGCCGGGCATGCGGACGTCCATGATCACGACGTCCGGCTTCCGGCGTTCCGCGAGCGCGACCGCGGCCTCGCCGTCCGCCGCCTCCCCGATCACGCGGATGTGCGGCGCCCGCGACAGCGACAGCCGCAACCCCTCACGCACGACCTCGTGGTCGTCGACGATCAGGCAGGTGATTTCGTGGTTGGTTTCGCCGTTGCTGCTCAACCCGGGTTCTAGGATCGTATAGCCCGTGGCGGACTGGATCGCTATCTCCGGGCTCGCGACGGCGGGCGGCACGCTCGCGCTCGCTGCGACCACGTATGCCTCGGTTCGGAGTGCGAATCGCGCCGCCCGGGTCGCCGAGCTCTCGCTCCTGGCCGGCCTGCGGCCGCTGCTCGTCGAGTCGGGGGAGTCGGCCGAGACGCTCCGGGTCAACTTCTACGACATCCAAGGCATCGCCGTCCCGGGCGGGCGAGCCGCGGTCGAGCTCGTCGACGACCGGGTCTTCGTCGTCCTCTCGCTCCGCAACGTCGGCAGCGGCATCGCCGTCCTGCACGGCGGGACCGTCTATCCGCGGCGCCAGAGCGGGAACCTCGCCGTCCCGAATGTCGACACGTACCGGCGCCTGCTGCGCGACCTGTACATTCCACCGGGCGACATCGGCTTCTGGCAGATCGCGTGGCGCCCGGACGAGACCCCGGCTCCTCCCGAGATCCTCGAGGCGATCGAGAACGGCTACCTCGTCGCCGACGTGCTCTACGGCGACTTCGAGGGCGGCCAGCGCGCCGTCGTGCGCTTCGGCCTCGCGCGGGAGGAGGACGGCGCGTGGCACATGTCGACCGTGCGGCACTGGCAGGTCGACCGCGCGGGCCCGAGGGAGCGAGTCGACGGGGGATGAGCCGGGCGTTCCGCTCCCGGACGAGCTTCGCGCGCTGATCGCGCAGACGCCGGTTGTCGACGGCGGCCCGATCGAGATCGACCTCCTCGACGAGCGGCTGCGCCGGCGCCTGTTTCGGCCGGCGATGAGCGCCTACACGGCCAGGCTGAG
>DATCJJ010000118.1:0-26233 GCA_036562845.1 Gaiellaceae bacterium | reverse complement strand
AACGGCGAGCAGCTCGAGGTCGGACGCCGCCAGGCCCTCGGCGCGGGCGAGCGAGGCGTACGCGTCCGCCCAGGCGCGCCGCGCGTATGCGTCACGCCCGCGCTCGAGCTCGGAGACGGCGGCCATCGGCCGAAGTCTGTCAGTCGTGAAGCGGCAACCGGATGTCGGCAACCCGGTCGCGGGTGTCGCCGGCATGGATTCGGAGGGCGTACCGCGCGCCCGCACGGGGCGTGAACCGGAGCGCGAGACGGACGCGTCCTGCCGCGTGCATGGTCAGACGCAGCGCGTGGTCGCGGACCATAGTCGAGCTCCCGAGGCTGCTGCCGCGAAGCAGCGGTGCATCGAACCCTCGTAGGCGGTGGATCGCGACGGTGACTTCGGCCGCATCGCTCAACTCCAGTGCGGCAGTGATCCGGCCGCGGTACATGTGCACGTGCGTCAACCGCGCGGTGAGGGGCGGCCCTGCATCGAGCTCGAGGCTTGGCAGCAGGCGGCCGACGAACGCGCTCGAGTCGCCGCGATCGCACATGTCACCGCCGACGAGCAGCGTGCCGTCGGGTTGGGCCGCAACGGCGCCGGCGACGCCGCCCCAGCAGTCATGGTCGGGGTCGGGCTCGCCGGGGACCGGGAACGCTGTGAAGCCTCCGCTTTCCCCCACCTGCATCGCGAGCCAGCCGGCTCCCTTGCACGGACAGGTCTGGTAGATCGCGCCCGCGACCGCAACGGCGCCGCCCGGCAGCGCTGCGAGCGTCGCGGGGACGCCGACGAGGGATTGGGCCGCCCACATCGCGACGCCGTCGGTCCCGAAGGTTCGGTCGGGCTTGCCGTCCGGAAGGAGGCGGACGACGTCGGTGTGGACTCCGACTCCGCTGACGGTGTGCGTGCCCGCGGCCAGAATCTTCCCGTCGGGCTGCAGCGCGACGGCCGACACGTCGACGGCTTCCACGTGCCCACCGTCCGTGTCGAACGTGGGATCGGGCGACCCGTCGGCGCGGACGCGGAGGAGTCCCGCCGCACCGTCCGCGACGACGAGCGCACCGTCAGGTTGGACGACGACCGCCTTCGGCAGCGCCGGCAGAGCGAGGCGCCCCGCGCTGCCGAACGTCGGATCGGGGCGGCCGTCGGCGAGGAAGCGTCGAAGCGCGCCGGATGTCGCACCCGTGGTCGGGTCGTAGGTGTAGACGGCGACGACGAATCTCCCGCCGCTCTGCGTCGAGATGCCCAGCGCGATGTCGTGGCCGAGCGTGATCCGGAACGGAGTGTCGCGACGTTCCCCGGAGCTGAAGCGCGCAACCGTCGATTGCATCGCGACGAGCTCCGACCCATCGTGCGTCAGCGCAAGGTACGCGGTGCCGCAGCCGCAGGTGTCGTCCATGTGGCCGATCACGAAGCTCCGGTCGAGTCGTCCGTCGGGGAGGCGCTGCTGGAGGAAGCCCTCCGACGTCAGCACGACGATGCGGCCGTTCTCGCGCACCGCGATCGCCGCGACGCCGTCGTAGCCCCCGCCGACGCGGATCCATCCGCCGTTGCCGAAGCCGGGGTCGTGTGCGGCTGCGCCCGCGGGGGTCGCTGCGACGAGCAGCGCGACCCCGATCGCGAGCAGGAGCCTCGACATGTCATCGCGAGCCTACGCCCGAGGTGTGCCGCTGCGGTCAGCGTTCTGTATGGAAAATCAGGGCATCGGCAGCAGAGCCCGTGCGCGTTCGAGATCGTCCGGGTGGACGAGGATCTCGCGCGGCCCGGCGGCCGTGAAGTCCTCCATCGTCGAGTCGAGCGCGGGCGTGTCGCGGTAGCCGCACTCGATGCCGGCGTCGCGGAGCAGGTTGCAGAGCAGCTCCGCCTCCGGCTCGTTCTCCGCCACCGCCACGACGACGCCGTTCTCGTCCACGCGGAAAGGCTAACCGAGCGTGCTACGCCGTCGCGAGTGCGTCGCGTGTCCCGACCGCAGCCGGCGCGCGACGGTACAGCAGCACCGAGGCCACAGCGATCCAGACCAGCCACACGAGCATCGTGAAGAAGAAGAGCGAGAAGATCGCCGCGACGCCGGACACGACGCCGAACCAGCCGACCCAGCGCGGCAGGAGGCCGAAGCCGAAGATCGCGAGCGCGATCGCGAAGATCATCGACGCCATCGCGACGCCGCTGCCGGCGAGGATGATGTACGAGGCGTCGCCGGCGGCGTGGATCAGCCCGCTGTAGACCTGGTGGTGGTACGTGTCGTCGCTCATCGTCTTGATGCCGTCCGCAAGGCCGATCTGACAGACGCCCGCCGCGACGAACACGGTCCCGCCGATCGTGACGAGGGTCGTGAGAAACGACGCCCCGGGCGCGTCCGCCTGCTCCGCGAGCGCGATGCGCTCGCGCACGCCGGCGATGAACCAGATCAGGCACAGGAGCGCGAGCCCGAGCAGCACCCAGCCGATGTTGATGTGCGCACGGTTCCCCGAGCTCGAGTACCAGGCGGTCATCTTCGCGGGCGACGACGACTGCGGGCCGTCGTACAGGAAGATCGCCCCGATCACGGCCAGGACGGTGAAGGCGATGCCGCCGAGACTCGACCACGCACGCAAACGAACAGCCACAGACCCCTCCTCGAAGATGGAAAGAACGGATGGCGATAAAGCCAACAACATCGGCCTGCGGTTGTCCAGCGGGCGTCAGATGGTCTTGAACTGCTCGAACGGCTGGCGGCAGCCGTTGCAGTAGCGGATCGACCGGCACGGCGTCGGGCCGAAGAGGTTCTCGAGCGTCGTGTCGGTCGAGCCGCAGTACGGGCACTTGTGCACCCGCGACCGCAGCTGCACCAGCCGCGGCGCCGGCGGCGCGAGCCCGGCGGCGCGCAGCTTCTCGCGCCCCTCGGCGGTGATCTTGTCGGTCCCCCAGGAGTCGTCGTTCACGACCTCGACGTCCGGCTCGGCGCCGAGCCCGCGCACCGTCGCCTCGAGCGACCGCTTCATCACCTCGAGCGCCGGACAGCCGAGGAACGTCGGGGTGAACTCCACGTGGACACGGCCGTCGCGGACATCGACCGAACGGATGACGCCGAGGTCGACGAGCGAGACGACCGGGATCTCCGGATCGGGGATCTGCTCGAACGCCGCCCAGACTGCGTCGGCGGTCACCACTGCGCGCCCGCCGGCGCCGAGCGGCGAACCATCGTCATCTCCTCCCAGAGCGGCACGAGCTCGTCGGTGTGCGTTCCGCGCTCGACGGCGTCGACGACCGGCAGGCCGACGCGAGCGCTCAGCGCGTCACGCTGCGACGCGGGGAGCATCCCGAGCGCGTACGGCCAGAGCTCCTCGACCGCGGCGGCAAACTGCGGCGAGCCTGCGAGCCGCTCGTGCCACATCTCCGCGTGCATGCGGTGGTACGCCTCCTCGCGGTCGATCTTCGCGGCGAGCGGCAGCTCCTCTTTCAACGCGGCGATCCGGATCTCGTCCGCGACCTCGTAGAGCCAGCGCCGGGCGATCGTGTGCGCCCAGTGGAGCAGGTGCAGCTCGACGAACGGCGCGCAGCGGTACTCCTCGGGCGAGCGGTCGAACGCGAGCGCGTCCGCGTCGTCGCTCAGCAGCTCGTACACCGCGCGCGCGTGCCCGATCTCGTTCTGCGCGATCGAGGAGAACGCGACGTCCTCCTCGAGCAGCGGCGCGATCCCCGTCCACTCGGAGTCGCGCCAGCCGATGATCAGCTCGTCGTCAGCGAGGCTCAGCAGTTCCTGCTCGTTCACGCGCCTCCTTCAGCCGCGCCTTGATCGAGTAGCCGTCGACGCGGCGGTACTTCAGGTCGAACTCGTCCGCCCACTCGTCGACGACATGGACGGCGTCGCGCGGCACGAGCCAGAGTGCGACCGACTCGCCGCGTCGGCCGTACTGCTCGCGCGCCCACGCCTCCGCGAACTCCGCGTCGGGCGCGACGACCGAGCCGGCATGCTCGAACGGCGTGCCGCGCCGGTCCTGGCGGAAGACCTCCCAGACGTCGTTCATGCCGCGAGGACGACGTCGCGCACCCACTGCTCCTGTTCGAGGACGCGGGCGCGGAACGAGAGGCGTTCCGCCGTCTTCGGGCCGTGGCCGGTGACGACGTGCTTGAGCTCGTCCCAGTCGGGCTCGGTGTACTCCCAGACGCCGTCGTCGTTCTTGCGCAGCTTCGGGTCGGGGATCGTCAGGCCGAGCTCGAGGATCTGCGGGACGTAGCCGTCGAGGAACTGCTGGCGCGCGTCCTCGTTCGCCTGCGACTTGATCCGCCACGTCACCATCGGGTCCTCGTCGTAGGGGATCGGGTTGCCGTGGAACTGCATCAGCGGCCCCCACCACCGGTCGAGCGCCTCCTGGACGAGCTCGAACTGCTCGGGCGTCCCGGTGACCATCGCGAGGATGACGTCGCGCCCGTGGAGGATGTGGAACGACTCCTCCCAGCAGATCTTCTTCATGATGCGCGCGTACGGTGCGTACGAGCACTTGAGCAGCGCCTTCTGGCTGATGATCGCCGCCGCGTCGACGAGCCAGGCGATCACGCCGACGTCGCCCCAGCTCTTCGTCGGGTAGTGGAAGACGTTGTGGAACTTCGCCTTGCCCGCGACGAGGTCGGCGAGCATCGCGGCGCGCGGCTTGCCGAGGTCCTCGGCGACGCGGTAGATCAGCTGCGCGTGCCCGACTTCGTCCTGCACCTTCGCGGTCAGCGCGAGCTTCCGCTGCAGCGTCGGCGCGCGGAGGATCCACTCGCGCTCCGGCAGGACGCCCATCAGCTCCGAGTTGCCGTGCATCTCGATGAACTTCAGGAGCTTCGCCCGGTAGTCGTCGGGCATCCAGTCCCGCGTCTCGACCTGGCCGCCGCCCTGGACGTATTCGAGAAACTCCTGCTCCGAACGCATTCGCAGCCTCCCAAACAAACGATCGTTAGGGTCCCAGCATAGATGTCCACGCGGCGGAACGAGCTCACCCGGGCGGCAGCCCGGCTCTTTGCCGAAAAGGGCTACCACGGCACGTCGACCGCCGACCTCGCGGACGCCCTCGGTGTGCAAAAGGGCTCGCTCTACGCCCACATCGAGTCGAAGGCCGACCTGCTCTGGGAGGTGGCGCGGGAGGGCGCCGCCGCCTTCCACGCCGCGCTCGACGCCGTCCCGGACGAGGGGCCGGTGCTCGACCGGATCCGCGCCGCCCTGCGAGGGCACCTGCGCGTCGTCGCGGAGCAGCTCGACATCGCGACCGTCTTCACCCGCGAGTGGCGCTACCTCCAGGGCGAGCGCCGGGAGCAGTTCGTCGCCGAGCGCCGGCGCTACGAGGAGCGCGTGCGCGCGCTGTTCCGCGAGGGCCGCGAGCGCGGCGACCTCCGCACCGACCTCGACGACGCCACCGCGGCGCTGCTCGCGCTGAGCGCGGTCAACTGGGCCTACACGTGGCTCCGGCCGGACGCCGAGACCGATGCGCTCGCCGACCGCTTCACGACCCTGCTCGTCGACGGGATGCGCGGATACGCGACCCCGTAACCGATCCGGCAGCTCGACCGTTGTGTCGATGCTGAGGTGGAGGGGCTGTCTTGCGACGGCCCCTTCCGCTTTTCCGGCATCCTCGGATGCCGATGCGCGTCCTCCTGGTCGCCAACCCGTTCGCGACGAACGTCACGCCGGAGCGCGTCGAGGCCGTTGCGGTCCGCCTCGCCCGTGTCGGCGAGATCCTCGTCGAGCTGACGCAGCATCCCGGGCACGCGACCGAGCTCGCCCGTGCGGTCGACGCGGATGCGCTCGTCGTCTACTCCGGGGACGGCGGCTACAACGAGGCGCTGAACGGGCTCGCCGGGGACGTACCGATCGGCTTCCTGCCGGGCGGAGGCACGAGCGTCCTCCCGCGGGCCCTCGGCCTGCCGCACGATCCGGTCGCGGCGGCGGTCCAGGTCGCCGACGCGCTCGCGGCGCAGCGGACGCGCCGGATCACGCTCGGCCGCGTCAACGGGCGCCGCTTCGCGTTCGCCGCGGGAATCGGCGTCGACGCCGAGGCGGTGCGCCGCGTCGACGAGCTCGGCCGCCGCGAGGACGGCCGCCGCCCCGGCGACCTCGCCTTCGCGCTCGCCGTCGTCCGGGTGCTCGCCGCCGAGCGGCTGCACGTCGAGCCGAAGCTCGAGGTGAAGGGGCTCGGCCGCGCCGCGTCCGTGTTCGTCGCGAACGGCGCCCCGTACACGTACGCGCGCGGCGTGCCGCTGCCGATCGTCCCGGACGCCGACTTCGAGCTCGGGCTCGATCTCGTGGCGCCGGTTCGGATCCGCCGCCGGTCGCTCGTCCGCCTCGCCTTCGAGATCCTCACCGGCCACGGCCGTGCCGGGCTGCTCTACGCGCACGACGAGGACGGCTTCGAGGTCGCCTGCGACGAGCCGCTGGCGCTCCAGGTCGACGGCGAGGATCTCGGCGACGTCGAGTCCGCGGTCTTCGAGGCGGAGCGGGGAGCCGTGCGGGTCTTGCATTGAGCGGAAGGAAATGCTGTTGTAGGTCGTCTAGTTGGAAATGTGGCGGAACGAGATCACCGATGAGGAGGAGCCTCCGGCCGCGGGAGGCGAGGAGGAGGAGCCTCCGGCCGCGGGAGGCGAGGAGCCGGAGCTTGCGGTCGACGACGAGTCGGACGTCGAGGCGCACGGCGGCTGGGGAGGCGCGGCAGCCCCGCCGTCTTGAAGTTCTCCGTCGATCGTGGAACGATCAGCCAGAACTCTGGGGTTTTGGCGTCTTGCGGCTGAAGGAAGGGAGAGGGCAACGTGAAGAGGATTCTGCGGTGGGCACGGCCGGTTGGGCTGGTCGCGGTCCTCGCTGTCGCGGTCATGGCGTTCGCGGGCGGCGCAAGCGCGAGCGGGCCGACGTTCTCGTCGACCATCACCTCGACCCCGTCCGGGGTGGCGATCCCGTATTCGACGACCGGCGCGCCGACCTACGTCCAGTTCGTCACGACGTTCACGCGCACGTCGACCGACACTGCGTCGCTGACGCATGCGACGGTGAGCCAGCCCGTGACCAAGAACGCGAACAACAACCCGGTCGCGGCTTCCTTCCCGGGACCGATCGTCTCGTTGAGCAGCAGCCCGGCATGCACGCCGACCTACCGCGACTCGAGCAAGGGCGTCGCGTGCGATTTCGGGAGCCTGAAGGCCGGCGCCGTGATCAGCCTGACGGTCGTCGTCCAGATGCCGACGGGAACCGCCCCGACGTCGTTCGACGCCCTCGCGGCGTTGACCGTCAAGGAGGGCGGCAACGACTCCCAGCCGCAGTCGAGCTACACGGACACCTTCTTCTCGGACTCGCTCACGACGAACCTGACGTCCAACCCGGCGGACTCATTCAACACGTTCGAGCTGCCCGGGACCACCGGGACGTTCACCTACTCGACGAGCGGCGGCGGCACCGGCAACAACTACCAGCGCAGCGCGGTGAAGTGGTCCGGCGGGAGCACCTTCCCGGGCGGGACGCTGACCCTGGTCGAGTGCGGCGGTCCGCAGTCGGACAGCCCGAGTTGCGCTTCCGGCACGGCGAATCCGTGCGGTGCGGTCACGTGCACGACCCAGACGTCGATCGTCCTCGTTCCGGGCTCGCAGTCGTTCTTCTCGCTGTCCAACCCGCTGACGATCACGCTGACCTTCTTCGCGAACGAGCTGGGGACGAAGTTCAGTCTCTCCCAGTTCACGATCTACCACGACGGATTCGTCGTCAGCTCGTGCAAGAAGCCCATCACCGACCCGAAGGGCGACTGCGTCGTGTCGCTCCTGCAGGACAAGTCGACGGGCGACGTCACGGCGATCATCACCGGCCCGGCCAACGGCGGCTGGGGCGGCGCAGGCTAGGAACCGTTCAGAGCGCGCGGGCCGGCAGCTCGCCCAGCCGGCCCGCGAGCTCTTCGAGCGCATTCGCGGCGGGGACGTTCCCCTTCACCTCGGCGAGCCGCCGCGCCTCGGCGAGCGCCCACTCCGCGCCGGAGTCGCCCGCGAGCGTCAGCACTTCGGCCAGCTCGGCGAGCGCCTCGATCTGCATGACGGCGGAGTCCGTGTCGAGCAGGAGCTGCAGGGCGTCCTGTGCGAGCCGGAGCGCCTCGTCGACCTTCGCGGCGCGCGCGAGGCTCGCGGCGCGCACCGAGCGCCAGGCCGCCTGCGTCTCGACGTCGTCGGCCCCCGAGAGCTCCTCGGCCGCCTCGGTCAGCTCGTACGCCTCGTTCAACCGGCCCTGATCGAGCACCGATCGCGCGAGCAACGCGGTCACCGTCGAGCGGAGATAGCGCTCGCCCATCTGGGCGAGCAGCTCGTCGCCGCGGCGCAGCTCGCGCTCGGCGGCCGCCGGTTCGCCGGCCAGGAACTCGACCCGGGCGGTCGGGAGGGCGGTCCACGCGGCGTACCACGTCGACCCGAGCTCCTCGATCTCCGCCCGGCCGTCTCGGCAGAGCGCCCGCGCCCGCTCGAAGTCGCCTTGCATCGCGTGGAGGTGCCCGAGGATCGACAGCACCCACCCGCGCGAGAGGCGGCTCGCCGAGACCTGCTCGAGCACCTCGTTGCAGCGCTCGATCGCGACGGTCGCCGGGGTCGGCCCCCAGCACGCCGCAAGCGCGTAGCTCGTGGCGTTGACGCGTGACTCCCGGCTGTCGCCGGCGCGGCGGGCGTGGATCAGCGCCTGCTCGCACGCCCGCTCTGCCTCGGCGTAGCGGCACCCGGTCCCGTGGACGTAGCCGAGCAGGCGCCACGCCTTGGCGAGCGCAGCCTCGTCCCCGGCATCGGTGAGGATCGCGATCGCCTGCTCGATCTCCGGTACCGCCTGCTCCACCCAGTTGTCGAGCGCGCCGGAGCGGAGCTCGAGCAGGAGGCGCGTCAGCCGCGCGTCCGCTGCGAGGCGCCGGTCGCTCAGTGCGTCGGCGGCTGCGGACGCGTCGTCAAGTGTCGCGCGCGTGTCCTCGAAGCGGCCGAGGTCGAGCTGCGCCTCCCCGAGCTCCGGCAGGAGCCCGAGGCGGAGCGGGTCGTGCTCGGGCACGAGCCGCGACGCGCGTTCGAGGAGGTTGACGGCGGCCGGAACGTCGCCGCGGAGACGTGCCCTTCGCCCGGCGGCGGCGAGGCGGCGGGCGCCGTCCGCGCCGATCTCGCGGCCGCGGTCGTCGATCGGCCCGAGCTCGCCGAGGTAGCGGAACGCCTGCTCGAGGTGGTAGCCGAGGATCTCCTCGTACTCGACGGCGCGGTCGCCGTTGACGCGGTCGGCCCACCGGACGAACCGCTCGTGGAGCGTCGCCCGGGCGCGCTTGAGCAGCGCCTCGTACACGGTGTCGCGGATCAGGACGTGGTCGAAGCGCCACGGCGCCTCGAGGCTCCGCTCGGCGGGCTCCGGCCTGACGAGCTGCTTCGTCCCGAGCGCCTTCAGGAGCGCAGGCACCTGCGGCTGAACCGGCTCCGCCGCGAGCTCGCGGACGGCGTCCTCGGGGAAGACATACCCGACGACCGAGGCGGGCTCGATGACGGCCCGCTCCTCGAGCGTGAGCCGGTCGACGCGCGACGCGAGCAGTGCCTGAATCGTCCGCGGCAGCGTCACGTCCGGCAGCTCGCCGGTCGCGCGCCAGCGGCCCTCGTCGAGGACGATCAGCCCGTCCTCGAGCAGCATCGAGAGGAGCTGCTCGACGAACAGCGGGTTTCCCTCGGCCGCCTCGACGATCCGCACGCGCACGGTCGCCTCGAGCTCGGCGCCGCCCAGCATGTTCGCGATCACGTGCTCGCTCGCCTCGGCGCCGAGCGGCTTCAGGACGACCGTCGTCGAGTTGACGGTCTCCGGCCACGCCGGCCGCTCCTCGAGCAGCTCGGGGCGGGCGTTGGCGAGCAGGAACACGGGGGCGGCCTCGACCTCCCGTACGAGGTGCTCGATCAGGTCGAGGAACGTTCCCTCCGCCCAGTGCAGGTCCTCGAAGACGACGACGAGGGGGCGCTCCGCCGCGAGCAGCTCGAACAGCTTGCGCGTCGCCCAGAAGACCTCCTGCACCGGGAACTGCTCGGCGGAGAGGCCGAGCACCGACGTGAGCCGCCGCAGCACGTCGTCGCGATCGCCGACGAGGCCGGCGAGCTTCAGCCGCGCGGCCTCCGCGTCGTCGGAGTGATCGAGGTCGGCTGCCTGCCGCAGGACCTCGACGAGCGGCCAGAACGTGATGCCGTCTCCGTACGGGAGGCAGCGCCCGCGCAGCACGCGCCCCTGCTCGCGCGCGTAGCGCGAGAGCTCCTCGGTCAACCGCGACTTCCCGAGGCCTGCCGGGCCGATGAGCGTGACCGCGCCGCAGCGGCGGTCGCGGCAGCTGAGGTCGAATGCCTCCCGCAGGAGCATCGACTCCGTCTCTCGCCCGACGAGCGGTGCGTCGCGGCGCCGGACGATCTCGTCGTCCGCGTCGACGACGCGGACGAGCCGGTACGCCGGGACGCGGTCCGCCTTGCCCTTGAGCTCGAGCGGCTCGACGGGCTCGACCTCGACCGCGTGGCGGACGAGGCGGTACGTCTCCTCGCCGAGCAGCACCTCGTTGGTCGGCGCCGCCTGCTCGAGCCGTGCCGCCGTGTTGACCGTGTCGCCCGTGACGAGCCGCTGCCCGGTCGTCGGGTCGCCCGCGACGACCTCGCCGGTGTTCACGCCCGTGCGGTTGCCGACCGTGACCCCCCAGCGCTCGTCGAGCTCCGCGTTCAGCGCAGCGAGCCGGTCGCGCATCTCGGCGGCCGCCCGCACCGCGCGGAGCGCGTCGTCCTCGTGCAGCTTCGGGAGCCCGAAGACGGCCATGATCGCGTCGCCGATGTACTTCTCGATCGTGCCGCCGTGGGCCTCGAGCGCAGCCCGCATCTCGTCGAAATAGCGACTCATGACCTCGCGGACGGCCTCGGAGTCGAGCTTCTCGCCCATCGCCGTCGAGCCCTTGAGGTCGGAGAAGACGATGCTGACCGTCTTCCGGACCTCCTGCGCGCCGAGCGCCGGCGCCAGTGCGGTTCCGCAGAATCCGCACACACGGAACTTCGCCGGGTTCTCCTCGCCGCACGACGGACAGATCAGGCCCTGCGGCTCGGGCGGGGCGGCGGCGAGCGCCGTGCCGCAGAAGCCGCACACGCGGAACTTGTCGGGGTTCTCCTCCTTGCAGGAGGGGCAGACCTGCACCCATCCGAGTGTAGGCGTATCGCCTGAAAGTCACAATCTGCGGCCACGGCTAGGATCGCGCCTGCCATGGCGCGGGTTGCCGAAGAAGGTCACGACTTGCGTCGGGTGATCGACGAAGGCCGCGAGCTCGAGGGGCTCGGCGAGCAGGAGCTCCTGGAGATCTACCGTTCGCTCGTGCTCCTGCGGACGTACGACGAGCGGTCGCTCGTCTACCACCGCCAGGGCCGCATCGGGACGTACGCCATCTTCTGGAATCACGAGGCGATGCAGGCCGGCGCCGTGCATGCGCTCGAGGACGAGGACTGGATCTTCCCCTCCTACCGCGAGTCGGCGATCGGCCTCCTGCGCGGGATGCCGGCCGAGACGGTCCTCCACTGGTGGCGCGGCCACCCGGCCGGGTGGTGGAATCCGGCCGACTACAACGTCGCGTCGATCTGCGTGCCGATCGCGACGCACGTCCCGCACGCGGTCGGCCTGGCCTGGGGGAAGAAGCTGAAGGGGGAGCGCGCGGTCTCGATCGCCTTCTTCGGTGACGGCGCCACGAGCGAGGGCGCCTTCCACGAAGGCGCGAACTTCGCCGCGGTCATGCAGGCGCCGTGCGTCCTCTTCTGTAACAACAACCAGTGGGCGATCTCGACGCCGCTCTCGGCGCAGACCCATGCGGAGGCGCTCGCGGACAAGGCCGTCGGCTACGGCATCCCGGGCGTGCGCGTCGACGGCGGTGACGTGCTCGCCGTGTACGAGGCGACGCGCGAAGCGGTCGAGCGGGCGCGGAGCGGCGGCGGCCCGACGTTCATCGAGGCGGTGACGTATCGCGCGGCGCCGCACGCGACGGCGGACGACCCGCGCGTCTACATCGACCTCGAGCGTGTCGAGCAGGAGAAACGCAACGAGTGCGTCGGCCGCTACGAGCGCTATCTCCGCAACCTCGGCATCCTCGGCGACGACCTCGTGCAGTCGATTCGCGACGAGGCGGCGGAGCGCATGCGCGCCGGCATCGCCGCAGCGGAGGCGGAGCCGGAGCCCGATCGCGAGCTCCTCTTCGAGCACGCGTACGTGCAGCCGCCGCCGAACCTCCGCGAGGGGTGGCTCGGTGGCTGAGCTGCTGATGGTCGAGGCGATCAACGACGCGCTTCACGCGGAGCTCGCGCGCGACCGGACGGTGATGGTGATGGGCGAGGACGTCGGCCGTGCGGGAGGTGTCTTTCGCGCCACGGCGGGGCTGCGCGAGCGCTTCGGCGAGAACCGCTGCGTCGACACGCCGCTCGCGGAGGCGGGCATCCTCGGGACGGCGATCGGCCTCTGCATGGCGGGCTGGCGGCCGGTGACGGAGATGCAGTACGACGCGTTCTCGTATCCGTGCCTCGACCAGCTGATCACGCACGTCGGGCGCTACCACTGGCGGACCGGCGGCGGAATGGAGTTCCCGCTCGTCATCCGCATGCCGTACGGCGGCGGTGTGCGCGCGCCGGAGCTCCACGACGACTCGCCCGAGACGTACTACGTCCACACGCCCGGTGTGAAGGTTGCGATTCCGTCGACGCCCGCCGACGCAAAGGGACTGCTGGCGGCGGCGATCCGCGACCCCGATCCGGTCGTCGTCCTCGAGCCGAAGCTCATCTATCGCACCGAGCGCACCGAGGTGCCGGACGGCGAGCACGTCGTCCCGCTCGGCAAGGCGCGGCTCGCTCGCGAGGGCGACGACCTGACGCTCGTCGCGTACGGCGCGATGGTGCCGTTGTGCGAGCGCGCCGCCGACGAGATCGATGCGTCGGTCGAGGTCCTCGACCTCCGCTCGCTCAAGCCGCTCGACGAGGAGGCACTGCTCGCGTCGGCAGCGAAGACGGGGCGCGTCGTGCTGGTGCAGGAGGCGCCGCGCGTGAACGGGTTCGCCGCGGAGCTGGCGGCGATCCTCGCCGAGAAGGCGATTCTCGACCTGCGCGGGCCGGTGCTGCGCGTCACCGGCTTCGACGTGCCCTATCCGTACTGGAAGATCGAGGACGCGTACATGCCGTCCGTCGAGCGGGTCGTCGATGCCGCCCGAAGACTCCTCGAGTTCTGACCGCTTACGGATCTGGCTCGAGCGCGGCGAGTCCGGCTACTGGCTGCGCGACGCGGCGACGGGCGAGGCGATGCGCTGGGATGATCCGCGGGTGCGCGTCGTGAAGCTCGCCGGTGCGTCCTATCGCCTCGAGGCGTTGCAGGACGACGCGTTCGCACCGGGCCGCCGGCTCGCGCTCGTCCGCGAGCCGGAGAACGAGCACGACCCGAATGCCGTCGCGGTGTGGGATGCCGACCGCCGGCTCCAGGCGGGTTACGTGCCCGCGGAGATCGCGCCGTCGCTGGACGGCGGCGAGCAGGCGGTGTCGCTCTGGGAGTTCCGCGGCGAGGACGGCGCTCGGGTCGGTCTCCGCGTGCTCGTCGCGCCGGCCGATGCGTGGATCCAGGAGCCGCGTCCGTGAAGCCCGTCGACCCGAAGGGCTTCTTCTCGCGCGACTACGCGCCGCTCGTCTCGGTCGATCCCGGCGAGCCCGTCGCCTTCTCCGCGCTCAACGCGGGCTGGCGCTGGGACCCGGAGGTGCAGGAGCCGGAGCCCGACGGCGCGGGACACGCGCTGTACGGGCCGATCGAGGTGCGCGGTGCGCGCGCCGGCGGCACGCTCGTCGTCCACGTGGACGAGGTGACGCCGCGCGGCTGGGGGGCCACGTTCGCCCCCGAGGTGAAGCTGATGTGGTCGCTCGAGGGCGACACGTGGCTCAGCGAGCGCGGCGCGCGGGTCGCGGCTGCGCCGTTCCTCGGCGTGATCGGCATGCCGCCACCCGAGCCCGGCGAGCATTCGACCGGGCCGCCGCGGAAATGGGGCGGAAACATCGACTGCAGGCTCCTCGTCGCCGGCACCACGCTCTATCTCCCGATCCCGATCGACGGCGCGCTGCTGCTCGCGGGCGACGGCCACGGCGCGCAGGGCGACGGCGAGGTGTCCGGCACCGCGATCGAGTGCCCCGTCGAGCGCGCGCAGCTGACGTTCGAGCTGAGCGACCTCGAGCTCCGCTCGCCGATCGCCCGCAGCGACGGCGCGTGGGTCGCTTTCGGCTTCGACGAGGATCTCGATCTCGCCGCGGAGCAGTGCATGGCGACGATGCTCGACCTGATGGAGCGCGAGCTCGAGGTCGACCGCAACCACGCGCTCGCACTCGCCAGCGTCGCTGTCGACCTCGCGGTGACGCAGGTCGTCAACGGCGCGAAGGGCGTGCACGCCGTGCTGCGCGACGACGCCTTCCGCTAGAACTGCGCCCCGTGGCGTACGAGTTCAAGCTGCCCGACCTCGGCGAGGGCCTGACCGAGGGCGAGATCGCCCGCTGGCTCGTGTCCGAGGGAGACGAGATCAACGAGGACGACCCGCTTGTCGAGATCGCCACCGACAAGACGACGGTCGAGATCCCCTCGCCGGCCGGCGGCGTCGTCTCGAAGATCCTCGTCGGCGAGGGCGACGTCGTCCCCGTCGGCACGGTCATCGTCGTGATCGGGAGCGAGGGCGGCTCCGCCGTGCCTCGTGACGAAGTGTCACGAGCGCCGGCGGCTGCAGCGCCGCCGCCACGGCCGCGCGACGACCCGAAGGTTCGCGCGACGCCGCTCGTCCGTCGGCTCGCGCAGGAGCTCGGCGTCGATCTCGCGGCGATCGCGGGCACCGGTCCGCAGGGACGGATCACCGAGGACGACGTCCGCGGTACCGCTCGTGACACGTCGTCGCAAGCGTCCGGCGAGCGCCGCGAGCCGATCCGCGGTGTCAAGCGGCAGATGTTCGAGCACCTGGCCCGTGCCCACCGGGAGATCCCGCCGGTCACGTGGGTCGAGGAGTGCGACTTCACGAACGTCGACACGAAGCGGCTGCTCCCGCTCGTCCTCCAGGCCGTTGCGCGGTCGCTGCAGGAGTTCCCGGAGCTGAACGCCCGCGTCGACGGCGGCGACCTCGTCTATCTCGAGCGCTGCGACATCGGCGTCGCCGTCCAGACCGAGCAGGGCCTCGTCGTGCCCGTCGTCCGCGATGTCCCCGCGAAGTCGCTCGACGAGCTCGGCGCCGAGATCAAGCGCCTGGCAGAGGCGGCGCACGCCGCGACGCTGACGCCGGACGAGCTCCGCGGCGGGACGTTCACGGTGACGAGTGCGGGGAAGTCCGCCGGCCTCTTCACGACGCCGCTGATCAACCACCCTCAGGTCGCGATCCTCGGGGTCTACCGGATCGGCGATCGCCCGGTCGTCCACGACGGCGCGGTCGTCGTCCGCCGGATGGGTAACGTCTCGGTGACGTTCGACCACCGCGTCATCGACGGCAAACGCGCGGCAGACTTCGGATTGGCCGTTATCTCGCGCCTGCAGGCTTAGCCGACGCCAGCATCGACTCGATCTTCGGCGCGGTTGCCCGCCCCTCGAGCCGCGCGACGACGCGCTTGCCGTGCACGAGCGCGAGCGCCGGAACCTGCGAGACGCGGAACTTCTCGACGAGGTCGGGCCGCTCGTCGACGTCGACCTTCTTCACGACGAGCGTGTCCCGCTCCTTGCGCGCGATGTGCGCGAGCAGGCTCTCCATCCGGCGGGCCGGGCCCGAGCGGCGGGATGTGAAGAAGACGAGCAGGGGGCGGTCGTGACTCATGTCCATTGTTCGAAACGGAGAAGAGCCCTCCGGCGATACGCTGCGCGGCGATGGGCGCCTGGTACTGGATCGGTGTCAGCGCCGGCCTCGGTGCGGCAGCGGGGATCTTCATCGCCGGCGTCTCGGCGAAGGGGTTGGCCGTCGCCGCGGCGGTGTCGGCCGCGGCCGGCCTCGGGCTCGGCGTCGCGATCGACGCGTGGCAGCCGGGGAGCTGGGGCGACGTCGTCGCCGGCGCAGTCGGTGGGCTCCTCGCCGCATACGGCGCCGCGACCGTCGTCCGCGGCGCGCTCCGTCGCGGCGGGACGCGAGGCGGCACGGCGATCCTCGTCGCCGGTGCGGCGCTCGTCGCCGCCGGCCTCGCGTTCGTGCCGGCGCTCGGCTTCCTCGAGGCGCTCGCGCTGCCGGCCTTCGCCGCACGCCTGCGCCGCCGCCAGCCCGAGCGTTACGCCGGGCTGCGCACGCTGGCCAAGTGAAGAAACTGGTCTGGATCATCGTCGACGGCATGGCGCCCGCGACCTTCGAGCGCGCCGTCGAGTCGGGCCGTGCGCCGGCGCTCGCCGAGCTCGCGCGCCACGGGCACTACAGCACGGCAACCTCCGTCTTCCCGTCGCTCACGCCCGTGTGCCTCTCGTCGATCGCGACCGGCACGGGCCCCGACGGGCATCACATCCCGCATCTTGTCTGGTGGCACCGCGGCGAGCGGCGGATCATCGAGTACGGCTCGTCCTTCGCCGCGCTTCGCGCAGCCGGGATGGCGCAGTCGATCACCGACACGATCTACAACATGAACCAGCAGCACCTCTCGCGCGACGTGTCGACGGTGTACGAGTCGCTCGAGCGCGAGGGACTGACGACCGCCGCCGTGAACATCACGTGCTACCGCGGCCGGACGAAGTATCTCCCGACGCTCCCCTGGGTGACGAAGGCCGCGTATGGGCCGAAGCGGTTCTTCTACTACAGCCTGTTCGAGTCCGACCAGACCGGAGCTCCGCTCGCGGTGCGCAACCGCGCCGCCGGCTCGACCGACGTGTACGCGGCCGCGGTCGGGCGCTGGCTCGTCACGCGCGACGGCTTCGACTTCCTCGCGTACTACCTCTCCGACTTCGACTACGCCTCGCATGCGTACGGCCCGAGCGGCGCCGAGGACGTCGCACTCGCGCGCGTCGACGACGCGATCCGTGCGCTGCTCGATGCCGCCGGCGGCGTCGACGAGTTCCTCGACCGCTATGCCGTGATCCTTCTCGCCGACCACGGGCAGACGCCGGTGCACGACGTCGCGCAGCTCGAGACCGAGCTCACCCGCTTCGCGGACAGCGTGGTCGTCTGCGCGTCGAACCGCGCTGCGCAGGTCTATCGGTTGCCGGGCGCGCGTACCGACGTCGCGGAGCTCGCCCGCGCGCTCGACGGCGTGGCCTCCGTGGAGACGACCCTGCGCCGGGAGGGGGAGGAGATCGTGGTACGCCGCGACGGTGTCGACGCGGGACTCGACGCGCTCGAGCACCCGGATGCCGCACACCGTGTGCGCGCTGCGCTCGCGAACCCGAATGCCGGCGAGTTGCTCGTCTCCGCCTCCGAGGGCTGGGAGTTCGCCGATCTCGGCGGTCGTCACCACGCCGGCGGCGGCTCGCACGGCTCCCTTGTCGCAGGCGACTCGATCGTCCCCGTCCTGACGATCGGCGTCGACGCCGCGATCGACCGGATCACCGATGTCGCGCCTGCGTCGCTCGCGCACTTCGCAGCAGTCCGTACGTGAGGCGATGGCGCGCGTGGACCGCGCGCGCTACCTCCCGGAGGAGATTCGGCACCGCGCGGACGAGGACGCGGCGCTCCCGATCGGCTACGGGCAGACGATCTCGCAGCCCACGATGGTCCGTCTGCTGTGCGAGGCGCTCGAGCTGCAGGGCGACGAGAAGGTCCTGGACGTCGGCACCGGGTCGGGCTACCAGGCCGCGGTCCTCGCCGAGCTCGCGCGCGAGGTGCACTCGGTCGAAGTGATCCGGGAGCTCGCCGAGGAGGCGCGCACGCGCCTCCCGCCCGGCGTCCACGTCCACGTCGGCGACGGTTCGCGCGGGCTCCCCGAAGAAGCGCCGTTCGACTCGATCGCGGTCGCCGCCGCGGCCGCCGCGCCGCCCGCTGCCTTGCTCGAGCAGCTCGCGCCGGGCGGGCGCCTCGTGATCCCGATCGGCTCGCCGCACCACCAGGTGCTCCACGTCTTCCGGGACGACGGCCGCGTGACGAAGGGGGTCGGCTGCCGGTTCGTCCCGCTTGTGTTTGCGCAGCATCCGCCCGGTTAGACACCATGTCGCCATGGGGTCCCTCTCAGCGGCGGGGTCGCTTCTGCTTCCGGTTCGGCTCCGCGGGATTCAGCTCGGGCGGCCGATCGACCTGCTCCTCGATCTCGACCACTGGAACGTCCTCGGCTTCGTCGTGCTCTGCGGCGACGAGTCTCGGCGCTTCCTCCCGCTCGCGGCGAGCCAGGTGGTGGACGACGCGATCGCCGTCGGCTCGGCGCTGATGCTGCTCGAGGACGCCGGGTTCTACGAGGAGCGCGGCGTGTCCTTCCGGCGCCTGCTCGGGACGCAGGTGGGCGGCGGGATCGTCCGCGACGCCTGGTTCACGTCGGGCGGCGCCGTCGCCGAGCTCGAAGTCGAGGTCGACGGCGGCCGGCTGCGCATTCCGGTGCCGACCCGTCAAGCGGCGTAAGTACCCTCGATCGGATGGCGAGCTCGCACCGCGGCCGGGCGCACCGTGCGCTGCGTGCCCGCGACAACTGGATTCAGCTCGCGAAGTTTTGCGCCGTCGGCGGGGTCGGCTACGTCATCAACCTCGCCGTCTACACGCTGCTGCTCCACGTCGGCCTGCACTACCTCCTCGCCGCGACGTGCTCGTTCCTCGTCGCCGTCTCGAACAACTACTTCATGAACCGCTACTGGACGTTCCGCGACCGCCGCGCGCATGTCGGCGTTCAGGGGTTCCAGTTCCTCGTCGTGTCCGCCGGCTCGCTCGTCGCGAATCTGCTCGTCCTGCACGTCCTCATCTCGCTCGGCACGGGGAAGCTCGTCGCACAGGCGATCGCGATCGTCCTCGTCACGCCGTTGAACTTCCTCGGGAATCGCCTCTGGTCGTTCCGGACGCGCTGAGGTGAAGCGCGCGCTGCTGATCGGTGCAGTCTGCGCGCTCCTCGTTCCCGGCGCGCACGCCGCGACGACCGTCACGGCTCCCGTCTACGACGCGAAGGGCCACCTCGTCCAGACGCCGCTGGCGCCGCCGCCGGGCTCGGCGCGCCTCTCGAAGGGGCAGGCGCTGCGGATCGTCGAGCGCCACCCGAAGGTGCGTGCCTGGCTCGCGCGCTACCCGACGAAGGGCCGCGTCGACGAGGAGGCCTTCGACGCGAAGACCGGGCAGTGGACGGTCAAGGTGTGGCAGGCCGATCCGGTCGGGCAGGTCGTGCAGTCGACGGTCGACGACGCGACCGGGGCCGTCGTCACGGCGTACACCGGCCCGCAGGTCGCCTGGGGCATGGCGCGCGGCGGCAAGGGCGCATTCGGCGGCAAGTGGATCAACAACTGGTGGCTCTGGGGCGTGGGCTGTCTCATCTTCTTCCTCGGGCTCGCCGACTTCCGGCGCCCGCTGTCGCTGCGCAACCTCGACATCCTGATGTTGCTGTCGCCCACCGCGTCCCTCTACTTCTTCGACCAGGGCCACGTCTTCGCATCCGTGCCGCTCTTCTATCCCGCCCTGATCTGGGTGGCGGCGCGCGGCGTCCACGTCGGCTTCACCGGGCGCGGCTCGGCATCACGCCCGCTCTGGCCGGTGTGGGTGCTGCTCGGCGCGACCTTCTTCCTCTCCGGCTTTCGCGTGATGCTCAACCACCAGTCGTCGAACATCATCGACGTGGGCTACTCCGGCGTCGTCGGTGCAGAGCGCATCGTGCACGGTCAGGCGCCGTGGGGGAACTTTCCGATCGAGGGAGACCTGAAGGCGTGCGGGCCGGCCGACGCGTCCGGCGAGATCCGCGACCGCATTCAGACGAACGGCCGCTGCGAGTCGGCGAACCCGCAGGGCGACACGTACGGCCCGGTCGCATATGAGGCGTACATCCCCGGCTACGCGATCTTCGGCTGGAACGGGAAATGGCCGGTGACGCACTTCCCGGCCGCGCAATTCACCGCAATCGCTTTCGACCTGCTGTGCCTGCTCGGGCTGTGGCTCGTCGGCTTCCGCTTCGGCGGGACGACGCTCGCGGCGACGCTCGCGTTCGCGTGGGCCGCGTATCCATTCACGCAGTACGCGTCGAACTCGAACACGAACGACTCGATCATGCCGGCGTTCCTCATCTGTGGGTTCTGGCTCGTCACGTCGCCGGCGGGCCGAGGCGTGTTCGCCGCGCTCTCCGGTTGGACGAAGTTCGCGGCGCTCATCGTCGCGCCCTTGTGGGCGACGTATCCGAACGGCCGTCCGTCGGCGCGCTACGTCGCCGCCTTCACCGCGGCGACGCTCGTCGTCTTCTGCGTCGTGCTGCTCGAGCCGTCACCGCTGCACGAGCTCCGCGTCTTCTGGGATCGCACGGTCAGCTGGCAGGTGGGCCGGCCCTCGCCGTGGTCGCTCTGGGACTGGGGGCAGTACCGCGCCCGCGGGATCCCCGACCTGCGCATCCTCCAGCACCTCCTGCAGGCGCTGCTGATCGCCGCGGCGCTCGTCTTTCCGTTCTATCCGCGCCGCAAGTCGCCGCTCCAGCTGGCCGCGCTCACGGCCGCGCTCCTCGCCGGCTTCCAGCTCGTCCTGACGTACTGGCTCTACACCTACATCCCGTGGTTCTTCGGGTTCGCGGCGATCGCGCTCTTCTCACACCGCAAGGCGGAGCAGCTCGATGCCGTGCGCGCGCCCAGCGTCGTCGCTGTCGATCACGACGCCCTCGACCCGGACCCCGCCTTCGGCGGGCTCGAACCGAACCGGTAGGCGCGTCCGCATCCGGCGGATCGCGAGCTCGGCCTTGACGCCGATCACCGAGTCGTGCGGTCCCGTCATGCCCGCGTCGGTGATCGCAGCCGTGCCGCCCGGCAGGATGCGCGCGTCGTTCGTCTGCACGTGCGTATGCGTCCCGATCACCGCGGTGACGCGGCCGTCGAGCCAGGTCGCCATCGCGACCTTTTCGCTCGTCGCCTCCGCGTGGAAGTCGACGACGACCACGGCGGCGTTTGCGCGCGCCTCGTCGACGAGCGCGTCGACGACCTCCCACGGCGAGACCGGAACGTCGATGAAGAGCGATCCCATGAGGTTGACCACCGCGACGCCGCCCGCGTAGGCGATGCCGCGGCCGGGCGTCCACGCGCCCATGTTCGCCGGACGGATGACGCGCTCGCTGCGCTCGAGGTACGCCCCGATCCCGTCGCGGCGGTACGTGTGGTTGCCGAGCGTGATCACGTCCGCGCCCGCGGCGAGCAGCCGGTCGGCGAGCTTGGCGGTGATGCCCGCGCCGTCGGCGGCGTTCTCGCCGTTGACGATGCAGACGTCGGCGTCGAGCTCCTGCCGCAGCGCGGGCAGGCGCTCCTCGACGGCGCGCCGGCCTGCGACGCCGAAGACGTCGGCGAGGAAGAGGATTCTCAGTTGAGAACGAGCGACGCCGACGGCCGCAACTCGAGCGACACGTGGTTGCCCGAGTCGTTCGTATACCGCGCAAGCGCCTGGCGCTCGACGCGCGACAGATCCGCGACGACGCCGAGGCGCGAGCGTCCGCTGATCACGTTCATGCCGACGGCGAGCGACGGATCCGAACGCAGCTGCGTCAACGAGACGATCAGCGACGGTGCAGCCTGCGGCTGGATGTCGATGCGCGACCCGTAGCGGTGACCCGCGACGACGAACGGCGTGATGCCGATGATCGTTCCGTCGACGGGCGCGTACACGTCGGTGCCCGCAGGAGCGCCGACGTCGAGCGCCGACGTCGGGCCGCCGCTGAGCCGGTACCACGTCGGCTGGCCGCCGCCGCCGCCGAAGATCTTGTGGAACACACGGGTGAGCACGCCTTCGTTGCCCTGATGACCGACCGGCGACAGCGTCAACGCTCCGTCCGGCGCAGCGTGATAGCCGATCGCGGTCTGTTTCGCCTGCGCGACCGGCATCTGCAGCCGCACCGCGCCGTGCAGCGCGAGCACCTGTGGGAACGGCGTCGTCTGTGCGGACGGCGCGAGTGCTCCGAGCGGGATCGTCGCCGCGGTGCGGGTCGCGCCGCCGCCGAAGGCGGACAGCAAGAGCGCGATGAGGAGAACGATCGCGAGGAGCGTGAGGAGCGCGAACCGACGAGCTCGACGCGCGCTGCGCGCCTCCCGACGTTCGACGCGCCGCCTCCGGGTGGGGCGTGAGGACGGCATGTCGGGCACCAATCTAACGGAATCGGCCTCAAACCACACGTCGAGCGCGGCGTTACCATCGAACCAGTGACCGGAACCCCCGCTCCGGCCCGCATCGAGATCCCGCGCTGGGTGCAGCTCGTCGGGCTGCCGCTGCTGCTCCTCCTGGCGTGGGTCGTGGCGGGAGCGGTGCGTCACGTGGTCTTTCTCTTCCTCGTGGCGCTGCTCATCGCCCTGCTCCTCAACCCGCTCGTCCGCGGGCTGGGACGAGTCTGGATCCCGCGCGGCTTGGCAGTCGCGATCGTCTACCTGGCGTTTGCCGCGATCGTGGCATCGCTGATCCTGGGACTGGCGACGGTCGTCGTGCAGCAGACCCGGAACGCGAGCCACCGGGTGGACAACTACTTTACGACCGCCTCCGGACACCCGCGCCACACGGGCGCCGAGCAGGATCTCGCGCGCTTCCAGCACTGGCTCAACACGCATCATCTCCGGCGCGTCCACGTCGAGCAGCAGGGGAACAAGTTCCTCAAGTCGATCGGGACGAACGACGTGACGAAGTACACGCAGAAGGCGCTCAACTGGGCGGAGGGCGCCGGCATCGCCGTCGTCGGCCTGCTGTTCAGCATCCTGCTCGTCGTCGTCGTGTCGATCTACATGCTGCTGGACATGCATCGACTTGCCGATGCGGTCAATCGGCGATTCCCACCGGCGCCGGAGACGGTGCCGCTGATCGAGCGCATGGAGCAGGCGCTCGCGAGCTATGTCAAGGGACAGCTGCTGTTGTCCGTGATCATCGGCGCGAGCTCGGGCGTCGGCCTGTGGATCCTCGGCATGATCGGGCTGATGCCGAACGGCGGCCGCTACGCGCTCGCGTTCGGCGCGTGGGCCGGCATCACCGAGCTCATCCCGTATGTCGGGCCGTGGCTCGGCGCCGCGCCGCCCGTGCTCTACGCGCTCGTGCAGCATCCGCTGTCCGCGCTGTGGGTCGCGCTCCTTTTCCTCGGGATCCAGCAGCTCGAAGGTCACGTCGTCGTCCCGAAGGTGATGGGGCACTCGCTGCGGCTGCATCCGCTGCTCGTCATCTTCGGCCTGCTCGCCGGCGGCGAGATCTACGGCTTCCCGGGGATCCTCGTCGCGCTGCCGCTGCTCGCGGCGGGTCGCGCTGCGTGGGAGTTCTTCGGCGAGCGCGTTCAGCTTGCGGCCTGGGAGCCGGCGGCCGATCCGCTCGTCGAGGTCGACGTCGTCGAGCAGCCGCCGGCGCGCGTCGCCCGTTGACGCCGCTGCTCCGCGCCGTCGGCGTCACGCGCCGGTACGGCGACGTCGAGGCGCTCGCACCGACGGACGTCGAGCTGGGTGAAGGCGAGACGGTGGCGCTCGTCGGCCCGAACGGCGCCGGCAAGTCGACGCTGCTCGCGATCCTCGCCGGCGCGCTCGAGGCGACGGGCGGGCGCGTCGAAGGGGATCGCCGGGTCGGCTGGGTCCCGCAGCGGCCGGCGCACTATGCGCGCCTGACGGCGCGCGAGAATCTCGTGCTGTTCGCGCAGCTCGAACGTGTGGGGAGCGAGCGCGTCGACGCGCTGCTCGAACGGTTCGATCTTCCCGCCGACCGTCCGTCCGGCGAACTGTCGATTGGGAACCGGCAGCGGTTGAACGTCGCGCTCTCGCTGCTCGCCGAACCGCGCGTGCTCCTGCTCGACGAGCCGACGGCATCGCTCGATCCGGTGCAGCGCCGTCGTGTCTGGGAGGTTGTCGGCGACGTCCACGGCGCGGGCGGCGCCGTGTGCTTCGCGACGCAGAACGTCGAGGAGGTCGTGCACGCGAACCGTGTGATCGCGCTCCAGCACGGACGCGTCGTCGGCGACACGGTCGAGGCGGCATTCGGATGACGAACGTCGCCGTGCTCCTGCGCAAGGACCTCACCGTGCTGCGACGCTCGCCGCTCCTGCTCGTCGCGCTTCTCTCGTACCCGATCGTGATCGCGCTGCTCGTCGGCCTCGTCGCCGGCTATGCGAACGCGAAGCCGCGCGTCGCCTGGGTGGACGAGGAGGGCCTGCCGCCGGTCGTCGCCGTCGGCGGCCATCGCTTCCACATCCAGACCGTGATCGACCAGGTGTCGCAGCAGGTGACGCTCGTCAAGCTCTCGTCGCGCGAGGCGGCGCGTGAGCTGTCGAACGGGAAGGTCGTTGCGACGATCACCGTGCCGAACGGCTTCCTCGCGGAGCTCGGTACGACGACGAGCAGTCCGCAGCTCGTCCTGCGAACGACGAGCGGCGGGCTCTCGCAGCGGGTGACGGAGCAGGTGCAGTCGCTCGTCTACCAGCTCAACCGGAAGCTGCAGGCCGGCTTCATCGCCGCGAATCTCCGCGAGGTGCAGCTGCTCGAGCACGGAGGGAAGTTCGGCTCGTACGACGTGCTCGGCCTCGACGAGATGGATGGGACGCTCGCGACGCTGCCGCAGAACGAACGAGTCGCACGGCTGCGTCAGTTCGTCCGCATCGCGCGCCTCGCGCTCGCGCAGACGGGCAACGCGTTGCATGCGACCGCAAACCCCATCTCGCTCGCGCAGCCGAAGCACAAGGGGCGCACGTGGGTGCTGTCCGCGCAGGTGCAGTCGTACGGGATCGCGTTGACGGTGACGTTCCTCGCGTTGCTGCTCGCCGCCGGCGCGACCGCGGCGGAGCGCGACGAAGGGACGATCGGCAGGCTGCGCCGCGGCCTCGTGTCGCTCGGCGAGCTCGTCGCCTCGAAGATCGCGCTCGCCGCGGTCGTCGGCGTGTCGCTCGCGGCAGGCATCGCAGTGCTGTTCGGGATCGTCGTCGATGTCGGCGGCGTGCAGGGCGGCCAGCCGTGGCCACGGCTGCCGCTGCTCCTGATCGGCGTCGCGCTCGCGGCGGCTGTGATCGGCGCGGCGGGCGCCCTGCTCGGCGCGCTCGCGCGCGAGTCTCGCGCCGCGTCGCTGCTCGCCGTGCTCATCGTCCTGCCGGTCGTGTTCCTCGGGCTCGTCCCTCGCGGCGCGCTCTCGGCGGCGTACTGGGTCAGCCGTTTCCTGCCGTTCTCCCACGCCGTCGCCTGGTTCTCGGCGGCGCTCTACGACACGAGCCCCTGGCGGACGCTCGGGATCGAGACGCTCTGGCTGCTGGGGATCGGCGCCGTGCTCTGGCTGCTCGCGCGACGCGCCGTGCGTACCCTTTCGGCGTGACCAGCTATCCGGATGTCCGCCTCCGCCGCTTCCGCCGCACCGCGCCGTTGCGCGCGCTCGTCCGCGAGACGCGCCTGTCGCTCGACCAGTTCGTGATGCCGCTGTTCGTCGCGCCGGAGTCGCTGCGGAACGCGGAGCTGCCCGGCATGTCGCGCTACACGCCGGACGAGCTGCTGCGCGAGGTGGAGGAGCTCGTCCGGAGCGGCGTCCAGGCGATCATCCTCTTCGGGATTCCCGCGGAGAAGGACGAGCAGGCGACCGGTGCGTGGGAGGACGACGGGATCGTGCAGCAAGCGCTGCGTGCGCTGCGCCCGCGCTTCCCCGAGCTCGTGCTGATGACCGACGTCTGCCTCTGCGAGTACACCTCGCACGGGCACTGCGGCGTGATCGTCGACGGCGAGGTGCACAACGACCAGTCGCTCGAGCTGCTCGCGCGGACGGCGGTCTCCCACCTCGAGGCCGGCGCTGACGTCGTCGCGCCGAGCGACATGATGGACGGCCGTGTCGCCGCGATTCGCGATGCGCTCGACGACCACGGCTACGAGAGCGCGCCGATTCTCGCGTACAGCGCGAAGTACGCGTCGGCCTTCTACGGGCCGTTTCGCGAGGCGGCCGACAGCGCACCGTCGTTCGGCGACCGCCGCGGCTACCAGATGGATCCGGCGAACGTCCGTGAGGCGCTGCGCGAGTGCGAGCTCGACCTCGACGAGGGCGCCGACGCGTTGATGATCAAGCCGGCGCTGCCGTACCTCGACGTCATCCGCGCCGTGCGCGAGACGTACGACGTGCCGATCGCGGCGTACAACGTGAGCGGCGAGTACGCGATGGTGAAGGCGGCCGCTGCTCAGGGCTGGCTCGACGAGCAGACGGCAGCGCTGGAGTCCCTGACCGCGATCAAGCGCGCCGGC
>DATCJJ010000116.1:0-9625 GCA_036562845.1 Gaiellaceae bacterium | reverse complement strand
CGGCGCCTCGAGCGGATGCGGGGGCGGCCGTGGATCTCCGACGACCGCAAGGTCGTGCTGCCGCCGCGCGAGGAGCTGCACACGTCGATGGAGTCGCTGATCCATCACTTCAAGCTCGTCACCGAGGGCTTCCGCGTCCCGGAAGGCGAGATCTATCTCTGCATCGAGTCGCCGCGCGGCGAGCAGGGTTGCTACATCGTCTCGCAGGGCGGCTCGAAGCCGTGGCGGATCCACTTCCGCGCGCCGTCGTTCGCGGCGCTCGAGGCGACGCCGACGTGTGCGCGCGGCTCGCTCGTCGCCGACCTGATCGCCATCGTCGGCTCGCTGGACGCAGTCATGGGAGACGTCGACCGGTGATCGACGAGATCCGCGAGATCGCGAAGCAATATCCGGAGAGCAAGAGCGCGATCCTGCCGGCGCTCCGGATCGCGCAGGAGAAGCACGGCTGGCTGTCGCGCGAGGCCTTCGAGGAGGTCGCGGACGCGCTGGACCTGACGCCTGCGTACTGCATGAGCGTCGCGAGCTTCTACGACATGTTCCATCTCGAGCCGGTCGGGACGCACACGATCGAGGTCTGCACGAACGTCTGCTGCGGGCTCGTGAACGCACAGCCGGTGCTCGAGGCGTTCGAGCGCGAGCTCGCGATTCACGCCGGCGAGACGACGGACGACGGAGCGATCACGCTCCGTGCAGTCGAATGCCTCGGCGGCTGCTCGACGCCGACGATCGTCGCCGTCGACCACGTGTACAAGCAGTCGGTCACGCCGGCGGACGTCCCGCAGATCGTCGCGGAGGTGCGTGACGGTGGCTGACACGGTCGTCGAAGTCGCCGAAGGCCCCGCACTCGTCCTCAAGGGCTACGAGCCCGGCGAGCCGCTCACCGATCTCGACTCGTACCGCGCGGTCGGCGGCTACGCGCAGCTCGCGAAGGCGCGTGCGCTGACGCCGCAGGAGGTCACGCAGCAGATCATCGACTCGAACCTCCGCGGCCGCGGCGGCGCGTTCTTCCCGACCGGGCGCAAGGCGAGCTTCATCCCGTCGCCCGACAAGGTCGCGAAGCCGATCTACATCACGGTCAACGCCGACGAGTCGGAGCCGGGCACGTTCAAGGACCGCGAGATCATGCTCAAGGTCCCGCACCGGCTGCTCGAGGGCTGCCTGATCGCCGCGCACGCGATCCAGTCGAAGCACGTCTTCATCTACATCCGCGGCGAGTACCTCGAGGAGTACCGGGTGCTCGAGGCGGCGCGCGCCGAGTCCGAGGCGGCGGGGCTGCTGGAGGACGTGACGATCACGATCCACCGCGGTGCCGGCGCCTACATCTGCGGCGAGGAGACCGGACTGCTCGAGTCGCTCGAGGGGAAGCGCGGGCAGCCGCGCTCCAAGCCGCCGTTCCCGGCGATCCAGGGCCTCTACGCCTCGCCGACGCTGATCAACAACGTCGAGTCGATCACGAACATGCCGATCGTCCTCGAGGTCGGCCCGGAGGAGTACGCGAAGATCGGCACGCCGCCCGACTCCACGGGCACGCGCCTCTTCTGCCTCTCCGGAAACGTCGTCAGGCCCGGCGTCTACGAGGCGCCGCACGGGATCACCGTGCGCCATCTGATCGACGACATCGGCGGCGGCATCGCCGGCGGCCGCGAGCTGAAGGCCGTCATGGTCGGCGGCTCGTCGTTCCCGGTGATGATCCCGAGCGAGCTCGACACGCCGCTCGACGCGAACTCCCTCGGCCAGAAGGGCCTCTTCATCGGCTCGGGCGTGATCTGCGCGATCGACGACCGCACCTGCATCGTCCAGTTCGCGCTGCGCGTCGCACAGTTCTACATGCACGAGTCGTGCGGCAAGTGCACACCGTGCCGCGTCGGGACGCGCTGGCTCGTGCAGTACCTGAAGGCGATCGAGGCGGGCACCGCGACGGAGGCGGACTTCGACGTCGTGCTCGACATCTGCGACCGGATCATTGGGAAGTGCCTGTGCGTGCTCGGAGACTCGGCCGCGATGCCGGTCGCGTCGTGCGTGACGAAGTTCCGCGACGAGTTCCGCGCGCATCTGACGCAGGGCGGCTGCCCGTTCGGCGAGGACTCCTCGCTTGCCCATCTGTTCGCCCCTGTCGACCAGCACGCACACACGCCGGTGCCGGAGGTGATCTCGACTGAGCGCGTCTGAGCTCGTCCGCATCACCGTCGACGAGAAGGAGGTGCACGTCCCCAAGGGGACCGGCCTCGTCGAAGCGGCGCTCGCAGCGGGCGTCGAGATCCCCGTCTTCTGCTACGAGCCGCGGCTCGGCCCGCCGGTCGGCGCCTGCCGCATGTGCCTCGTCGAGGTCGAGGGGATGCCGAAGCTCCAGGCCGGCTGCACGCTCACGGCGCAGGACGGGATGATCGTGAAGACGGCGCGCACCTCCGCGAAGGCAGCGGAGGGCCAGAACGCGACGCTCGAGTTCATCCTCGTCAACCATCCGCTCGACTGCCCCGTCTGCGACAAGGGCGGCGAGTGCCCGCTGCAGGATTTGACATTCCGCTACGGCCCCGGCAACACGCGCATGAGCTTCGAGAAGCTCACGTTCGAGAAGCCGATCCCGATCTCGCCGACGATCGCGCTCGACCGCGAGCGCTGCATCCTCTGCTACCGCTGCACCCGCTTCAGCGAGACGGTGAGCGAGGACGGGCAGCTTGTCGCGAAGAACCGCGGCGCGATGTCCGTGATCACGACGTTCGACGACGAGCCGTACATGGGCGCGTTCACCGGCAACGTCACGGAGCTCTGCCCCGTCGGCGCACTGCTGCCGACGCAGTACCGGCACAAGGCGCGCCCGTGGGAGATCAACGCCGTACCGACGGTGTGCGGTATGTGCCCGGTCGGTTGCAACACGTGGGCCGACGTGCGGGAGGACAAGGTGATGCGCATCCGCTCGCGCAACCACCCGCAGGTCGACGAGGGCTGGATCTGCGACAAGGGCCGCTTCGCGTTCACACATCTGCGTTCCGCGGACCGCGTCGTCGACCCGATCCGCCGCGTCCGCCGCCGCGGCTTCGAGCCCGTGTCGTGGGCCGACGCGCTCGACCACGCCGCGGAGCTGCTGCGCGCGGCGCACGGCCGCGTCGTCGTCGCGCTCTCCGGCAGCGAGACCGTCGAGCAGGCGTATGCGCTCGCGCGGCTCGTCCGCGTCGGCGCCGGCTCGCACACGGCGATGCTCCCGGAAGAGGTCTCGCCGGCGCTCGATGCGTACCGCGCGCCGCTCTCGTCGATCGCGGACGCGCAGAAGGTCGCGGTGCTCGGCGACGTGCCGCTGCACGAGAGCGCGCCGATCGTCGACCTTTGGGTGAAGAAGGCACGCCGCAACGGCGCGACGATCGTCGCCGGTGAGAGCGAGCTCGACGGCGCGGACGTCCTCATCTGGTCCGGGCCGGGCGGCCGCGGCGGCCACCGCGTTGCGAGCCTCGCGGAGCGGTCGGGCGCCACGGCGGCGTTCTACGTGCCCGCGACGCCGAACGGCCGCGGCATCGCCGACGCATGGGCGGCGGCGTCCGACGAGGATCGGGCCGACGAGGAGTCGATCGGCCTCCTGGTCGTCTCGGGCGACGAGGCGGCGTCCTCGCCGAACGTGCGGGCGCTCGCCGAGCGCGCCGACGCGGTGATCGTGATCTCGATGTTCCACGGCCTCGCCGCAGGCTGGGCCGACATCGTCCTGCCGGGCACGAGCTACCTCGAGCGCGACGGCACTTACGTGAACATGGAGGGGCGGCTGCAGCGGCTGCGCCGAAGCGTCGCGCCGCCGTGCCCCGACGAGCTCGAGTGGATCTCGCAGCTCGCCGCGCGGCTCGGCGTCGATGTCGCGCCGTACGCGTCGGCGGTCTTCGCCGAAGTGTCCGCAGCCGTGTACGGCGGGCTGCCGTTCGGCGAGGTCGGCGAGCGCGCTGCGCTCCGCAGCTACAGCGAGGCGCCCGCGCACACCGACGCACCCGCGCTGCCGGAGCCGCGCGCGAACGGCGGTGGGCTGCGGCTCGTCTGCTACAAGCCGCTCTTCTCCGGCCCGGCGGTCGAGCGTGTGAGCGAGCTGCAGTTCCAGCGGCCGCAGGCCGAGGCGGAGCTCTCGTCCGAGGACGCGAAGCGCGCGGGCGTCGCGCACGGCGACCAGGTGACGCTGACCGCGGGCGACCATTCCGTCACGCTCCGCGCGCGCATCAACCGGCGGCTGCGCAGCGGCGTCGTCCGCGTCGCCGAGGAGCACGCGGGCGGGCTGCAGGGGCCCGTCGAGCTCGAGCGCGTCGGAGTGCCGGCGTGATCGCCGCGGCCGTGCACCACGAGCCGTGGTGGATCGCGATCATCGAGGCGCTGATCATCATCAACCTGCTGCTCGGGCTCTTCGCCTACCTGACGCTGATCGAGCGCAAGGTGATGGGGCGCATGCAGCTCCGCTACGGCCCGAATCGCGCCGGCCCGTTCGGGCTCCTCCAGCCGATCGCCGACCTCGTGAAGCTCGTCCGCAAGGAGGCGTTCGCGCCTTCCTCGGCGATCGAGGCTCCGTACATCATCGCGCCGGTGATCAGCGCGTTCACGGCACTCGCCGCGTTCAGCGTGATCCCGTTCGGCCCGGGGTGGACGGTGAACGGCTGGTACATCAACGGCGCTGTCGCGAACGTCTCGATCGGCCTGATCCTGATCTTCGCGCTCGGAGGCGTCGGCATCTACGGCTTCATCGTCGGCGGCTGGGCGTCCGAGTCGAAGTTCTCGATCCTCGGGACGATGCGCACCTGTGCGCAGCTCGTCTCGTACGAGGTCTCGCTCGCGCTGAGCGTGCTCGGCGTCGTCATCCTCGGCCGCTCGCTGAACCTCGCGGAGATCATCCACCGCCAGGGCGAGTTCCTGCCGTTCGTCGTCCCACAGTTCGTCGGGCTGCTCATCTTCTTCATCGGCGGCACGGCAGAGACGTCGCGCGCGCCGTTCGACCTGCCGGAGGCCGAGCAGGAGCTCGTCGCCGGCTACCACACGGAGTACTCGGGAATGCGCTGGGGCCTCTTCCAGATGGCCGAGTACGTCAACCTGATCACGCTCTCCGGGCTGATGGTGACGCTCTTCTTCTCCGGGTGGCACGGCCCGTGGCACCTCGGGCCGCTCTGGTTCATGCTGAAGCTGCTCGCGGTCCTGTTCGTGTTCATCTGGATGCGGACGACGTTGCCGCGCCTCCGTTACGACCAGCTGATGCGCTTCGGGTGGAAGGTGCTGCTCCCCGTCGCGACGATCAACGCGGTGATCACCGCTCTCTGCGTGGCGGCCTTCTAGATGAGCCCGCAGCCGATCTCGACCGTCAAGGGCTTCGCGGTCACGTTCAAGCAGATCTTCAAGAAGCCGATCACGCAGCAGTACCCGGAGTACAAGCGGCCGGTCTATCCACGCTTCCGCGGCCGGCACCGTCTCTGGCGTCACGAAAACGGTCTCGAGAAGTGCGTCGGCTGCTCGCTCTGCGCCGCCGCCTGTCCCGCCGACTGCATCCGCGTCGTGCCGGCGGAGAACACGCCCGACGATCGCGTCAGCGCCGGCGAGCGGTACGCGCGGATCTACGAGATCAACATGAGCCGCTGCATCTTCTGCGGCTACTGCGAGCTCGCGTGCCCGTTCGACGCGATCACGCTCGGCAACGACTACGAGATCTCCGAGTACAACCGCGACGACCAGATCTACACGAAGGACATGCTCCTCGCGGAGCCGATCAAGCGGGTGCCGGTCGCGGACGCCGACCTCTACGACACGCCGATCCCCTTCTACAGGGCGAAGTCGTAGTGCCCCGTCCAGCACCACGTGTCCGCTTCTCGCCCGCGACCACGCGGCGTTACCGGACGGGGCACTGATGGGCAACTTCCTCGTCTGGGTCGTCTGGATCTTCGCCGCCTTCGCGTGCCTCGCGAGCGCCGTCGGCGTCGTGACGTTCAAGAACCCGTTCCTGTCGGCGCTCGCGCTGATCGGGAACCTCGGCTCGCTCGCGGTGCTCTACCTGCTCGTGTCCGCCGAGTTCGTCGCCGCCGCGCAGGTGCTCGTCTACGCCGGCGCGGTGATGGTGATGTTCCTGTTCGTGATCGCGTACATCGGCCCGCGGCAGGAGACGCCGTGGGCAGGCGGCCCGTCGTGGCAGGCGTTCGGCGCGGTGCTCGCGGCGGCCGCGATCTTCGTCGAGATCATCGTCGCGATCGCGCTCAAGGCGGGCGGGCGGCTCGCCCACAGCGACCACGTCAACGCGACGTTCGGCTCCCCGGGCTGGATCGGGCGGCTCTTCCTCACCGACCACCTGCTCGCGTTCGAGATCACGTCGATCGTGCTGCTCGTCGCCGCCGTCGGCGGCGTCATCCTCGGATCGCACACGAAGCGTGCCGTGGAGATGTCGTAGTGCTCGGCCCCGGGGTCGCCTGGTATCTCGGCGTGTCCGCGTTCCTGTTCTCGATCGGCGCGCTCGGCGTGCTGCTCCGGCGCAACCCGCTGATCGTCCTGCTGTCGCTCGAGATCATGCTGAACGGCGCCAACCTCGCGCTGATCGCGTTCTCGCGGCATGCCGGCAACGGCGCCGGCCAGATCTTCGCGCTCGCGGTCATGGCCGTCGCCGCGTCCGAGGTGTGCGTCGGGCTTGGGCTCGTCGTCGCGATCCATCGCCGCCGCCTCGAGCTCGACGTCGACCGGCTCTCGGAGCTGCGCGGATGACCGCAGGCGCCTGGCTCTGCCTCTTCGCGCCGCTCGCGGGCACGCTCGTGATCACGCTCGGCGGCGCGCGCATCCCGCGCGACGGAGCGGGCTGGATCTCGACCACGTCCGTGTTCGTCGCGTTTGCGGGCGCGGCCTGGTCGTTCTTCGGCCTCCGCGCGCACGGGAGCGAGAACGGCGTCGTCAGCACGGCGTGGACGTGGCTGCAGGGCGGCAACTTCAAGGTCGGCCTCTCCGTCTTCGTCGACCCGCTCAGCACGATGATGATGCTGATCGTCTCCGGCGTCGGCGGACTGATCGTCCTCTACTCGATCGGCTACATGGACGGGGACGACGAGGAGCGCCGCTACTTCGCCTACATGTCGCTCTTCGTCTTCTCGATGCTCCTGCTCGTCGAGGGCGGCAACCTCCTGCTGCTGCTCGCCGGCTGGGGCATGGTCGGCCTCTCGTCGTACCTGCTGATCGGCTTCTGGCATGAGCGGGAGTCGGCGGTCGCCGCTGCGAAGAAAGCGTTCGTGATGAACGCGTTCGGGGACGCGACGATGGCGCTCGCGCTCTTCATCCTCATCGTGCACACGGGATCGCTCTCCTTCGCGTCCGCGTTCTCGAACGCGCCGCTGCTGTCGAGCACGACCGTGAACTTCGTCGCCCTCGGCCTGCTCGGCGGGGCCGTCGCCAAGTCGGCGCAGTTCCCGCTGCACACGTGGCTGCCGGACGCGATGGAGGGCCCGACGCCCGTGTCGGCGCTCATCCACGCTGCGACCATGGTGACGGCCGGGGTGTATCTGATCGCGCGGACGCACGCGATCTTCGAGGCCGCGCGGACGATCGAGCTGATCGCAGCCGGGACGGGCGCGCTGACGCTGCTGATGGCGGGCCTGATCGCGCTCGTCCAGACGGACATCAAGCGCGTGATCGCGTACTCCACGATGTCGCAGATCGGCTACATGTTCCTCGGCGCGGGCGTCGGCGCGTACGCGAACGGGATGTTCCACCTGATGACGCACGCCTTCTTCAAGGCGCTGCTCTTCATGGCGGCCGGCATCGTCATCCACGCGCTCTCCGGCGAGCAGGACATCCGCAAGATGCGCGGGATGGCGCAGGCCCTGCCGTGGACGCGCTGGGCCTTCCTCGCCGGGTCGCTCGCGCTCGTCGGCCTGCCGCCCTTCAGCGGCTTCTTCTCGAAGGACTCGATCATCGCCGCCGCGCTGCACGACCACTGGTACGGCGTGATCCTCGCCGTCGCCGCGCTCGCGGGTGCATTCCTGACCGGCCTCTACACGTTCCGCCTCTACTTCATCGTCTTCGGCCGCAGCGACGGCCCGGCGCCGCACACCCACGGCCACGGCGAGGGGCCGAGGACGATGCTCCTGCCGGTCGGGATCCTCAGCGTGCTCGCGGTGATCGGCGGCTGGATCCAGTTCTCGCCGTTCTGGCATCCGCTGACGAACTGGCTCGAGCCGGCCGCGCGCACGCTCGGCGTCGCCGAGCCGACGAACGCGCAGGAAGCCATCGCCTCGATCGCGGCCGTCGTCCTGGGCCTCGCCGGCATCGGCGTCGCGTGGGCGCTGTACGGCGCCCGCCGCCGGTCCGTTCCACGCCTGCAGCTGCTGCAGCGCGCGCTCGAGCACAAGTTCTACTTCGACGAGCTGTACGACGCGCTCTTCTACAAGCCGGCGGCTGCGATCGCGAACCTTTCGCGGCGCGACGTCGAGGAAGGCTTCGTCCTCGCGGCCGGGCCGGACATCGGCGAGACCGCGTTCGACGCCGGCCGGGGCGTGCGCCGCCTGCAGACCGGCCTGCTCCGCACGTACGTCTTCTTCCTCGGCACCGGCATGGCGGTGCTCGCGATCGTCTTCCTGCTGGCCAAGTGATCACGACGGTCCTCATCTGGCTGCCGATCGCCGCCGCGATCGTCGTGTGGGTTCTCCCGCTCTCGCGCTACGCGACCGGCTCGCTCGCGGTGCTCGTGTCGCTCGCGGAGGTCGGCGTCTGGATCGAGCAGGCGTTCCGCTTCGACTTCTCGAAGCACGGCCTGCAGTTCTCGCAGCGCGGCGGCTGGATCAACGACCTGCACGTCTCGTATCACGTCGGCGTCTACGGCTTCTCGCTGTGGCTCGTCGGCCTGACGGTGATTGCGATGGCGGCGTGCACGTCCTACGGCTTCTGGGTCGGGCGCGACCGGCCGCGCGCGTACTTCGGGCTGATGCTGTTCCTGACCGGCGCGACGGTCGGCGTGTTCGTCGCGCAGGACCTGCTCCTCTTCTACGCCTTCTTCGAGGCGATGCTGATCCCGCTCTACATCCTCGTCGGCGTCTGGGGCGGGCCGGGCCGGCTCGGGGCGACGATCAAGTTCTTCATCTACACCGCCGCCGGCTCGCTGCTGATGCTCGCCGCGCTCATCGCCTACGGCCTGCACGCCGGGACGTTCGACCTCGTCGACGGCGCGCCGAGCTTCAGCCGCTGGATCTTCCTCGGCTTCATGCTCGCCTTCGTCATCAAGGCGCCGCTCTTCCCGTTCCACGGCTGGCTGCCCGAGACCTACCGCGAGGCGCCGCCCGAGGTGACCGCCGTGCTCTCCGGTGTGATCGCGAAGGCGGGGACGTACGGGATGCTCCGCATCGCGATCACGAAGCTGCCGGAGCCGACGTCGTACTACCGGACGCTGATCCTCGCGCTCGCTGCCGCAGCGCTCGTCTACGGCTCGCTGCTCGCCTTCCGCGCGCCGGACCTCCGCGGCGTCGTCGCGTACTCGTCGCTGGCGCAGTCGGGGCTGATCGCGCTCGGCCTTTTCTCGGGCACGAACCTCGGCTACGACGGCGCCGTGCTCCAGATGGTCGCGCACGGCCTCGTGTCGACGGCGCTCTTCCTGCTCGCGGGGACGGTCGAGCGCCGCACGACGACCGACCAGTTCGCGCTCCTCGGCGGCATG
>DATCJJ010000114.1:0-11205 GCA_036562845.1 Gaiellaceae bacterium | reverse complement strand
CCCCACTGCTGCCTCCCGTAGGAGTCTGGGCCGTGTCTCAGTCCCAGTGTGGCTGATCGTCCTCTCAGACCAGCTACGGATCGTCGCCTTGGTGGGCCGTTACCCCACCAACAAGCTAATCCGCCGCGAGCTCGTCCTCGGCCGGAGGCCGAAGCTACCTTTTCCATTCATCTCCGAGGAGCGAATGGGCCATTCGGTATTAATCCGGGTTTCCCCGGGCTATCCCGATGCCGAGGGTGGATTACTCACGTGTTACTCACCCGTTCGCCGCTGTCCCCAGCCCCGAAGGGCTGGTTCTCGCTCGACTTGCATGTGTTAAGCGCGCCGCCAGCGTTCGTCCTGAGCCAGGATCAAACTCTCCGTGAAGATGGTCGCCGGCCGAAGCCGGCAATCGGTTCACTTTGAGCTTGTGCTCAAAGGTCATGTCCCGAAGGACACGACGAGGTTAAGTCCTCGACCGGCCACTGGTGTTGAGCCAGCACCCTGATCGAGGTCTCGACGTAAACGCTTGCTGCTGAGTTTTCAAAGACCGGGCCGTTCGAACGGCGGCGTAAAAAAGGCCCCGACTCGCGCCAGAGGCCTCAGAACCTTCGGATCCGTCGGATTCGAGTGGGTCTAGAGGCGCTCCATTGTGGTCGTTTTGCAGGGACTTTCCTACTCCGCCCTCTCGGGCAGCCGAGGAATAGTACCACCCTCGGGCGTGCTGTCAAGCGGGTCTGAGCCGGAAAAACTGGCGCTTTCCCGCCTGGAGCAGCGCGCCGTCGAGTGTAGCCGCATCGACCTCGTAGCCGGCGACCGAGGCGCCGTTGACCTTGACGCCGCCCTGGTCGATCTGGCGCCGCCAGTGGGAGGTCGAATTGCCGGCGAGCGTCGCCAGCAGGCCCGGCAGGTACACCCGCCCGTCCGCGGCCTCGAACGGCGCCTCCGGGACGTCCTCCGGCGCCTCGCCCTGGCGGACGACCCGCGTGAAATGCTCGTCCGCGCCCCGCGCCGCCTCCGCCCCGTGCGAGCGCTCCACGACGAGCCGCGCAAGCGCGAGCTTCGCGCTCATCGGGTCGCCCTCGGGGACGGGCCGCTCGACGATCAACCGGTACCAGTCCTCGAGCATCGAGTCCGGGATCCGCATCGTCCGCCCGAACATCTCCTCCGGCGGCGCGGTGAGCGGGATGTTGTTGCCGACGGACGAGCTCATCTTCTCGCCGTCCCACGACAGGAGGAGCGGCGTCGTGAGCGCGACCTGGGGCTCGAGCCCGTACGCCTCCATCACGTCGCGGCCCGCGAGGAGGTTGTAGAGCTGGTCGGTGCCGCCGAGCTCGACGTCCGCCTCGACCGCGACGGAGTCGTAGGCCTGCATCAGCGGATAGAGGAGCTCGGAGATGGAGATCGGCTCGCCGGCGCGGTAGCGCTTCTCGAAGTCGTCGCGCTCGAGCATCCGCGCGACCGTGATCACGCGGGCGAGCCGTACGACCTCCGCGTACGACAGCTTCGAGAGCCACTCGCCGTTGTACCGCACCTCGAGCAGCTCGGGGTCGTCGCGGAGGATCACCTTCGCCTGCTCGAGGTATTTCCGGGCGTTGGTGTCGATCTCTTCGTCGGAAAGGATCGGCCGCTCGCTCGACCGGCCCGACGGGTCGCCGATCCGCGTCGTGTAGTCGCCGATGATCAGGACGGCCTTGTGCCCCTCGTCCTGGAAGGCGCGCATCCGCTGCAGCGGGATGCCGCGGCCGACGTGGATGTCGGGGGACGTGACGTCGATCCCGAGCTTCACCCGCAGCGGCCGGCCCTTCGCGAGCTTCTTCTCGAGCTCGCCCTTGGGCAGCACGTCGATCGCGTTCCGGGTCAGCTCCGCTATTGGCACGGCGGAACGATAGAACCAGAATCCCCTCCACAGCGAATGAGCTCCGTGAGTCGCGAACTGGCGCACCTTTCCGACGAAGCGCTCGTCGCGCTCGCCGCGCGCTCGGAGCACTCGGCGCTCGCCGAGCTGTACGACCGCTACGGACGCCCCGCCTACGGGCTCGCGCTCCGTGTGGTGCGCGACGAGTCGCTGGCCGAGGACGCGGTGCAGGAGGCCTTCCTCACCGTCTGGCGCACGGCGGCCCGCTTCGTCCCCGAGAAAGGGAAGGCGAGCACCTGGATCCTCACGCTCGTGCACCGCCGCGCTGTCGACGTCGTGCGGCGCGAGCAGCGCCGCCGAGCCGACTCGCTCGAGCAGGCGCCGGAGCCCGGCGGCGGCGGCGCCGACGAGGAGGCCTGGCTGCGCCTGCAGCGGGAGCGCGTGCAGGCGGCGCTCAAGCAGCTGCCCGACCAGCAGCGCGAGGCGCTCGAGCTCGCCTATTACGGCGGGTTCACGCAGTCGGAGCTCGCCGAGCGGCTCGGCCAGCCGATCGGGACGATCAAGAGCAGGATGTTCACGGGGCTCACGCGACTGCGGGAGCTCCTCGGAGACGCAGCACTGGAGACGGCATGGACACCCACGACCTGACCGCCGCATATGCCCTGCACGCGCTCGACGCGGAGGAGCGCGAGGCGTACGAGGAGCACCTCGCGCAATGCGCGCGCTGCCGCGACGAGCTCGCGCAGCTGCAGGAGTCGGCGGCCGCGCTCGCGTGGGCGGTCGAGGCGCCGGCCCCGCCGGCCCCGCTTCGGGCACGGATCCTCGCGGAGGCAACGGCGGGACGCGAGAACGTCGTCCCCCTGCCGCTGCGGGCGCGGCGCGGGTGGCAGGCGGCAGCTGCGGTCGCCGCCTGCACCGCCGTCGGGCTCGGCATCTGGGCGGCGACGCTGCACGACTCGCTCGGAATGGCTCGCGCGCACGAGAGCGCGCTGCAGATTGCCGCCGACCCTGCGTCGCACACCGTCGCCGTCCACGGCGGGCACGGCATGGTCGCCGTCGCCCGGAACGGCGTCGGCGTCCTCGTCGTCGACCGCCTGCCGGTGGCGCCGGACGGGAAGACCTACGAGGCGTGGGTCATTCCGCGCGGCGGCAAGCCGGTGCGCGCCGGCACGTTCGAGGGCGGCGACGGCATGACGATGGTCGAGCTGCAGATGCCCGTGCCGCCGGGCGCGACGGTGGCTGCGACGGTCGAGCGCGACGGCGGCGTCGACGCGCCGACGACGAAGCCGTTCCTCAGCGCGGAGACATAGCGAACACGTTCCCGACGAAGTCGAGCGTCGCCTCGAGCGACCGCACGATGTTCGCCTCCTTGCGGAAGCCGTGCCCCTCGCCCTCGAAGGCGATGTACTCGTACGGGATCCCTTTCCGCTCGAGCACCTCGACCATCATCTCCGCCTGCGCCGGGAGGACGACCTTGTCGTCGAGCCCCTGGAGGAGCAGCATCGGCCGCTCGAGCTGCTCGGCGAAGTGGATCGGCGAGCGCTGCCGGTACAGCTCCTGCTCCTCGGGATACGGCCCGATCATCGAGTCGAGATAGCGGGACTCGAACTTGTGCGTGTGGAGTGCGAGCGCTTCCGCATCCGCGACACCGAAGTAGCTGACGCCCGCGGCGAACGCGGTCGGGTCGAAGGTCATCGCGCAAAAGACGACGTAGCCGCCTGCGCTGCCGCCCTCGACCCAGGTCCGGTCGGCGTCCGCCTCGCCCTGCTCCGCGAGATAGCGCGCGGCCGCGACGCAGTCCTGCCAGTCGATCTCACCCCAGCGCCCGTTCAGCAGCTGCCGGTACGCGCGTCCGTAGCCCGTGCTGCCGCGGTAGTTGACGTCGACGACGCCGATGTTGCGCGACGTGAAGAACTGCGTCTCCAGGTCGAGATGCGGGGTGGAGTGGGCCGTCGGCCCGCCGTGGCAGATCACGCGGAGCGGGCCCGGCTCCGCGGCCGGATAGAAGAACGCGTGCGCCGTGCCTTCGCCGTCGAGCGTCGGGAACTCGATCGCGCGCGGCATCGAGCAGCTCGAGGGGTCGAGGTCGACGTCGAGCGAGCGGCGCACGACGCGCTGCTCACCGGTCGCGACGTCGAGCTCGACGATCTGATTCGCGGCCGTGGGCGACGCGGCGGCGAACGCCACCCGTGACCCGTCGGTGGCGAAGCTCCAGCCGTAGGCGGTGAATCCGAGGCCGAGCGAACCGAGCTCTCCGCGCTCGAGCACGCAGAGGTCGTCGACCGCGCTCCGCGTCACCACCGCGACGACCCGACCGTCGCCGAGGAACGCGTAGCGAGAGAGCCCGAAGACCCAGGCGGGGAAGCCGATCTCGCCGTCGTCGAGGTGCGTCAGCTGCTCGTCGTCGGCGTAGAGATTCCACCAGCCGGTCCGGTCGCTGAGGTAGTGGAGCCGCCCGTCCGGCCCCCACTGCGGGTCGATCACCGACTCCGCGGGCCCGCCGGCAACGAGCGTCCCGTCGAGGACAAGCTCGGTGCCGTCCCACGGCATGCGCGGGTGATCCCATTCGAGCCAGGCGACCCGCCCGTCGGGCGCGACGCGCGGCGCCATGTAGAAGTCGCGCCCGGACGCCACGACCGTCGGCGCGGCCGAGCCGTCGGTCGGGAACGAGACGAGCTCGTTCAGCACCTCGCCGCCCTCGTGGCGCTCGCGGACGCACGTGATCGTGGAGCCGTCGGCGGAGACCGAGCCGTCGGCGTACCGATGGTCGCCGGTGTCCGGCGTGATCGGGCCGTGCCCCACCCGGTGGACGCGGCCGTCCGTGAACTCCGAGTAGAAGACGTCGGCGCCGTGATACCAGACCGCACCCCCGCCGTACTCGTGCGCGCGCGTCCGGGCGTAGGCGCCCGGCGGCGTCAGCTCGCCGCCGCGCTCGTCGACGACGAGGATCCGCCCGCCGTCCTCGGGCCGGCTCTCGGCCCAGCGCAGCCGGCCGAGGCTCAGGTCGATCGCGAAGAACCCACGCCCCGAGGCACGGGCGACGGTGAGTGCGTCGAGCGGCCGGGACACCACGACTAGAATCCTCCCATCTTCCGTGCCCTTCCTGCGTAGACACCGTTCCGAGCGGCGGCGCAGGCGCCGGATCCGCAAGCTCCGCCTCCTCGCGCTTCTGGCCGTCCTGTTCGTGCTCGCCGCGACCGCCTTCTCGTACGGCGCGGTCCTCGCGATCGACCGGCAGCTGAGCGGGCTCGACCCGTTCAAGCAGGCGCTGGAGCAGCAGGTCGACGGCTACGTCTACGCCTCGGACGGCCACACGATCCTCGCCGTCCTCCGCGGGAGCCAGAGCCGGGTGCTCGTCCACAGCGACGAGATCGCCCCGGTCATGAAGCAGGCGATCGTCGCGACCGAGGACAAGCGCTTCTACGAGCACCGCGGTGTCGACTTCCGCGGCATGGCCCGCGCCCTCTGGGCGGACATCAGCCAGTCGGGCGCCGTGCAGGGCGGCTCGACGATCACGCAGCAGTTCGTCAAGAACCAGCTCGTCGGGTCGCGCCGCTCGGTGACACGGAAGCTGAAGGAGGCCGTCCTCGCCCACGAGCTCGAGTCCGGGGCGCACCACTGGTCGAAGGACACGATCCTCACCGCCTACCTGAACACGATCTACTTCGGGAACGGCGCCTACGGCATCGAGCGCGCCGCACGGACGTACTTCGGTCACGGCGCGCACAAGCTGACGCTGCCGCAGGCGGCGCTCCTGGCCGGCATCCCCGAGGACCCGAGCCTCTACGACCCCGTCGCCCATCCGCGCACGGCGGAGGCGCGGCGGACGGTCGTGCTCCGGCTGATGCTGCAGCAGCAGCTGATCAGCCCCGCGCAGTTCCGCTCCGCCGTCCGCGCGCCGATGCCGAACCCGCACGACGTGCATCTCTCCGGCGTCGTCGGGCAGGCGCCCTACTTCGGCGAGTACGTGAAGGCGCAGCTGCTCGCGAACAAGCAGATCGGCCCGAAGCGCGTCTACGGCGGCGGGCTGCGCGTCTACACGACGATCGACCTCAACCTCCAGCGCCTCGCGCGGGAGGCGGTCGACAAGTGGCTGCCGAGCCCCGACGGGCCGCAGGCTGCGCTCGTCGCGATCGACCCGACGGACGGCAACGTCCTCGCGATGTACGGCGGCCGCAACTTCCACGCGAGCCAGTTCAACCTCGCCGTGCAGGGCGAGCGGCAGCCGGGCTCCTCCTTCAAGCCGTTCGTGCTCGCGACCGCGATCAAGCAGGGAATTGCGCCGCAGACGACGTTCGTCTCGAAGCCGATCAACATCTTCCTCGGCGACAAGTACTGGCCGGTGCACAACTACGAAGGGGAGTACCTCGGCCCGATCGACCTCTGGAAGGCGATCTCCGCGTCCGACAACTCGGTGTTCGCACAGCTGACGAAGCTCGTCGGCCCGCCGCACGTCGCGGCGACGGCACACGCGATGGGGATCACGGGCCATCTCGATCCCGTGTTCTCGATCGGGCTCGGCACGCAGGCGGTCAACCCGCTCGAGATGGCGCGCGCGTACGCGACATTCGCGAACGGCGGCTACCGGATCGACGGCAAGGTGTTCGGGGATCAGCCGCGCACCGTGACGCAGATCAACGGCGTCGACGGCAACGTGCTCTACGCGAACACGCCGATCAGGAAGCAGGAGCTGACGCCGGCGGAGGACGAGCTCCTCACCCAGATGCTCGAGGGCGTCGTGACGAGCGGCACCGGCCGGGCCGCGGCGCTGCCCGGCTGGACGGTCGCCGGCAAGACGGGGACGACCGAGCAGTACGGCGACGCGTGGTTCGTCGGCTACACGCCGCAGCTCGTCACCGCGGTCTGGGTCGGCTATCCCGACAGGCTCCGCCCGATGACGAGCGAGTTCCACGGCGGGCCGGTCGCGGGCGGGACCTTTCCGGCGCTGATCTGGAAGGCGTTCATGCAGCAGGCGCTCAAGGCGATCGGCGCGGACCCGGAGACCTTCACCGCGCCGCCGTTCCTGTCGGTCGAGACGCGCCACGTAACGTACCGCAACGGCCGGATCCAGCTCGACAACGGCCTGTGCAAGGACACGAGCTACGTCGTGTACTTCGTCGGACACGCACCCGCGCACACCGCGAACTGCAAGCGGAACGAGGTCGAGGTGCCGAACGTCGTCGGCATGCGGGTCGGCCGCGCGCGTGTGCGCCTCACGTCGCAGCCGCTGACCCCGCAGCTGATCTACAAGCCGGCGGCGGCCGGCGAGCGGATCGGCGTCGTCCTCCGTCAGTTCCCGCGCGCGGGGACGCTCGGGTCGTACGGCAAGGTGACGCTCGTGCTGGCGAAGGCGCTCCACGGCGTCGTGCCGAAGATCGTCGGCCTCGACCTGCAGCACGCCCGGTCGAAGCTGCGGGCGCAGAAGCTCAAGGTCACCGTCGAGACGGCGCCGGGCAAAGCGGGTCGCGTGCTCGCGCAGACGCCGTCCTGGGGTGTCGCGGCCACGCCCGGGATGACCGTCCGCATCAAGGTCGGAGCGGCCGGCTGAGAAACCGCGAGCCGGCGAGCGCGTAGCGCCAGGGCAGCTCGGCGGCGCGCGTGATCCCGATCCGCGGGCCGGTCGCGATCTCGACGTCGCCGGCGCGGGCGTGGAGCACGAACGGCCTGCGGTCCAACGCAAGCCCGTCGTGCTCCCGCGTGATGGCGAGTGCCTGGCAAAGCTTCCCCGGCCCGCTGCACAGCCGACGCGGGTCGTCGACACCGCGGCGGGCGCGCATCGCCTCGAGCCCGCGCGTCGGCTCGAGCGCGCGGATCAACGCCGCCTCCGCGCGTCCCTCGACGTCGCAGACCAGGTTGATGCACCAATGGATCCCGTACGAGCGGTAGACGTACGCGTGGCCGGGCGGGCCGAACATCGACGCCGTTCGCTTCGTCGGCCCGCGGAAGCCGTGGCTCGCCGGATCCTCCTGGTCGTACGCCTCCACCTCGACGATCACGCCGCCGATCCCATCGACGAGCAGGGTCGCGCCGATCAGCTCCGGTGCGACCTCGTGCACCGAGCGTGCGAAGAAGTCACGCCGCAGCCGCACGCTCGTAGCGCAGCAGCGCCGGGAAGGCGATTGCGGTCGCAAGGCAGCCGACGATGCAGAGAAGCCCGCCGGATGCGACCGAGAAACGGATGCTCGTCAGCGACGCGAGCGCGCCGGCCTCGAGGTTCCCGAGCGACGGAGCGCTCGCGACCTGCATGAACTCGAGGCCGAGCATCCGGCCGCGCAGCCCGTCCGGCGTCATCGCGAGCAGCATGGCGTTGCGGAAGATCGCGCTGATCTGGTCCGCCAACCCCGCGAGGCCGATCAGCAGGAGGGCGAGCCACAACCGGTCCGCGAACGCGAAGAGCGCGATCGCGCCGCCCCAGGCCGACGCGGCAACCACGACGACGACGCCCTGCCGGCGCGCGTGGGACGCCCAGCCCGACGCGAGTGACGCGACGAGCGCGCCGGCCGCGGGCGCCGCATAGAGATAGCCGACGAGCGTCGCGTCGCCGAAGCGGCGGTCGGCGATCGCGGGAAAGAGCGCGAGCGGCATACCGAACACCATCGCGTTCGTGTCGACGAGGAAGAAGCCCAGCATCGCCTTCTTGGAGACGAGAAAACGGAAGGCCTCGCGGATCGCGCGCAGACCGGGCGCCGTCGCCTCGTCGAGCGGCGGCATCGGCGGCAGGCCGGAGATCGCGACGAGCGAGGCGGCGAACGAGACGCTGTCGATCGCGTACACGCTCGTCAGCCCGACGAACTTGATCAGGAGGCCGGCGACCGCGGGCCCGGCGATCCCGCCGATCCCGTAGTAGATCCCGTCGAGCGACGACGCAGCGACGAACGCCTCCTCGGGCACGAGCCGCGCGGGAAGCGCGCGCATCGCGCTGACCCCGACGCTGAAGCAGGACGACGCGACGGTGGCAAGCGCGAAGAGGACGGCGAGGCTCGGATGCGGGAGCACGGCGTTGACCGCGAGGCCGCCCACCGCGAGCGCCTCGGCCGTCTCGGTGACGAGCAGCAGCCGCCGCCGGTCACGTGCGTCGGCGAACGCGCCGCCGATCGCCGTCAGGGCGAGCAGCGGGACGAGCTGCGTGAGCGAGAACAGCCCGAGCACGAGCGTCGAGTGCGTGAGCTCGTACACCTGGAACGGCATCGCGACGATCGTGATCTCGCCGCCGATGAACGAGATCGACTGTCCGATCCACAGCCGGCGGAAGTGCGGGTAGTCGCGGATGGGCGACAGGTCGATCGCGAAGCGCGAGAACCAGTCGCGGAGCGGCAACTAGAAGAGCTGCTCGGGTTCCGGCGGCCGTGCGGTCTTCTCGAGCACGCGCCGCGCGCGGCGGCCGAGGTCGCCGAGGTCGACGCGGCCCTCCTCCGCCGCCTCGGCGAGCCGCTCCGCGAGATCGAGCGCCTCGTCAAGGATCGGGCTGAACTGCTGTGAGGCGTCCTGTCCCATCTCCGCGAGGATCGTCCGCTCGGTGCGCGACGCGACGATCGGCTCGCCGATCCCGTCGACCCACACGCGCGTGCGGCGGCCGTGACCCCGCTCGCCCTCGACGAGCGGATCGAGCGCGTAGATCTTGTCGGCCCGCGCCCACTTGCCGAACCCGAGGAAGACCATGCGCTGGGCCACTACTCGAAGTATGTGTCTTCGTGCGAGTAGGCGGGCGAGCAGCAACACAGGATCAGCAGCTCGCTCGTGCCGTTGTTGTGCAGCGTGTGCCACGCGCCGGGCGGGATGAGCACCGCGTCGCCGACCGCGATCCGCCGGTGCTCGCCGTCGACCTCCATGTCCCCGGAGCCTTTCACGACGAAGTAGATCTCCTCGCTCAGCCGGTGATAGTGGCGCTCGGTTGCCTGGTCCGGCTCGAGCGTCGCCTCCGCGAGCGACTGCGCCTCCGTGTGGTGGAGCTCACGGATCGTCGACCCGTCCTTCGTGGCGAACGGCTCGGCGGTGCGGACGGACGAGACCTTCACGCGAGCGCGGCGGCGAGCACGTCGGCGACGCGCTCCTGTGCGTTTCGCTCGAGCGCGGTGAAGAACGGGAGCGCGAGCGTGCGCGAGCTCAGGTCCTCGGAGACCGGGCACAGCCCTTCGCGGAAGCCGTAGCGCTCGCGCATGTACGGCTGCAGGTGGATCGACGGCAGATAGCGGTTGAACCCGATCCCTTCGCGCTCGAAGTGCGAGATCGCCCGCTCGCGCGTCGCGTTGTCGGGGAGCGCCACCACGTACACGAACCACGAGCGCACGTGGTCGTCGTCGTCGGCGAGCGGGAGCTCGACGCCGTCGATCCCGGCGAGCAGCTCGTTGTAGACCTGCGCGACCGCGGCACGCCGCGGAAGGATCTCGTCGAGCTTCTCGACCTGTCCGACGCCGATCGCCGCGCTCACGTCGTCGAGCCGATAGTTGAAGCCGAGCCGCACGTGCTCGAGCCAGCCGCCCGAATCGCCCCGGCCCTGGTTCCGGAGCGAGCGCAGCAGCCGCCACTCCTCCTCCAAGTGCGTCGTCACGATCCCTCCTTCGCCGGTCGTCATCTGCTTGTTCGGATAGAAGGCGAAGACCGCGCTCGGCCCGTGGGTTCCGAGGGCGCGGCCCTTGTAGCGCGCGCCGAGCGCCTCGCACGAGTCCTGGATGAGAGCCAGCCCGTGCTCGTCGGCGATTGCGCGCAGCTCGTCGAGCTCGCACGGGTAGCCGTAGATGTCGACCGGCACGATCGCCTTCGTGCGCGGCGTGATCGCCTCGCGCACCGCGTCGGGCCGCAGGTTGAGCGTGCGCGCGTCGATGTCGGCGAAGACCGGAACGCCGCCCTCGTAGATGAAGCAGTTCGCGCTCGCGGCGAACGAGTAGGGCGACGTGATCACCTCGTCGCCGGGCTCGATGCCTGCGGCGATGCAGAGCAGATGGAGCCCCGCGGTGCCCGACGAGACCGCTGCCGCGTACGGCACGCCGAGCTTCTCGGCGAAGGCCTGCTCGAAGCGGTCGATCATCGGCCCGAGCGAGAGCTGTCCCGACCGCAGCACCTCGAGCACGAGCTCCTCCTCGCGCTCGTTCAGGAACGGCCCGCTGAGCGGGATAGCGCCCGTTTGTGGGGGCCGCACCTCCTGCTTCACGCCTGCGTCTTCGTCGCCGGCGCGTACTCGCGCCAGTGCGACCAGCGGTCGTTGCGACCGCGGACGGTGTCGAGATACGCCTGCTGGATCTCGAGCGTGACCGGCCCGGGCGGCCCGACGACGTGGTCGTCGATCTCGCGGATCGGCGTCACCTCGGCGGCGGTGCCGACCATGAAGACCTCGTCGGCGAGGTAGAGGTCGGTGCGGATGAGGTTCTTCT
>DATCJJ010000109.1:0-20030 GCA_036562845.1 Gaiellaceae bacterium | reverse complement strand
CGCGGCGCTCGGGGTGCAGGAGGCGCGCACGCTCAAGGTCGCCCGGTTCGGCGACAACATGCGGAACGTCGCCGTCACCGAGGGCGACAAGGTCGAGGCGCAGCTCCGCTTCGGCTTCTCGGTCGACGGCTTCGGCGTCGGCGAGCTCGTCCACGCGGTGCAGGGCGTCCCCGACGCAGCCGTCGACGAGCTCGTGGCGCGCTACGAGGACGACTACGAGCTCGCTCCGGTGCTGCGCGCCGACGGCGGCCGCCGCGCGGCGCTCCGCGACGCGGCCCGAATCGAGGCGGGGCTGCGCGCCTTCCTCGACGACGGCTCCTTCGGCGCCTTCACGGACACGTTCGAGGATCTCGGCGAGCTGCCGCAGCTGCCCGGGATCGCGGCGCAGCGGCTGATGGCCGACGGCTACGGCTTCGGCGCCGAAGGCGACTGGAAAGCGGCGGCGCTCTTGCGCATCTTCAAGGTGATGGCCGAGGGGCTCCCGGGCGGGACCTCGTTCATGGAGGACTACACGTACGACCTCGCCCCCGGCAATGCGAACGTGCTCGGCGCGCACATGCTCGAGATCTGCCCGTCGATCGCAGCCGGCCGTCCGAGCTGCGAGATCCATCCCTTGTCGATCGGGGGCAAGGACGACCCGGTGCGGCTCGTCTTCAACGCGGCGCCCGGGCCGGCCGTCGTCGTCTCGCTCGTCGACCTCGGCCACCGCTTCCGGCTCGTTGCGAACGAGATCGAGACGGTCGAGCCGGACGAGGACCTGCCGCGGCTTCCGGTCGCCCGCGCGGTGTGGCGGCCGAAACCCGATCTCGCGACAGCGGCGGAGGCATGGCTCACGGCCGGCGGCTCGCATCACACCGTGTACACGACCGCCCTCGGGATCGAGGAGATCTCCGACTTCGCGGAGCTGACCGGCGTCGAGCTCGTCGTCGTCGACGAGTCGACGCGCGCCGGCGACATCCGCAAGGAGTTGCGCTGGAACGAGGCGTCGTACGCGCGATGAGCAGCCGCGACGAGCTCCGCGAGCGGGCCTTTCGGGCGAATCTCGACATCGTGGCCGCCGGTCTGGTCGTGCTGACGTTCGGGAACGCGAGCGCGGTCGATCGGGGCGCCGGTGTGATGGCGATCAAGCCGAGCGGCGTTCCCTACGCCGACCTGACACCGGACGCGATCGTCCTCGTCGACGTCGACACCGGCGAGGTGGTCGACGGCGCCTATCGGCCGTCGTCCGACACGCCGACGCATCTCGTGCTCTATCGCCGGTTCGACGCCGTGGGCGGCATCGTCCACACGCACTCGCCGTATGCGACCGCCTGGGCGCAGGCCCTGCTGCCGATCCCCTGTCTCGGAACCACGCATGCCGACCACTTCCACGGTCCCGTGCCCGTGACGCGCGCTCTGGCGGAGGACGAGATCGCCGGCGAGTACGAAACGCGCACCGGCAACGTCGTCGTCGAGACACTCGAGCGCCTCGAGCTCGACCCGCTCGAGATGCCCGCGGTCCTCGTCGCGTCGCACGGCCCGTTCGCGTGGGGCGAGGATGCCGAATCCGCCGTGGAGAACGCAGTCGCGCTCGAGGCGGTCGCGGCCTCCGCGTACCGCACCGTGTCGCTCGCCGCCGACGTCGCGCAGATCGACGACGGCCTTCTGCAGCGCCACTACCGCCGCAAGCACGGCGCGGGCGCGTACTACGGTCAGCCGCGAGGCTCATGAAGGCGCTCCGCCTGCACGCCGCCGGCGACCTTCGCCTGCACGACGAGCCTGCGCCGGAGCCCGGCGACGGCGAGGTGCTGGTGCGGGTGACCGCCGTCGGCCTGTGCGGCTCGGACCGGCATTGGTTCGAGGAGGGCGGCATCGGCGACGCGGTGCTCACACGGCCGCTCGTGCTCGGGCACGAGTTCGTCGGGATGATCGAACGCGGCCCGCGTGCGGGTGAGCGTGTCGCGGTCGACCCGGCAATCCCGTGCGGGGGGTGCGCGCCGTGTAAGGCAGGACGGTCGCACCTCTGCCTCGGCGTCCGCTTCGCCGGGCACGGGCGCACCGACGGCGCGCTGCGCGGTGCGCTCGCGTGGCCCGAGGTGCTCGTGCATCCGCTGCCCGATGCGCTGGACGACGCGACGGCGACGCTCCTCGAGCCGCTCGGGGTCGCGCTGCACGCGGTCGACCTCGGCCACGTGTCCACCGCGACGCGGGCGGGCGTGTTCGGGTGCGGCCCGATCGGGATCCTCCTCGTCCAGGCGCTGCTCGCGTCGGGCGCGACGGTCGTCGCGACCGACGTGCTCCCGCATCGGCTCGCCGTCGCGCGCGCGCTGGGCGCCGAGCGGTGGGAGGGAGGCGAGGTCGACGTCGCCTTCGAGGTCGCGGGCGAAGACGCGTCGCTCGACGACGCGATCGCGGCGACCTGCCCGGGGGGTCGCGTCGTGCTCGTCGGCATCCCCTCCGGCGACCGGACCTCGTTCACGGCCTCGACGGCGCGGCGGAAGGGGTTGACGCTGTTGCTCTCACGGCGGATGGAGCCGGCCGACCTCGCGCGCGCGATCGACCTCGCCGGGCGCGGCCGTCTCGAGCTCGCGCCGCTCGTCACCGCCCGGCATTCGCTCGACGACTGGGCCGGTGCCTTTGACGAGCTCGTCCGTCACGACGGCGTCAAGGTCGTGATCGAGCCGTGACATACGCGCTCGGCATCGACTTCGGCACCGAATCGGGCCGGGCCGTGCTCGTCGACTGCGCGGACGGGCGCGAGCTGGGAACGCAGGTGTACATGTACCGGCACGGCGTGATCGACGAGCGGCTGCCTGCGCCCGACGACGACGTCGTGCTCGAGCTCGACTGGGCGCTGCAGGATCCGGAGGACTACGAGCGGACGTTGCAGGAGGCGGTTCCCGCCCTGCTCTCGGCGACCGGCGTCGATCCTGCGGATGTGATCGGGATCGGCGTCGACTTCACGTCATGCACGATGCTGCCGACACTCGCAGACGGCACGCCGCTCTGCACGCTCGACGGGCTGCGGCGCGAGCCGCACGCCTGGGTCAAGCTCTGGAAGCACCATGCCGCGCAGCCGGAGGCCGACCGCATCAACGAGGTCGCCGCCGCGCGCGACGAGCCGTGGTTGGACCGCTACGGCGGCCGCTACTCGTCCGAGTGGTTCTTCGCGAAGGCGCTGCAGATCCTCGACGAGGCGCCCGACGTGTACGAGCGCGCCGACCGGCTGATCGAGGCGGCCGACTGGATCGTCTGGCAGCTCACCGGCGTCGAGACGCGGAACACGTGCACGGCCGGCTACAAGGCGTTGTGGTCGAAGCGCGACGGCTTCCCGTCCGACGACTACTTCGCCGCGCTCGACCCACGGTTCGCGCATGTCGTCGACGAGAAGATGTCGCGCGAGCTCGCACCGCTCGGGGCGCGCGCCGGCGGGCTGAGCGAGCGGGCGGCAGCGTGGACCGGGCTTCGTCCGGGTACGGCCGTCGCCGTCGCAAACGTCGACGCGCACGTGTCGGCGCCGGCGGTGATGGTGATCGAGCCCGGGACGCTCGTCGCGATCATGGGGACCAGCACGTGCCACATCCTGCTCGGGGAACGCGAGGAGCGCGTCGAGGGTATGTGCGGCGTCGTCGAGGACGGCGTCGTGCCGGGGCTGTACGGGTACGAAGCCGGGCAGTCCGCGGTCGGCGACATCTTCGGGTGGTTCGTTCGCAACTTCGGCGGCGAGCACGAGCACCTCGAGCGCGACGCCGCGGCGCTGTGGCCCGGCGAAAGCGGGCTGCTCGCGCTCGACTGGTGGAACGGGAACAGGTCGGTGCTCGTCGACGCGGATGTGCGCGGCTTGCTCGTCGGCATGTCGCTCGCGACGCGGCCGGCGGAGATCTACCGCGCGCTGATCGAGGCGACCGCGTTCGGCACGCGCGTGATCGTCGACGCGTTCGAGCGGGCGGGCGTCCCCGTCGAGCGGATCGTCGCCTGCGGCGGCCTGCCCGAGCGGAACCGGCTGCTCATGCAGATCTATGCAGACGTGCTCGGCCTCGAGCTCGGCGTCGCAGCCTCGGCGCAGACCCCCGCGCTCGGTGCGGCGATGTTCGGCGCCGTCGCCGCCGGTGCGTACGACTCGATCGCCGCTGCGTCGCGGCGGATGGCGCGCCTCAGCGCCACCGTCTACGAGCCGAACCCCGCGCACCGCGAGACGTACGACGCGCTGTACACCGAGTACGTGCGCCTGCACGACCTCTTCGGCCGGCACGGCGACGACGTGATGCGCACGTTGAAGCGCCTGCAGCGCGAGCCTCAGTCGACCCGTGCCTGAGCCGCTTCGGTCGTACGTCGCAGGCGAATGGCGCGCCGGCACCGGCACCCTCGAGGACGTCAACCCGGCGCGGCCGAGCGAGGTGGTCGCGGAGGTGCAGGCGGCGGACGCGGCTCTCGCGGAGGAGGCGATCACCGCCGCGCGCGCCGCGTTCCCGGCCTGGCGCGACACGCCGGCGCCGGCGCGCGGCGAGATCCTGCGGCGCGCCGCCGACCTGCTCGAGGCCCGCGCCGAAGACGTCGGCCGCGACCTCGCCCGGGAAGAGGGGAAGACACTCGCCGAGGCGATCGGCGAGACGCGGCGCGCCGTGGCGATCCTCCGGTACTACGCGGGGCAGACGCTCGAGCCGGACGGCGAGACCTACCCGAGCGCCTCTCGGTCGACGTTCCTGTACGCGCGGCGCGAGCCGGTCGGAGTCGTACTCGCGATCACGCCGTGGAACTTCCCGATCGCGATCCCGGCCTGGAAGCTCGCGCCCGCGCTCGCGTACGGCAACTGCGTCGTGTGGAAGCCGGCGGAGCTCGTGCCGCTCACCGCCGTGCACTTCACCCGCGCCTTCGCCGACGCCGGTTTGCCGGCCGGCGTCCTCGGCGTCGTGCTCGGCCGCAGCGGCGACGTCGGCGCCACGCTGCTCGCCGGGCCGGTCGAGGCGGTGACGTTCACGGGCTCGAACGAGGTGGGCCGCCGGTTGCAGCTGGAGGCGATCGCGCGCGGAGCCAAGGTACAGCTCGAGCTCGGCGGCAAGAATCCTGCCGTCGTCCTCGCGGACGCCGATCTCGATCTCGCTGCGGAGCAGGTCGCACGCGGGGCGTTCCTCTCCGCCGGGCAGAAGTGCACGGCGACGAGCCGCGTGATCGTCGAGCGCGCCGTGCTCGAGCCGCTGGCCGAGCGGCTCGTCGAACACGCGCGCGGCTGGCGGCTCGGAGATCCGCTCGATCCGCGCACCGTCGTCGGGCCGCTTGCGTCCGCCGCGCAGCTCGAACGCGTCGCCGGCTACCTCGACGGCGCGCGGCGGGACGGCGGAACAGCACTCGCCGGCGGCGGGCCGGCCGCGATCGACGGTGGGTACTACATGCAGCCGACCGTCCTTGCAGGTCTCGGGCCGGAGAGCGCCGTCGTCCGCGAGGAGGTGTTCGGCCCGGTCGCGGCGCTGCTTCCGGCGGACTCGTATGCCGACGCCGTCGACGCGGCCAACGACACCCCGTTCGGTCTCTCGGCCGCGGTGTTCACGCGCGACCTCGGCCGGGCGCTCCGCTTCGCCAAGGACGTGCGTGCGGGCGTCGTCAAGGTCAACCAGGAGAGCGCCGGCCTCGAGCTGCACGTCCCGTTCGGCGGGACGAAGGCGAGCTCGTCGGGATCGCGTGAGCAGGGGAAGGCGGCGCGCGAGTTCTTCACCGAGTGGAAGACGGTGTACGTCGACTGATGGAGACGCGCGACTTCCTCGCGTCGATCGGCCTGCCGCGCGGCGACCTCAACGAGCTGCCGACGTCGGCGAAGCGCTTTCCCGACGGCGCCCACTATCGCGTCGAGATCCCGAGCACCGAGGGGCCACGGTGTCTCGAGGCCGTGCTCGAGGAGGCGGCGCAGCTCGACGTCCTCGTCCATCGCGTCTCGCAGGGCAGCGGCGTCTTCCTCCAGACGGACGCGGAGCTCGACGGCATGGCGCGACTCGGAGCGGACGCGCGCGTCGAGGTCAGCCTGTTCGCGAGACCGAACGCCGCGTGGGCCCCCTCGGCGGCCGCGCGCGCGAGTGCCGGCGGGGCGCTCGCGCCGGCGGCGTGGGGGCAGGAGCAGGTCGTCGCCGGTCTCGACGACGCCCGCCGGGCGGCCGCGCACGGATTCCGCAGCGTGCTCGTGGCCGACGTCGGCGTGCTCGCGGCGTTCGGTCGCGCCCGCCGCGAGGGGCTTCTCCCGCCGGACATGCAGGCGAAGGTGTCGGTGATGCTGCCGGCGGCGAACGCGTCGTCGGCCCGTGTCTTCGTCGAGCTCGGGGCCGACACGATCAACGTGCCGACCGATCTGACGCTCGCGCAGCTCGCGGCGATCCGCGCGGCCGTCGACGTGCCGCTCGACGTCTACGTCGAGTCGCCCGACGACGTCGGAGGCTTCGTCCGCCACCACGAGATCCCGGAGATCGTCCGCGTGTGCGCGCCGGTCTACCTCAAGTTCGGCCTCCGCAACGCGCCGGCCCTCTATCCGAGCGGCTCGCACCTGGAGGCGACCGCGGTCGCCCTGAGCCGGGAACGGGTCCGGCGGGCACGGCTCGGGCTCGAGCTCCTTGGGCGCTCGGGCGCCGAGGCGGTCGCATCGGAGCTCGCGGCGACGGGGCTCGCGGTGCCGGTCCCGATGTGACCGTCACCTTGACAGCGCAACTGTCACATTAGTAGTGTTACCGTTCACAAAGGGAGGACGGGAGAGCGAAAGGAGGAGCAGGCTCCTGAGCGTCGGGGCGAGCGAGCGCAGGATCAGGCTCGGGACGGCCTACTACCCCGAGCAGTGGCCTCGGGAGCGGTGGCCCGTCGACGCACGGCTCATGGCCGAAGCCGGCCTCTCTGTCGTGCGCCTCGCCGAGTTCGCCTGGGCCGAGCTCGAGCCCGAGGCCGGGCGCTTCGACTTCGCGTGGCTGGACGAGGCGATCGGGCTCCTCACCGCCGAGGGCCTCGAGGTCGTCCTCGGGACGCCGACCGCGGCGCCGCCGGCCTGGCTCGTCCGCGAGCACCCCGACGTTCTCCCGATCGTCGCCGATCGCCACCCGCTCGGGTTCGGCACGCGCCGTCACTACTGCCCGAACTCGCCGCCGTTCCTCGAGGCGACCGACCGGATCGTCACCGCGCTCGCCGCGCACTACGGGCGGGACGAGCGCGTGCGTGTGTGGCAGATCGACAACGAGATCGGGGGCCGCTGCTACTGCGAGCACTGTCGCGCCGCGTTCCGCCGCTGGCTCCGCGAGCGGTACGGCACGCTCGACGAGCTGAACGCGACCTGGGGCACGGCGTTCTGGAGCCAGCGCTACGACACGTGGGAGGACATCGGCCTCCCCGCATCCGAGCCGACGCGCGACGGCGGCTTCTCGCAGCGCGCGCCGAATCCCGGCCTCGCCCTCGACTTCCGCCGCTTCTCGTCGCAGAGCTACGTGGCGTATCTCCGCCGCCAGCTCGACCTCCTGCGCGCGCACGCCGTCGCCGACCAGCGCATCACCCACAACCTCATGGGCTTCGGCGTCGGCGAGGTCGACTACGCCGCGCTCACCGCCGGCCTCGACTTCGTCTCCTGGGACAACTATCCGGCAGGTTGGCCGGGAACGACGTGGACCCACACTGCGCTCGCCGCAGACGCGATGCGCGGCTTCAAGCCGCCCCGCGTCTGGGTGATGGAGCAGCAGGTCGGGCCGCTCGGCTGGGAGTACGTGCGCTCGCCTCGGCGCGGGCAGGTGCGGCTCTTCACCTACCAGGCGATCGCCCACGGCGCCGACACCGTCGTCTTCTTCCGCTGGCGCACGGCGCGGTTCGGCACCGAGCAGCACTGGTACGGAATCCTCGACGCCGACGGCGTCGTCGGCCGCCGCTACCGCGACGTCGAGCGGCTCGCCGCGGAGCTGGACGAGCTGGCGCTGCTGGCGGACGCCGTGCCCGATGCGGAGGTCGCCGTGCTCCACGACTACGACTCGCGGTTCGCGCTCCAGATCCAACCGGCGAACGCCGCGCTTGCGCACGAGGCGACCGTGCACCGGTGGTACGCAGCGCTCCGGCGGCTCGGGGTCGGCGCCGACGTCGTCCCTGCCGGCCGGGACATCTCCCGCTACCGGCTCGTCGTCGTCCCGAGCATGCCGATCGTCGACGAACACGTCGCCGCGCAGCTCTCGGCGTACGTCGAGGGCGGCGGGACGCTCGTCGTCGGCCCGCGGGCGGGTGTGCGCGACGTGACGGGCGCGATCCCGAACCGACGCATGCCCTCCGGGCTCGTCGAGCTGCTCGGGGTCGAGGTGGTCGAGATCGCGAGCGGCGATGTGTCGGCCGGTCTCCAGGGTGGGCTCACCGGCACGTTCGACGGGTGGTTCGAGGAGCTGGCGGTCGTCGACGCGACGTCGCTCGCCACGTATGCGGACGGCGACTTCGCCGACGGTGCGGCTGTCTCGGAACGCCGCGTCGGCGGCGGCACGGCCGTCTACGTCGGCGGGGCCGCGGGGGAGGAGCTGCTCGGCTCGCTCTTCCGAACGCTGTGCGCGCGCGCCGAGATCACGGTGCACGACGTCCCCGGCGACGTCGAGGTCCTGTGCCTGCGCAGCGGGGACGAGCGCTTTCTCATGGTGCTGAACCACGGTGAAGAGGAGCGCCGCGTCAACCTCGCGACCGGTGAAACGTTCGCGCTCCCGAAGTTCGACGTGACGTTCGTCCGCCGCGAGGCGCCGGTGACCGAGCCGGTGGTCGAGCCCTTACGCTGAATCGAGCGCTGCGCCGGCAGGCAGCACGCGCACGCCGGCTGAGGTGAGCCGGTCGAGCAGGCGCTCGAGCGTCGCCGACGAGAGCGGCCCCCAACCTTCGCCGTCGAGACCGTGCGTGTTGTAACAGAGCCAACCGGAGGGGCGGGCGAGCAGCTCGTCGACGAGCGACTCGAGATGCGCGTCGCAGGGGCCCGGGCCGAAGCTCGTGCACGCGATCCTCGTCTGACCGGGTTGCGGCAACGGCATGATCGGATCGCCCGCCGTCCTGAACGCGCGCACGACGGTCGGCAGCCAGGACTCGAGCTCCGGTGTCGACCGGTTGTACGGAAAGGCGAACACCGCACGCGTTGCGTCGAAGCCGGCGAGCTCCGCGGCGAAGACATCGAGGCATGCCTCGATCCTGCGCACCGCTCCCGCGAACGGGAGCGCCGCCTTGTCCGCGTGCTCGAGTCCGTGCGGCATGACCTCGTGCCCGCGGTCGGCGAGCTCGTTCCAGAGCGTGAAGTCGCCCTTCGGCCACCGCTCGTGCCACGACTCGCGCGGTCGGTCGAGGTGGCCGCGCGCGACGACGTTGAGCGCCGCCGACAGCCCGAAGCGGTCGAAGATCTCCGCTGTGCGCAGCGACGAGCGTGCGAACCCGTCGTCGAAGCTCAGCGTGACGACATGCACTAGGAACGCGCGACGTCGGCGACCGACTCGCGCGCGATGACCGTTGCCGGCAGCAGGTGCAGGCGGGAGCGCGTCCGGTCGCCGTCGATCAGCAGGCTGGCCGCGAGCCCGCCGACGCGGTCCATCGGCTGGCGGACGGTCGTCAGCGGCGGGTCGAAGAACGCCGCGACGTCGATATCGTCGAAGCCGACGACCGAGACGTCCTCCGGAACCGCGAGCCCGTGCGCGCGCAGCTCGCGAATCGCGCCGAGCGCGACGAGGTCGCTGTGCGCGAAGAGCGCGGTGAACGGCGTCCCGCGGGCGAGCAAGCGGGCGGTCGCGGCTTGACCGCTCGTCGGCGACCAGTCGAGCGCGTCCTCGACGAGCTCGGCGGCCGCGGTGATGCCCCATTCCTCGTGCGCGGCGTGGTAGCCGGCGCTGCGGCTCCGGACTGCGGGCCAGTCGCCGGGCCCGGTGATCATCGCGATCGAGCGGTGCCCGCGTCCGAGCAGGTGGGCGACCGCTTCGCGGGCGGCGCCGACGTTGTCGACGTCGACGGCGCTATGCTCGCCGACGCGCGGGCCGATCGTGACGACGGGGACGCCGTTCGCGATCGCCGCGAGCAGTTGCTCGGACGGGGTGTGTGCGCGCGCGAGGATGAGGCCTTCGATCCGCCGCTCGAGCAGCAGTCGCAGGTAGCCGCTGTCGTCCTCCTCCGAGGACTCCTCGACGCTTGCGACCATGAGGTAGTAGCCGCGGCGCCGGGCCTCCTTCTCGGCCCCGGCCACCGCCTCCGCAAACGAATGGTCGGAGACATCGGTCGTCACCATCCCGATGCAGTGCGTGCGCGTGGGAGTGACGCGGCGAACCCGGTAGTCGATCTGCTCGATCGTCTGCAGGACGCGGGCCCGCGTCTGCGGGCGCACGGTGTCGTCCCCGTTGATCACGCGGGAGACGGTCTGGTGGGAGACGCCGGCGAGCGCGGCGACGTCGCGGATCGTCGGCCGCTTCGGGGTCGGTGCGGCCATGTGACGAGTCATCTTGACAGACGGTCTGTCACATGGTTATGTTAACGGTCACAAACCGTCCGGGTCAAGCCACGTATGGGACGAAGGAGGCGTCGCAGACAGGAAGCGCTGAAGGCCGCGAAGCAACTCGGAAAGGATCGAAGAGCATGGCGTATGACATCGAAGAGACGCGCCTCTCGCGCCGCAAACTCCTCGGGGGAGCTGCCGGTGTAGCCGGGTCGCTGGCGGCCGGCACGCTCTGGAGCCCCGAGTTGGCACGGGCCATCCCGCGTCGGCGTCTCGCCGCGACGACCGTCACGCTGATGACGAACAACGGCGAGATCTCGAACCAGGACATCGCCGACTTCCAGAACAAGAACCCGAACATCAACATCCAGTGGATCGTCACCGACGGGCCGCGCTTCCAGGCGATGATGGCCGCCGGGACACCGCCGGACCTGTTCAGGGTGCAGGCTCCGCTCGTGCCGCAGTTCGCGAAGCGGGGGCAGATCAAGAACCTCGACACGTACTTCGCGCAGAGCGACCTGATCCACCCGGCCGACCTCACGCCCGCGAACGACTACTACCGGTTCGACGGGAAGACGGTCGGGAAGGGACCGCGGTACGGGATGGTGAAGGACTGGTCTCCGGACATGACCGTCTTCGTCCGCACGGACGTCCTCAAGGGCCTGAAGGTCGACATCCCGGGACCGACCGATGCGTGGACGTACGACGACCTCTGGAATATCGCCGTCAAGATCAAGAAGGCGAAGAAGGCGAAGTGGGTCCTCGACGTCGCGAACAGCCTCGGCTGGATCGACCGCGTCGTCATGACGATCCTCGCCTCGGAAGGCGCGAAGCCGCTCTACTCGGCGGACTTCTCGAAGATGAACCTCACGTCGAACCCGGCGGCGATGCAGATCTTCCAGTACTTCTTCCGCTATTCGCAGCAGAAGATGGACCTCGGGCCCGAGAACCCGGATCCCGACGGCTGGTCGGGCGCCGCGTTCAACAAGGGCACGTGCTCGATGACGCAGTACGGCTTCTGGTTCAGCGGGCAGGTCTCGAGCGACAAGGGCGCCGTCGCGAACACGCGCCTGCTGACCGCGCCGCGCTGGAAGCACGGCAAGCACATCGACCCGACCATCACCGCCACGGGCTGGGTGATGGCCGAGGCGACGAAGCACCCGGACGAGGCCTGGACCGTGTTCGAGTGGTACATGGGCGGCAAGCCCGCGCGCGACCGCGCCGGCATCGGCTGGGGCGTCCCGGCTCAGAAGTCGCTGTTCGACCGGATCCCGCAGACCAACGCCTTCCAGCGGAACGCGTACAAGACCCTCATCCACGAGCTGCCGCGGTCGAACGTCACGCTGCAGTTCAACCCGAACCTGATCGGCCTGAACGACCTCACCGCGGTTGCGCAGTCGTACGTCAAGAACCTCCCGTCGGCGCTGTCGGGGCAGATGTCGTTCAAGAAGTTCATGAGCACGGTCGAGTCCGACACCAACCGGGCGATCGCGGCCGGGAAGAACGGCTGAGGCAGCCCCACGAGACCGGTGGCGACAGCACAGCAGTCCGTCGCTGAACCGCACGCAGCATCGACCCGACGAAGGCGAGCGTCACTCCGGAGACGAGAGACGCTCGCCTTCTACGGCTTCATCTCGCCGTGGCTGCTCGGGTTCATCTTCCTGTCGATCCTCCCCCTCGCGCTCGGCTTCGCGATCTCGCTGTCGAACTTCAACGGCTTCAACCTCCACACCTCGCTCCGGTACGTCGGCTTCGCGAACTACAGGCGCGCCTTCCACGATCCGGAGTTCTGGCAGTCGCTCATCCGCACGGGTGTCTTCACGCTCATCGTCGTCCCGGCGACGCTCGCCATCCAGCTCGGGCTCGCGCTCCTGCTCAACTCGCGCATCAAGGCCCTCGGGCTCTGGCGGACGCTGTTCTACCTGCCCGCGATCATCCCGATCGTCGCGACCGCGTACATCTGGAAGGCGATCACGGCGCAGGACGGCGGCCTCGTCAACCGGATCATCGGGGCGCTCGGCGGCTCGAGCTCGATCGACTGGCTCGTCGGCCATCCGCGGGCGACGCTGCTTGCCCTCGTGTTGTGGGGCAGTGCCGGCGTCGGGATGCTGATCTTCCTCGCCGGGCTGCAGAGCATCCCCGAGGAGCTGTACGAGGCGGCGCGCATCGACGGCGCGAGCCGCTTCGCCGTGTTTCGCAAGGTCACGCTCCCGCTCCTGACGCCGGTGATCATGTTCCAGCTGATCTTCAGCCTGATCGGGGCGGCCCAGGTCGTGGCGCAGCCGCTGCTGCTCGCGCCGAACACCACCGGAGGCCTCGGAGCCTCCGTTCCGCCGCCCAACCAGCTCTTCAACGTGCAGGCGCTGCAGGAGATCTTCGTCTACGGCGACTACGGCTACGGCGCCGCCATGATCTGGATCTTCGTCCTGGCCCTGATGCTCATCACGGCCGCGCTCTTCTTCAGCGGCCGCTTCTGGGTCTACTACGGAAGCGAGCAGTACAGCAATGAGTAGCCTCGCCCTCCTCCACCGCCGGCGCGCGGGTCGCCGCCGACCGTGGACGTTGCGCCGGACGAGCGGCCGCGTCGCGATCCACGCGCTGCTCCTGTTCCTCGTCGTCGTGTTCATCGCGCCGATCGCGTGGGGCGTCCTCGAGTCGCTCCGTGATCCGAATGCAGGTCTTCTGGGATCGCTGATCCCGCATCCGCTCCACTGGAGCAACTACCGGCTTGCGTGGTCGGGACTCCTGCCGTTCGCCCACTACCTGAAGAACACGGTCGTGCTGAGCATCATCTACACGGTTCCCGTCGTGTTCACGAGCGCGCTCGCCGGCTACGGCTTCGCGCGTCACCGGGCGAGGGGGCGGAACGTGCTGTTCATGTGCGTGCTCGCGACGACACTCGTCCCCTTCGTCATCACCTTCATTCCGCAGTTCGTCGTCTTCGCCCACGTGCACATGGTGAACACGTACTGGCCGTGGTTCCTGTGGGGGCTCGGCGGCGTGCCGTTCCTCATCTTCCTCTTCCGCCAGTTCTATGCGAACTTCCCCTCCGAGCTGCACGACGCGGCGGCGATCGACGGCTGCGGAAGCCTGCGCATCTTCCTGTGGATCTACCTGCCGAACTCGGGCGCCGTGCTCGCGGCCGGGACGATCGTCATGTTCACGTGGGTTTGGGGCGACTACATCTTCCCGGCGCTCCTCCTCTACGACAACCAGACGACGCTCGGCCCGAAGATCGCCGGCGGCTATACGAACGCGACCGGGTCGTTCGCGTACATTCCGGTCACGCTCGCGGGCGCAATGCTCTTCACGCTGCCGGTCGTGCTGCTGTTCTTCGCGCTCCAGAAGAAGCTCGCGCGCGGCATCGTCACAACCGGACTGAAGGGGTGACTCGATGAGCGGCATCGTTCTCCAGGACGTCGTCAAGGTCTTCCCGAACGGCGTGCGTGCCGTCGACGGCGTCAACCTGACGATCGAGGACGGGGAGTTCGTGGTCCTCGTCGGACCGTCCGGCTGCGGCAAGACGACGTTGCTCCGCTGCATCGGCGGGCTCGAGGACGTGACCGACGGCGCGGTCTTCATCGGCGACCGTGACGTCACCGACGTCTCGCCGAAGGATCGAGACATTGCGATGGTCTTCCAGAACTACGCGCTCTATCCGCACATGAGCGTGCGCAACAACATCGCGTTCGGTCTCAAGGTACGGCGCACGCCGCGCCAGGAGATCGGCGCGCGCATCGCCAACGCGGCGCGGCTGCTCGGGCTCGAAGAGCTCCTGGATCGGCGTCCGCTCGCGCTCTCGGGCGGCCAGCGGCAGCGCGTCGCAATGGGCCGTGCGATCGCACGCCGCCCCGCGGTGTACCTGATGGACGAGCCGCTCTCGAACCTCGACGCGAAGCTGCGTGTGCGAGTCCGCGCCGACCTCGCGCAATTGCACGCGCAACTCGGGGTCACGACCGTGTACGTCACGCACGACCAGGTTGAGGCGATGACGCTCGGCCAGCGGGCCGCGGTGATGAACAAGGGCCAGATCCAACAGGTGGACACGCCGCAGCGTCTCTACTGGTCGCCGGCCAACCTGTTCGTCGCTGCCTTCATCGGGTCACCGTCGATGAACCTCGCCGAGGGCAAGGTCGCGGGCGGCGCGCTGCGCCTGGGCGACTTCTCGTTCCCGCTCTCGGAGCTCGGGCCGGACGCCCGACGCTTGCCCTCGAGCGTCATCCTCGGCGTCCGCCCCGAGCATCTGACCGAGCTCACGAACGGCGCCTCCGGCGGTTGGGCGATCGAGGGGGACGTGGCCGTGCAGGAGAACCTCGGTGCGGAGGAGCTCGTCTTCTTCCCGCTCGAGATCGCAGCGGTCGAGTCCGACGACCTCGTGCGCGCGCAGTCCGGAGAGGAGCACGCCGCACTGCTCGCGGACGAGCGCGCGATCTTCACCGCCCGGCTCGTCGCGACCGGGACGCCGCGGGAGCGGCGCACGATCAAGGTCGGTCTTGATCCGCGTCTCTGTCACTTCTTCGACCCGGAGACCGGAGAGGCGATCGCGCTTCACGCCGGCGCGTGAAGGCGCTGATCGTCTGGGGCGGCTGGGACGGGCACGAGCCCGAGTCGGTCGCGCAGCTGCTCGCTTCCGCGCTGCGCGGGGAGGGATTCGACGTCGCGCTCTCGGATTCGCTCGACGTCTTCCGCGACCGCGGACTGCTCGCCGGGCTCAGCCTGATCGTGCCTGTCTGGTCGATGGGCACGATCGAGGACGACCAGCTCGCCGGGCTACTCGCCGCGGTGGAGGGCGGCGTCGGCATCGGCGGCTGTCACGGCGGCATGTGCGACAGCTTTCGCCAGGCGACCGACTACCAGTTCATGACCGGCGGGCAGTGGGTCGCGCATCCGGGCGGCGACGACGTCGAGTACGCAGTTCGCTTCGTCGATCGCGAGCACGTCATCACGCGTGGCCTCGACGACTTCCCCGTCCGCTCCGAGCAGTACTACATGCACGTCGATCCGGCGAATCACGTCCTCGCCGTCACGCGCTTCCCGGTTGCCGACGGCCCGCACGTCCCGAACGGTGACGTCGATATGCCCGTGGCGTGGACGCGCAGGCACGGCCGCGGCCGCGTCTTCTACTGCTCGCTCGGCCATCGTAGGAGCGTGCTCGAACAGGAGCCGGCGCTCGAGCTGTGCACGCGCGGCCTGGTCTGGGCTAGCGGCTCAGCGAGCTGAGCCGCTCCTGCCACACCCGAGCCTGCGCGTCGCGCTCGACGCGCAGGAGCTCTCGCGCGCGCGGATCGGTCAGCCTGGCGCGCACCGTTTCCACAACGAGGTGAAGGTCCTCCGCCGCCTCGGCGGCATCGGTCGGCGGATCGGCCTCGCCGCGGCAGACGCGCAGGAAGTCCGCGGCCTGCGCCTCCATCGGATCGAGCGGGGCAAGCGTGGCCGACGACCGGTCGGCGTCGCGGCGGATTTCGAGCGTGCCCGCCCGGCCGTCCGCGAGCGACGGGGCGGGCCGCAGGCGGACGCAGCCGCGGTCGAACGCGACGAGCGCCTCCTCGTCCCAGCCCGTCGTCGTCCGGTAGGGCGTCATCTCGATCGCCGCGGGCACGCCGGACTCGCTCTCGAACGCGTAGAGCCGGCCGCTGACGTGCGCGCGCTCGAGCCGGTACCGCTCGCCGAGGAGGTGGCGAAGGAGGTTGAGCGGATGGACGAGCTCGTTCGCGCCGGACCAGAGCGCGTACCGCGACTCGTCGTCCGTGACGAAGTCGGGCGGCTGCTCCTCGCCGGCGAGCGCCGGCCGCTCGTCGCCGGCGTCGATCAGCGCAGTCTGCGCGTTGTCGATCCAGTCGCCCGACGGATAGCAGATGCGCACGTATCGCAAGGGGCCGAGCTCGCCGCTCGACTTCCACTCGTCGACGACGCGCTTCGCCTCGCGGGTCGCAGGGTCGGACCGGCGGTGATATCCGACCATGTGCGTGCACCCTGCCGCCCGCGCGAGCGCGACGAGGCGGTCCGCGGTCGCCGGGGCGAGTGCGAGGGGCTTCTCGGTGAACAGGTGCCGGACCGCCGGATAGAGATCGGGGAGGAGGGCAGCGTGGTGCGTGAAGTGCTGCGAGGCGACGATGCCGTCGAGCGCTTCGGCCTCGACCAGCTCACGGTGGTCGCGGTAGACGCGGTCGATGCCGTACCGCTCGGCGACTTGCTCGGCCGTTCGGCGGCGCGGCTCTGCCAGCGCGACGAGCTCGCACTCGTCCGTGAGGCGCGCGTAGCTTCGGATGTGCGCGAGCTGGCCCATGAATCCCGCGCCGACGAACCCGATGCGCAGCTTCTCGGGCACGCCTCACCAGTCCGCGATCGCGCCGCTCGGATGCTCGAGGATCGGCAGTGTGTAGGGCCGGTACGGGTGCGCCCGGCAGAGCTCGACGTCGAGCTCGACACCCCAGCCGGGACGGTTCGACAGCTCGAGCCAGCCGTCGGCGATCGCAAGCGGCTCCGTCAGCAGGCCGCGCGTCCACGCCGGCGGATACAGGCACAGCTCGAGCGCGACGAAGTTCGGCGAGGCCATGCCGACATGGGCGGACACGATCGTGTTGACCGGCCCGAGCGGGTTGTGCGGCGCGAATCCGCAGAAGTAGACCTCCGCCATCGCGGCGATCGCCCGCGCCTCCAGCACCCCGCCGCAGTGCGAGAGGTCGGGCTGCAGCAGCGCTGCCGCGCCGAGCTCGAGCACCTCTCGGAACGCCCACTTCGTGAACAGGCGCTCACCCGTCGCCACCGGGATCGCCGTCGCGCGCGCGACCTGCTGGAGCCCTTTTGCGTTCTCCGGCAGCGCCGGCTCCTCGAGGAACCACACGTTGTACGGCTCGAGGACGCGCGCGAGCTTGATCGCCATGGCGGGTGAGAATCGGCCGTGCGCGTCGAAGGCGATCTCGACGTCGTCGCCGACCGCACCGCGCAGCGCCTCGAAGCTGGTCGCGACCTCACGGAGGAATGCGTCGCCCTGCACGGGGCGGACGGGGACCGTCGCACCCGTCTTGAGCGCGGTGTACCCCTGCGCGACGAGCGTCCGGCCACTGTCGGCGTACTCCTCGACGGTCGAGCCGGACGGGCCGTTCGCGTAGAGCTTGATCCGGTCGTGGCAGCGGCCGCCGAGGAGCTCGTACACGGGCAGGCCCGCCACCTTCCCCTTGATGTCCCAGAGCGCCTGCTCGATCGCGCTCATCGCCGAGAGCGTGACGGCGCCGCTGCGGAAGAACGGCTGCCGGTACATCCGCTGCCACAGGTGCTGGATGCGCGCGGCGTCCTCGCCGACGAGGTACGAGCGGTATTCCTCGACGGCGGCGGCGACCGCGAGCGGGTGCCCCGGCAGGCTCCCCTCGCCGATGCCGCGGACGCCCTCGTCCGTGTCGACGACGACGAACAGCCAGTTGCGCGATCCGACGTCGACGACCAGCGGCTCGACGGCTGCGATCTTCACGACGCCGAGCCTATCCCGCTGATCTCGATCAGGCCGCCCGTGTCCGGGTACCGCGCGAGCTGCTCGTCGTCCACGCCGTAGCGTGCGCTCGTCACGTACACGACGCCGTCGCCGAGCGCCGGCTTCGTCGGGTTCCACGCGGGCAGCGGCCACGCCGCGAGCTCCTCGCCCTCGGGGCTGAAGCGACGCACGACGTTGCCCTCGAACTCGCCGACCCAGAGGCACCCGTCGGCGTCCGTCACGATCCCGTCCGGCTGGGATGTGCGCGGCGCCCACTCGACGAGCAGCTGCTGACCGGCCAGCTCGTCGTGCCCCGTGAGGCGGGAGACGAAGATTCCCCTGGGCCGCCGCGAGTGCCCACGGGTCTCGACGGTGTACACGAGCCGCTCGTCGGGGCTGAGAGCGGGGCCGTTCGCGACGAGGTAGCCGCGGTCGATCTCGTGACGCACGAGGCGCTCGTCGTACCTGTAGTAGGTGGTGAGCGTGCACGCCCAGAGTCGACCTCGGGTGTCGCGCGTCGCGTCGTTGAAGCGATCGCCGGCGGCGACCCGGTCGATCCGCTCGGCACGCACGGTTCCGTCGGCGCTCAACGCGACCCGGTGCAGGCCGGACGCGAAGCCGGCGAGGAGGGTGCCGTCGAGCTCCGGCGCGACGAACGCGACCTGCTCTGGCGTGCTCCAGGATTCGCTGCCCTCGCCGTCGTAGCGGTGGATCCGGCAGCCGAGGATGTCGACCCAGTACACGGACTGCGACCGCGCGTCCCACACCGGCCCCTCGCCGAGTATGCAGCCGGGGTTCGCGACGCAGCGCAGAATCGTCAGATCTCGACGCACTCGAGGATGAACCCGAGCGCCGCGGTGGTGTCGAAGTACGCGTAGCCGCCGGTGCCCGCGGGCTTGAAGCCGTGCCCGGACTGCACGTTGGCGAAGCCCGCCTGCTCCAGCGCCGCGATCGACTCGTCGAGCGAGCTGACGATGACCGCGAGATGATGCAGCCCTTCGCCGCGCTCCGCGAGCCACTCGCTGTACAGGCTGTTGCCGCCGGCCGGCTCGATGAGCTCGAGCTCGGGCGCAGTGCCCGCGAAGGCAAGCCGCATCGAGTAGCCCGCGTCGACGCCGCGCAGCGTCATCCGCTCGACGTCGTCGGGGCCGAACGTGTCGCGTCGCCACTCCCGGTAGCCGAACATCGCCGAGTAGCGCTCGACCGCGTCGTTGCAGCTGGCGACGACGATGCCGACTTGGTGCACCGGCGGTGTGCCCGGCGCGCGCAGAGGGCCGAGCAGGCTCTCGATCACCATGCGATCTCTTTGCGCTCGTAGAAGAAGCGGCCGCTCGGTCCGTCGTCGGGCAGCGTTGCAAGGTAGACGGCCGTGTCCGCGCCTTGCTCCGGGGTGAGCTCGGCGCCCGGCCCGCCCATGTCGGTCTTGACCCAGCCCGGATGCATGGTGTTGACGAGGATCCCGTCGGCCCGCAACGCTGCCGCCGCAATTGCCGTCACGGCGTTCACGGCAGCCTTCGACACGCCGTAGCTCAGCCCGTGGCCGGGCAGCCCTCCGGCGAGTTGGCCGGACTCGGAGGACAGGACGACGACGCGCGCGCTGCCGGCTGCCCGGAGCGGGCCGAGCAGCGCCTGCGTGAGGAAGAGCGGCGCCATGACGTTCACGCGCATGACCGCCTCGAAGACGTCGCGGTCGACCTCGTCGAACGGCTCGCGGCCGCGCGGGTTGACCGCAGCATTGTGAACGAGGACGTGCAGCTCGGCGGCGGCGGCCGTTGTCTGCTCGGCGATCGACGCGATCCCCTCCTCGGTCGAGAGCTCGCCGACGATCGGGACGCCGCCGAGCTCCTCGGCCAGTGCGCGGGCCGGCTCCTCGCGGCGCGCGTGGCACAGGACCCGGGCGCCTTTCGCGGCCAGGCCGGCGGCGATTGCAGGCCCGATTCCTCGCGACGTCCCCGTGACGAGGGCGTTTCTGCCGGTCAGCTCGAGCCCCACGCCGCGATCCTAGCTCCTTCGAGCCGCCCATGTGACCGCTCACATATGAGGACCCGGGGTTCGCCGGAGGAACGAGCCGCGCCTCTCCGAATGCGCTTCGCTCGCCGCGGGAACGTACGCCAGCACCTGGCTGCCGCCGGCGGATCCGTTCAG
>DATCJJ010000061.1:0-32715 GCA_036562845.1 Gaiellaceae bacterium | reverse complement strand
GCCGTCCCGAGTCAGCAGGCCCTCGATCGTGCCGGCGCTCCGGTAGCCGCACGCGCGCGCGGCGTCGACGCCGATGCAACCGATGCGGTCGCGCAGCGCTGCGTCGACCGCCGGCGACGGCGTCTCCTCGACGAGCTTCTGGTGACGGCGCTGGATCGTGCAGTCGCGCTCGCCGAGGTGGATCACGTTGCCGTGCGCGTCGGCGAGCACCTGCACCTCGACGTGACGCGGGTCGACGATCAGCTTCTCGACGTAGACGTCCGGGTTCGCGAAGTACGACTGCCCCTGCCGCTGCGCCGTCTCGAACGCGCGCTGCGCCTCCTCCGGCCGCTCCACGACCTCCATCCCCTTGCCGCCGCCGCCGGCCGCCGCCTTGATCAGCAGCGGGTAGCCGATCTCCTCGCCGAGCGCGAGCAGCTCGTCGACCGACCGCACCGGATCGGTCGTGCCGGGGATGATCGGCACGCCTGCGTCGCGCATCGCGGTGCGCGCCGCGGTCTTGTTCCCCATCAGCTCGATCGCGGCCGCCGGCGGGCCGATCCAGACGAGCCCGGCCGCTTCCACCGCCCGCGCGAACGCCGCGTTCTCGGCGAGGAAGCCGTAGCCGGGATGAACGGCGCCTGCGCCGGAACGGGCCGCCGCGTCGAGCAGCCGCTCGACGTTGAGGTAGCTCTCCGCCGGCGGCGTCGCACCCAAGAGATACGCCTCGTCCGCATAGGCGACGTGCAGCGCGGCCGCATCGCCCTCCGAATAGACGGCGACCGATCCGAGCCCGAGCTCGCGCAGGGTCCGAAAGACGCGGATCGCGATCTCCCCGCGGTTGGCGACCAGGACTTTCTCGAACATCGCTGCGCCGTATTCTCCCGGTTCGTGTCCCCCGCCGATCAGCTGACGGTCGCGCGCGGCCTGTCCGTGCCCGTCGTCGTCGTGCTCTTCGCCTGGAGCTTCCACGCGCATGCGTACTGCGCGACCGTGGTCTTCTGCGTCGCGATGGCGACCGACTGGCTCGACGGACGGCTCGCGCGACGGCACGGACGCTCGTCTGCGCTCGGCTCGCTGCTCGACCCGATCGCCGACAAGGTGCTCGTGCTCGGGACGCTGGTCATGCTCGTCGGCCTCGACGTCGTCCCGGCGTGGATGGTCGCGGCGATCGTCGTCCGCGAGGTCGCGATCACCGGTCTGCGTCAGGCGGCGATCGAGCGCGGCGTCGTGCTCGCAGCGCGCGACCTCGGCAAGCTCAAGACGTGGGCGCAGGCGGTCGCCGCAGCGCTCGGCGGCTTCGCGGCGGCGGGAGCATGGAGCGACCGCGTCGCGTGGTGGGGGCTGCTCGTCGCCGTCGTCCTGACATGGGTGTCAGGGCTCGACTACGCACGCAGCGCGCCGGCGCTCTTCCGCGGACGAACCAGGACTACGCCGGCGTGAGGCCGTGCGCCGAGCACCAGTCGCTGAAGCGCGCCCACGCGCGGAGATACTCGCGCAACTGGTAGAAGCCCTCTTCCACTTCGGCGCGCACCGCCCAGTGGCAGTGCCCGCAGTAGCCGAGCTCGTCGACCGCGGGGGCTTCGTTACAGCGGATGCACTCCTCGAACATGTGGGGGAAACGGCCTCGCAGGAGCTCTGGTTACGGCTCCGATGGTTCTTCCTCCCACGGAATCGACACGTTCTCCGCATCTTGAGAGAGGGCTTCGACAATTGCCGCCCGCTCGTCCTCGGTCGGCTCCGGCGAGATTTCGAGGTCCACGGGGCGCGAAGCCTAAAGTCGCGGCGGGCCGGGGTCGATGGGGTACCGGAGTGGGTCGCCGCCTTTTCCTCACCGCCTCCCTTGCGCTGCTCCCGTTCGCCGCGCCTGCGAGCGCCGCGCCGACGCAATCCGCGTCGTGGGCGGCGCCTGCGATTCGCGTGGTCAGCGCCGCCGGGTTGATGGGCGGCGCGAAGAACGTGACCGCCTTCCGCGCGAGCGACCCGTTGGCGGCCCAGGATCTCGAGAACCTCGTCTTCGACCTCAAGGCGCGCCTCGCGCCGCCGCCCGTCGAGGATCCGGAGCCCGCGCCCCCGCCGGCGACGACCACCGATCCCGTCACGACGACCGTCACGACGACGACAACCACGACGACCGCCATGACGCCGGCGACGCCGAGGCAGGTCGCCGACCCCGACCGGCCTGTGCAGATGTGGCAGCTCGACGCCCGCCTCGTGAGCGCGCTCGGCCTCGGCGACGCGGCCGCCTCGTTCACGAAGGCGGCGCGCGCCGCCGGCCTGACCGTCCCTTCGCGGTTCGGCACCGAGGTCGTCGCGCGGCTCCTCGGGCTGCGGCTCAACCACCCGGCGGCCGAGGACTCGCTCGAGCTGCGCCCGCAGGACACCGCGACGCGGGCCGAGGCCGCCTACTCGACGGCGCAGATCCTTCAGCTCTCGGACCGGCAGGTGCCGGACGTCGAGGAGGCGGCGCAGTCGTTCGCGCTGCCGACGCTGACCGACTGGCAGAAGCGGATCCTCGACACCGCCGTCTCGAAGATCGGGATGCCGTACATCTGGGGCGGCACGAGCGACGACGCCGAGACCGAGTTCGGTGTCAGCTCGCGCGGCGGCTACGACTGCTCGGGCTTCGTCTGGCGCGTGTACAGGCTGCAGTGGTATGCGGGCGAGGGCACGCTCGCGTCCACGCTCCGCGGCCGCACGACGTACGACATGAGCGGCGAGGTCCCGAAGACGCAGCGCCTGGCGCTCGTCGACCTCCAGCCGGCGGACGTCATCTTCTTCGGCGACAAAGGCACGCGCTCGAAGCCGACGCAGGTCGGGCACATGGGCATCTATCTCGGCAACGGATGGTTCATCCATTCGTCCGACGACGGCGTCGCGCTCGCGACGCTCACCGGGTGGTACGCGCGCGAGTTCGCGTGGGGTCGGCGGCCGCTCGCCGAAGCCGGCTTGTCTTCGTAGTCCCCCGAACGAGGGACGCTGCGGACGTCTCGCACGATCACCCCATTGGGTGATTCCGCGCACATTCGTCGACCGAGAGAATGCAGGGCGTCTGGCGTCCTCGTTGCTCTGGAGGAAGTGAGCGGAATGCTGGAGTGGAAACCGAAGTTCGTCGTACTGCTGGTGCTGCTCATCACCCTGGCCGTGCTCCTCGGGCAGCTCAGCTGGGGCCTGTTCGAGTTCCAGCTCAGCTGGTAAGCGATCCGGTTAGGAGGGGGAGTGCGGCGATGACCAAAGCATCTCGCCCACCCTTCAGAGTCCTCGCGATCGTGGCCCCCGTCATCGTCGCGGGGGCCGCAGCGATCGCCGCCGCGGTCGTCTCCTACGCCCGCACCGACCACACGACCGGCGCGCTCGTGTCGGTCGGGTGCCTGTTCGTGGTGATGGTGCTCGTCGAGCGGTTCCCTGTGCCCGTCGAGGGAATCGACGCCGGCGGCGTGACGCTCGGGCTCGTCCTCGCGGTCGCGACGATCGTCCTCTTCGGCTGGGAGGCGGGGCTGTTCGTCGCCGCCGGCGGCGCGACGGTCACGCACCTGCTCGGGCATCGCCCGCCGCTGCGCATCGCCTACAACGGCGCGATGTTCTCGCTGGCCGCGGCGATCACCGGCCTCGCGCTGCGCGTGATCCACGGCGACTCGCTGCTCGCCCTCGTCGGCCGCGTCGCGCTGTGTGCCTTCCTCTACAACTGGGTCGTCAACCTCGCGCTGATCAGTGCAGTCATCGCTGCGTCGTCGGGGAAACCGTTCCTGCGCGTCGCGTGGGGAACCGCGCGGCAGACGACGGCGCCCTTCGCGCTCATGTCGTCCGCGGCGCTGATGCTCGTCGTGATGTGGCAGCGCTCGCCGGCGCTGTCGGTCGCACTCGTCGGCCCGCTGCTCGCGATCGCCCTCTACCAGCGCTCGACCTTCGCCGCGCTCAAGGCGATGCAGCTCGCGCTCACCGATCCGCTGACGGGGCTCGGCAATCACCGGCATTTCCACGAGCGGCTGCAGCGCGAGCTCGCGGCGGCGGAGGAGAACGGTCATGCGCTCAGCCTCTGCCTCGTCGACATCGACGACTTCAAGGGCGTGAACGACCACCACGGCCATCCGGTCGGCGACCGCGTCCTCGGCCAGGTCGCGTCGCGGCTGCGCCAGGGCGGCGAGAGCTTCCGTCTCGGCGGCGACGAGTTCGCCGTGCTGCTGCCAGGGCTCGACGACCGGTCTGCGATCGCCGTCGCACGGTCGATCGTCGAGCGCGTGAGTGCCGCACAGATCGAGCAGGTCGGCGCCGTGACGGTGTCGGCCGGCGTCGCGACGTACCCGATCCAGGGAGCCGGCCGCGACGAGCTGATCCGCCTCGCCGACAGCGCCCTCTACTGGGCGAAGGAGGACGGGAAGAACCGTGCCCGCACGTACGAGTCGACGCAGATCGAGCTCCGGCAGCTGCAGCAGCTCGCCGAGAGCCCGGATCGCACCGCACGCTACCGGGCCGCCGCCTCGCTCGCGAAGGCGGTCGACGCGCGCGACGCGTACACCGGCTCGCACTCGGAGCGCGTCGGCGACCTCGCCGCGCGGATCTCACGCCGCCTCGGCCTCGACGAGCCGCAGATCGAGCTGACGCGGTTGGCCGCGAGCCTGCACGACCTCGGCAAGCTCGCGATCCCGGAGGAGATCCTCCGCAAGCCCGGCGCGCTGAACGAGTCCGAGCGGCTCGTGCTGCAGCGGCATCCGCAGATCGGCCACCGAATGCTCGAGAGCCTCGGCGTCGAGCCGATTGCCGACTGGGTGCTCCACCACCACGAGCGGTGGGACGGCGACGGCTATCCGCACCGGCTGCGCGGCGACGAGATCCCGCTCGGCGCGCGGATCATCTTCGTCGCCGACGCGTTCGACGCGATGACGTCGGAGCGCGTGTACCGCCGGCCGTTCTCGCAGCGCGACGCCCTCGCCGAGCTCGAGCGCTGTTCGGGGTCGCAGTTCGATCCGGTGATCGTGGACGCGTTCCGCCAGGAGCTCGGGCTGCGGCCGCGGCCCGTCGCGGCGTAGCGGCTGCTAGAGCGGGATGTTCCCGTGCTTCCGTTTGGGGCGCGGTTCGTTCTTGGTCACTGACGTCTCGAGGGCGTCGATCAGGAAGCGCCGCGTCTTCCGCGGCTCGATCACCTCGTCGACGTAGCCGCGTTCCGCCGCGGTCCAGGGGTTCGCGAATGCCTCCTTGTACTCCGCGATGAGCTCCGGCCGCTCCTCGGGCGAGCGGTCGCGATAGATGATGTTGACGGCGCCCTCCGGCCCCATCACCGCGACTTCCGCGGTCGGCCACGCGAAGTTGAAGTCCGCGCGGATGTGCTTCGAGCTCATCACGTCGTAGGCGCCGCCGTACGCCTTGCGGGTGATCACCGTCAGCTTCGGCACGGTCGCCTCGGCGAAGGCGTAGAGCAGCTTCGCGCCGTGGCGGATGATCCCGCCCCACTCCTGCTCCGTGCCGGGCAGGAAGCCGGGCACGTCGACGAACGTGACGAGCGGGACGTTGAACGCGTCGCACGTGCGGACGAACCGCGCGGCCTTGTTCGACGCGTCGATGTCGAGCACGCCGGCGAGCGCGCGTGGCTGGTTGCCGACGATGCCGACTGCATGCCCGCCGAGCCGCGCGAATCCGGTGACGATGTTCTCGGCGAAATGCTCCTGCACCTCGAAGAACTCACCGTCGTCGATCACACGCCGGATGACGTCGTGCATGTCGTACGGCTTGTTCGGCGAGTCGGGGATCAGCGTGTCGAGCTCCGCATCCTCGCGATCGGAGGGATCGCTCGTGGTCGTCTGCGGCACGCGCTCCCGGTTGTTCTGCGGCAGGAACGAGATCAGGTAGCGGGCGTCCTCGAGGCAGGCCTGCTCGTCGGCCGAGACGAAGTGGGCGACGCCCGACTTCGTCGCATGCGCCTGCGCGCCGCCGAGCTCCTCGAACGACACCTCCTCGCCGGTCACGGTCTTCACGACGTCGGGGCCGGTGATGAACATGTACGACGAGCCTTCGACCATGAAGACGAAGTCGGTGATCGCGGGCGAGTAGACGGCGCCGCCCGCGCACGGGCCCATCACGAGCGACAGCTGCGGGATCACCCCCGACGCCTGCACGTTCCGCCAGAAGATCTCCGCGTAGCCGGCGAGCGAGACGACGCCCTCCTGGATCCGCGCGCCGCCCGAGTCGTTGATGCCGACGACCGGACAGCCGTACTTGACGGCCATGTCCATCACCTTGCAGATCTTCTCGGCGAAGACCTCGCTCAGCGAGCCGCCGAAGACGGTGAAGTCCTGGGAGAAGAGGAAGACCTTGCGGCCGAAGATCGTCCCGTAGCCGGTGACGACGGCGTCGCCGTACGGACGGCGCTCCATCATCCCGAAGTTCGACTCGCGGTGGCGGACGTAGCGGTCGAGCTCGACGAACGAGCCGGGATCGCACAGCAGCTCGGCTCGCTCCCGCGCGAGCAGCCGGCCGGACTCGCGCCGCTTCGCGACGGCGCGCTCGCTCCCCGCGTGGAGCGCCTCGCCGCGCAGCTCCTGGAGCCACTCGAGCTTCTGCTGCGTCGTCTCGTGCGTCTCCGACATGCAGCCGGAGCCTAACCTCCCTCAGGTGCGCCGCCGCCTCCCTCCCGCGCTCCGCATCCGCGACTTCGCGCTCCTCTGGAGCGCGCTGCTGACGAACGGGCTCGCAGCGCAGATGCTCGCGGTCGGGATCGGCTGGCAGGTCTACGAGATCCACAAGAACCCGTTCGACCTCGGCCTCGTCGGGCTGGCGGAGTTCCTGCCGCTGCCGATCCTCGCGCTCCCGGCGGGACAGCTCGCCGACCGCCTGCCGCGGCGCGCGGTCACCGCGGTTTCCTACCTCATCTCGATCGGCATCGCGGTCGCGCTCGTCTTCGTCACGCTCGCGGGCGCGGACCGGCTCTGGCCGTTCCTCGTGCTCGGCGCGGTCGTCGGGGTCGGCAGCGTCCTCGGCAACCCGGCGGCGCGCGCGATGACGCGGGAGATCGTCCCGAACGAGCTGCTCCCCGGCGCGATGGCGCTGCGCAGCGTCGCCGGGCAGGTCGGGATCATCGCGGGCCCGGCGCTCGGCGGCGTCATCTTCGCCGTCGAGCCCGTCGCGCTCTACATCACCGCGGCCGCGTTGCTCACGGCCGCACTGATCGCGATCGTCTGCATGCGCCCGGCTGCCGTGTCATACGTGACGACCGAGCCGCCGGGCTGGGACAGCCTGGTCGGCGGAGTCCGCTTCATCTGGCGGACGCGGATGCTGCTCGGCGCCATCGGGCTCGACCTGTTCGGCGTGCTGCTCGGCGACGCGATCGCACTCGCGCCGGTGTTCGCGAGCTCGATCCTCCACACCGGGCCGATCGGGCTCGGGCTCCTTCGTACCTCTCCCGCCGTCGGCTCGCTCACGGCCGCGCTCCTGCTCACGCGCCGGCCGCTGCCGTACCGCGCCGGCCCGACGCTGCTGACCGTCGTCGCCGCCTTCGGCATAACGATGATCGTCTTCGGCCTCTCGAAGTCGGTGCCGCTCTCGATGGCGACGCTCGCGGTCAGCGGCTTCGTCGACATGATCAGCGTCAACATCCGCACGACCGCGGTCGCGCTCCTGACGCCGCCGCAGCTGCAGGGCCGCGTCGCCGCGGTCGAGTGGGTGTTCATCAGCGCGTCGAACGAGCTCGGCGCGTTCTGGTCGGGCTCGTTCGCCCGCCTGATCGGCACGGTGCCGTCGGTCGTCGCGGGCGGCGCCGCGATGGTCACCGTCGCCGCGTCGTGGACGCGGCTGTTCCCGTCACTCGCGCGGATGGGCCGGCTCGAGGATCTCGAGCTGCAGCCGGCGTGACGCGAGACGGCGTGCGTGCGCTGCTCCTCGCCCGCGAGCCTGCGGACGCGAAGGAGGGCGCGGACCGCGCCGCGATGCTCCGCTTCCTCGACGACCTGGCCGAGCCGTTCTCCCGCGGGCAGCCGCGCGCGCACTTCACGGCGTCGGCGCTCGTCGTCGATCCGTCGCGCACGCGGACCGCGCTCGTGCACCACCGCAAGCTCGGGATCTGGGTGCAGCCGGGCGGTCACCTCGACCCGGACGACGAGGAGTACGAGGACGCCGCCCTGCGCGAGGTGCACGAGGAGACGGGCCTGTCCGGCACGGTCGAAGCGCCGCGGCCGCTGCATCTCGACGTCCACGAGATCCCGGATCGCCCGGAGATGCCGGCCCACCTGCACCTCGACGTGCGCTTCCTCGTCGTCGCCGACGGCGAGCTGACCGTGAGCGAGGAGTCGCACGAGGTGCGCTGGCTCGCGACGAAGGACGCGACCGACCTCGGCGACGCGTCGGTGGCCCGGCTCGTAGCATCACTGCGATGAACCACGAGCTCGACCGCGCCACGATCTGGCCGTACGACGAGCACGGCGACCCGCGCGAGTTCTACTACTCGCGCTACGGCGGGCCGACGCTCGCCGCCGTCGAGCGGGAGCTCGGCGCGCTCGAGGGCGGCGGCGATGCGCTCCTCTTCCCCTCGGGCGCCGGCGCGACGGCGGCGCTCGTGCTGACGCTCCTGCAGCCGGGCGACACGATCGCGCTCGCCGCCGGCGCGTACTTCGGCACGGGCGTCACCTTCTCGGCGCTGCACAAGTGGGGGCTGAAGCACGTCGAGTTCGACCAGACCGGAGCCCCGCCCGACGACGCGCAGCTGATCTGGCTCGAGGCCCCGTCCAACCCGTTCTTGACGATGCCGAACATCGACGCGGCCGTCGCCCATCCCGCACCGGTCGTCGTCGACTCGACGGTCGCGACACCCGTCTTCCTCAAGCCGCTCGAACGCGGGGCCGACTATGCCCTCCATTCGGCGACGAAGTACCTTGGCGGCCACGACGACGTGCTGATGGGCGCCGTCGTCGGCCGCGATCTCGCGGAGCTGAAGACGTTCCGCACGCGCAGCGGCATCTCCCCCGCGCCGGACGCCGCCTGGCTCCTGGGTCGCGGCCTGAAGACACTCGAGGTCCGCGTCCGCCGCCAGACCGAGTCGGCGACGCTGCTCGCCGAGCGGCTCCGTGCGCACCCGGCCGTCCACACGGTTCGCTATCCGGGGATCAGCGGCCTCGTCTCGTTCGACGTCGACGACCCGCGCAAGGTCGAGACCTCGACGCGGCTGATCGTCAACGCGACCTCGCTCGGCGGCGTCACCTCCGTGATGGAGAGCCGCGCCCGCTGGGAGGGCGACCGCGTGCCTGCGGGCCTGCTCCGGCTCAGCGTCGGCCTCGAGGACGTCGAGGCGCTCTGGGCCGACCTCGAGCACGCGCTCGCGCAATAGGCCGAACGGCCTAGACACAATAGGCCGAACGGCCTATCCTTTGCCCGCTTTCTGAGTTCCAAGCGGGATTCACCGCTTCGAAAACGGGGTCACCGTTTCTGCGGCATTTCCTCGCGCAATACCAGTTGCTAGCGACCTGGAGGGCACACCTGTGGCAGTTGGACCGGAGATCGAGAGGCGCAAGCGGTCGCGCGCGGCCGCGCCGAACGGATCGCATCCCGTGAGGGACGAGGACCTGGAGCAGCTCCTGCACGCGCTCGAGGCTGCGCGCGACGGCAACTTCACGCTCCGGCTGCCGGCCTCCGGGACGGGGATCGTCGCCGACATCCGCCGCGCCTTCAACGAGCTCGCCGACCGCCGCGAGGGCTTCTACAAGGAGATCGGCCGTGTCGGCCGGGCCGTCGGCCGCGAGGGCCGCCTGACCGAGCGGGCGCACGCTCCCGCCGACGCCGGCCACTGGGCCGCCTCGACGAACGCGATCAACACGTTGATCGACGACCTCGTCCGGCCGACGACCGAGGTCGCGCGCGTGATCGACGCCGTCGCCGAAGGCGACCTCGGCCAGAAGATGCAGCTGACGATCGACGGCCGTCCGGTGAAGGGCGAGTTCCGGCGGATCGGCACGACCGTCAACGCGATGGTCGACCAGCTCTCGAGCTTCGCCGACGAGGTGACGCGCGTCGCGCGCGAGGTCGGCACCGAGGGCAAGCTCGGCGGCCAGGCGAAGGTGCGCGGCGTCAGCGGCGTCTGGAAGGACCTGACGGACAACGTCAACACGCTCGCCGCCAACCTGACGACGCAGGTCCGCAACATCGCCGAGGTGACGACCGCCGTCGCGAACGGCGATCTGACGAAGAAGATCACGGTCGACGTCCGCGGCGAGGTCGCCGAGCTGAAGGAGACCGTCAACACGATGGTCGACCAGCTCTCGAGCTTCGCGGACGAGGTGACGCGCGTCGCGCGCGAGGTGGGCGAGGAAGGCAAGCTCGGCGGCCAGGCGCAGGTCAAAGGCGTCAGCGGCACGTGGAAGGACCTCACGGACTCCGTCAACGGGCTCGCGTCGAACCTGACGACGCAGGTCCGCAACATCGCGAACGTCACGACCGCCGTCGCGAACGGCGACCTCAGCAAGAAGATCACCGTCGACGTCAAGGGCGAGGTGCTCGAGCTGAAGGAGACCGTCAACACGATGGTCGACCAGCTCCGTGCGTTCAGCGCCGAGGTGAGCCGCGTCGCGAAAGAGGTCGGGACGGACGGCAAGCTTGGCGGCCAGGCGTCGGTCGAGGGGGTCAGCGGCGTCTGGAAGGACCTGACGGACAACGTCAACACGCTCGCCGGCAACCTCACCGACCAGGTGCGCAACATCGCCGACGTCACGACGGCCGTCGCGAACGGCGACCTCAGCAAGAAGATCACCGTCGACGTCCGCGGCGAGGTCCTGCAGCTCAAGGACACGATCAACACGATGGTCGACCAGCTCCGCGCGTTCAGCGCGGAGGTGACGCGCGTCGCGCGCGAAGTCGGCACCGAGGGCCGCCTCGGCGGTCAGGCGAACGTCGAGGGCGTGAGCGGCGTCTGGAAAGACCTGACGGACAACGTCAACACGCTCGCCGGCAACCTGACCACACAGGTGCGCAACATCGCGCAGGTGACGACTGCGGTCGCGAACGGCGACCTCAGCAAGAAGATCACCGTCGACGTCCAGGGCGAGATCGCCGAGCTCAAGGACACGATCAACACCATGGTCGACCAGCTCTCGGCATTCGCCGCGGAGGTGACGCGCGTCGCCCGCGAGGTCGGCACCGAGGGCAAGCTCGGCGGCCAGGCGCAGGTCGAAGGTGTCTCGGGCACCTGGCGCGGTCTCACCGAGAACGTCAACCAGATGGCCGACAACCTGACGAACCAGGTGCGCAACATCGCCCACGTTGCGACCGCGGTCGCGAACGGCGACCTGTCGCAGAAGATCACCGTCGAGGCGCGCGGCGAGATCCTCGAGCTGAAGGAAACGCTGAACACGATGGTCGATCAGCTCGGGTCGTTCGCGGACGAGGTGACGCGCGTCGCCCGCGAGGTCGGCTCCGAGGGCCGCCTGGGAGGCCAGGCCCAGGTGGAAGGCGTCAGCGGGACATGGCGCGGGCTGACCGAGTCGGTGAACTTCATGGCGACCTCGCTCACCGAGCAGGTGCGCAACATCGCCGACGTGACGACCGCGGTCGCGAACGGCGACCTGAGCAAGAAGGTCACCGTCGACGTGCGCGGCGAGATCTCCGAGCTCAAGAACACGATCAACACGATGGTCGACCAGCTGTCGAGCTTCGCGGACGAGGTCACGCGCGTCGCCCGCGAGGTCGGCACCGAGGGCAAGCTCGGCGGCCAGGCGGAGGTGAAGGGCGTCTCCGGCGTGTGGAAGGACCTGACGGAGAACGTCAACACGCTCGCCGGCAACCTCACCGACCAGGTGCGCAACATCGCGAACGTCACGACGGCGGTCGCGAACGGCGACCTGACGAAGAAGATCACCGTCGACGCCCGCGGCGAGGTCGCGGAGCTGAAGGAGACCATCAACACGATGGTCGACCAGCTTTCGAGCTTCGCCGACGAGGTCACTCGCGTCGCGCGAGAGGTCGGCACCGAAGGCGTGCTCGGCGGGCAGGCGAAGGTCGAGGGCGTCAGCGGCACGTGGCGAGCGCTGACCGAAAACGTGAACGGGATGGCGTCGAACCTGACGGCGCAGGTGCGCAACATCGCCGACGTCACGACCGCGGTCGCGAACGGCGACCTCTCCAAGAAGATCACGGTCGACGTCAAGGGCGAGGTCGCCGAGCTGAAGGAGACCATCAACACGATGGTCGACCAGCTCCGTGCGTTCAGCGCCGAGGTGACGCGCGTCGCGCGCGAGGTCGGCACCGAGGGTCGCCTCGGCGGCCAGGCGTCGGTCGACGGCGTCAGCGGCGTCTGGCGCGACCTCACCGACAACGTCAACTTCATGGCACTCTCGCTGACCGAGCAGGTGCGGAACATCGCGCAGGTGACGACGGCGGTCGCAACGGGCGACCTGACGAAGAAGATCACGGTCGACGTCAAGGGCGAGATCGCCGAGCTGAAGGACACGATCAACACGATGGTCGACCAGCTCTCCTCGTTCGCCGACGAGGTGACGCGCGTCGCCCGCGAGGTCGGCACCGAGGGCAAGCTCGGCGGCCAGGCGAACGTCAAGGGCGTCAGCGGCACATGGAAGGACCTGACCGACTCGGTGAACGGGCTCGCCGACAACCTGACGAGCCAGGTACGCAACATTGCCGAGGTCACGACCGCAGTCGCAAAGGGCGACCTGAGCAAGAAGGTGACGGTCGAGGTCCGCGGCGAGGTCCTCCGGCTCAAGAACACGATCAACACGATGGTCGACCAGCTCTCCGCCTTCGCAGCGGAGGTGACGCGCGTCGCGCGCGAGGTCGGCACCGAAGGCGTGCTCGGCGGCCAGGCGCAGGTCGAGGGCGTCAGCGGCGTGTGGCGCGACCTGACCGAGAACGTGAACACGCTCGCCGCGACGCTGACGACGCAGCTGCGCGCGATCGCGGACGTGTCGACGGCCGTGACGCAGGGCGATCTCACGCGCTCGATCAACGTCGAGGCGCAGGGCGAGATCGATCAGCTGAAGGAGAACATCAACCAGATGATCGCGAACCTCCGTCAGACGACGGAACGGAACGCAGAGCAGGACTGGCTGAACTCGAACCTCGCGCGCTTCTCCGGGCTGATGCAGGGCCAGCGCGACCTGCAGGAGGTCTCGCGGCTGATCATGTCGGAGCTGACGCCGCTCGTCGGCGCGCAGTACGGCGCGTTCTTCCTCCTCGACGACGGAGACGCGTACCAGCTCGTCGCGTCGTACGGCTACAAGACGCGCAAGAAGGTCGCCAACCGCTTCAAGGTCGGCGAGGCGCTCGTCGGGCAGGCCGCGCTCGAGAAGCAGTCGATCCTCATCACCGAGCCGCCGGAGGACTACGTCAAGGTGACCTCCGGCCTCGGCGAGGCGCCGCCGCGGAACATCATGGTGATGCCGGTCCTCTTCGAGGACCAGGTGATGGCCGTGATCGAGATCGGCTCGTTCTCGTCCTTCGCCGAGGTGCAGCGCGCCTTCCTCGAGAGCCTCGGCGAGACGATCGGCATCGTCATCAACACGATCCAGGCGACGATGCGGACGGAGGACCTGCTCCGCCAGTCGCAGGCGCTGACGCTCGAGCTGCAGGAGCGCTCCGAGGAGCTCCAGTCGCAGCAGGAGGAGCTGAAGCGCGCGAACACCGAGCTCGAGCAGCAGGCGCAGACGCTGAAGGCGTCGGAGGAGCTCCTGCAGACGCAGCAGGAGGAGCTGCAGCAGACGAACGAGGAGCTCGAAGAGAAGGCGCAGCTGCTCGAGGAGCAGAACCGGCGCATCGAGATCAAGAACACGGAGATCGAGCTCGCGCGGGCAGCACTGCAGGATCGCGCCGAGCAGCTGGCGCTCTCGTCGAAGTACAAGAGCGAGTTCCTCGCGAACATGAGCCACGAGCTGCGCACGCCGCTCAACTCGCTCCTGATCCTCGCGAAGCTGCTCGCCGAGAACGCGGAGGGCAACCTCAGCGACCGGCAGATCGAGTTCGCGAAAACGATCCACCAGGCCGGCGCCGACCTGCTCGACCTGATCAACGACATCCTCGACCTCTCGAAGGTCGAGGCCGGGAGGATGGACGTCAACTCGAGCGAGGTGACGCTCGCCGACGTCCGCGAGTACGTCGAGCGGACGTTCGCGCCGCTCACGGAGGAGAAGGGGCTCGAGCTGGCGGTCGAGATCCACGGCGCCGCCGTGCCGCCGACGATCGTGACGGACGAGCAGCGGCTGCAGCAGGTGCTGAAGAACCTCATCTCGAACGCCGTGAAGTTCACCGACGAAGGCGGCGTGACGATGCGAATCGAGGCGGCGCCCGAGTCGACGCAGTTTGCCACGCCGTCGCTCGCCAACGCCGACACCGTCCTGGCGTTCTCCGTGATCGACAGCGGCATCGGCATCCCGGAGGACAAGCTCCGCGTCATCTTCGAGTCGTTCCAGCAGGCGGACGGGACGACGTCGCGGAAGTACGGCGGCACCGGCCTCGGGCTCTCGATCAGCCGAGAGATCGCGCGGCTGCTCGGCGGCGAGATCCGCGTTCAGTCGGAGCCCGGGCGGGGCAGCACCTTCACCCTCTATCTGCCGGCGCTCTTCGCGCCGGCCGAGACCGGGCTGCGCGACGCGCAGGAGGAGCTGGCCGCCCTGATCGGCGAGGGCCAGGCGCTGCTCGCCGAGGCGAAGCCGGAGCTCGACCCGAGCCTCCTGCTGCCGAGCGATGTCCCCGACGACCGCGACGAGATCCAGCAGGGCGACCGCGTCGTGCTGATCGTCGAGGACGATGCGACGTTCGCGGGCGTCGTGCTCGACGTCGCGCGCTCGCGCGGGTTCAAGGGCATCGTCGCGCTCCGCGGCGACTCCGGGCTCGCGCTCGCGCACGAGTTCCGGCCGGACGCGATCGTGCTCGACATGCAGCTCCCGGTGATGGACGGCTGGACGGTGCTCGACCATCTCAAGCACCATCCCGCGACGCGGCACATCCCGGTGCACATCGTCTCTGCGACGGAGAGCCCCGAGGCGCTGCGCGCCGGCGCGGTCGCGTTCCTCCGGAAGCCGCTCGAGAAGGAATCGCTCGACTCGATGCTCGCCGACATCTCGTCGTTCATCGAAAAGGGAGTCCGCTCACTCCTGATCGTCGAGGACGACGACGACCAGCGCGGGGCGATCGTCGAGCTCGTCGGGGCCGGCGACGACGTCGACATCACGGCAGTCGGCTCGAGCGACGAGGCGCTCGCCCTGCTCGGCGAGCGGAGCTTCGACTGCATGGTGCTCGACCTCAAGCTCCCGAAGACGAGCGGCTTCAAGCTGCTCGAGGAGCTGAAGAAGGATGCGCGCAACTCGCGCCTGCCGGTGATCGTCTACACCGGCAAGGAGCTGACGCGAGCCGAGGAGACGCGCCTGAAGAAGTACGCGGAGACGATCATCGTCAAGGACGCCCGCTCACCGGAGCGGCTGCTCGACGAGACGTCGCTGTTCCTGCACCGCGTCGAGGCGCGGCTGCCGCAGGCGAAGCGACGGATGCTCGAGCAGCTGCACAGCGCCGAGGAAGTGTTCAAGGGCAAAAAGGTGCTGATCGTCGACGACGACGTGCGGAACGTCTTCGCGCTCACCTCGGTGCTCGAGGCGAACGGCATGGAGGTGATCTTCGCGGAGAACGGCCGCGACGGCATCGACGTGCTCCGGGAGAACCCGGACGTCGACCTCGTCCTGATGGACATCATGATGCCGGAGATGGACGGGTATCAGACGATGCAGGCCGTCCGCGAGATTCCCGAGTTCAAGCAGCTGCCCATCATCTCGCTCACCGCGAAGGCGATGAAGGGCGACCGCGAGAAGTCGATCGCCTCCGGTGCATCCGACTACATCACGAAGCCGGTCGACACCGATCAGCTTCTCTCCCTCATGCGCGTGTGGCTCTACCACTAGAGGAGGCTCCGACGAGCGTCGATCCCGAGCTCGAGCAGCTCGAGATCGAGCTCCTGCTCGAGGCCGTCTACCGGCGGTACGGCTTCGACTTCCGGCAGTACGCACAGGCGTCGCTGAAGCGGCGCCTGTGGCGGCGCGCGTACGCCGAGGGCGCGAGCTCGCTCTCGGACCTGCAGGCAAAGCTCCTCCACCAGCCGCAGTCGATGGAGCGGCTGCTCCTCGACCTCTCGATCAACGTCACCTCGATGTTCCGCGACCCGACGTTCTACCTCGCCTTCCGCGAGAAGGTCGTGCCGCAGCTGCACACGTATCCGTTCACGCGAATCTGGTGCGCCGGCTGCTCGACCGGCGAGGAGGTCTACTCGCTCGCGATCGTCCTGCAGGAAGAGGGTTTGTACGAGCGGACGCGCATCTATGCCACCGACATCAACGAGAGCGTGCTCGCGACGGCTCGTGCGGGAATCTTCCCGCTCGACAAGATGCAGCAGTACACGCAGAACTACATCCGCGGCGGCGGCAAGCACGATTTCTCGCGCTACTACCTCGCCGCCTACGAGGCGGCGCAATTCTCGAAGGCGCTGACGGAGAACGTCGTCTTCGCGCAGCACAACCTCGCGATGGACCGGGCGTTCAACCAGTTCAACGTGATCGTCTGCCGCAACGTGATGATCTATTTCGACAAGCCGCTCCAGGATCGCGTGCACGCGCTCTTCCACGAGAGCCTCGAGCAGTTCGGCGTCCTGGCGCTCGGCCACAAGGAGACGCTCGCGTTCACGGCGCTCGCCGACCGCTACGAGCAGCTCGACCCGGCCGAGCGGATCTACCGGAAGATCAAATGAGCCGCCGATGGAGTACGAGATCATCGTGATCGGGACGTCCTGGGGCGGGCTCAGTGCGGTCAGCACGCTGCTGGATCGCCTCGACGACGCTGTCCACCAGCCGATCGTGGTCGTGCAGCACCGGTCGATCGACTCCGAGGAGGGCGCGCTCGCCGATCTGCTCTCCCACCACACGCGGCGCATCGTCGGCGACCCCGACGACAAGACCGAGCTCGAGCCCGACCACGTCTATCTCGGGCCGCCGGACTACCACCTGCTCGTCGACGACGGCCACGTCGCGCTCTCGACCGACGAGCCGGTGCGATTCGCCCGGCCGTCGATCGACGTGCTCTTCGAGAGCGCGGCCGACGCGTACGGCGATCGCGTGATCGGCATCGTCCTCACCGGCGCCAACGACGACGGGGCGCGCGGCCTCGCGCGGATCCAGGAGCGCGGCGGTGTCGCGATCGTGCAGGACCCGAGCACCTCCGAGCGGCGCACGATGCCCGACGCCGCGATCGCAGCGACCCACGCCGACGCGATCCTGCAGCTCGAGGAGATCCCGAAGTTCGTCTACGGGCTGTGCGCATGAACGCGACGCCCTCGATCCTGCTCGTCGACGACCACAGCGAGAACCTGATCGCGCTGGAGGCGATCCTCGAGCCGCTCGGCCACCGCCTCGTCTCCGTCACGTCGGGGACGGCTGCGCTGCGCGAGCTGCTGGCCGGCGACTTCGCCTGCATCCTCCTCGACGTCCAGATGCCGGAGCTCGACGGGTTCGAGCTCGCCGAGCTGATCAAGCAGCGCGAGCGCTCCGCGCACATTCCGATCCTCTTCGTCACCGCCCTCTCGACCGAGGACCGGCACGTCTTCCGTGGCTACTCCGCCGGCGCGGTCGACTACATCTTCAAGCCGATCGATGCCGACATCCTGCGCTCGAAGGTCGGCGTCTTCGTCGAGCTCTGGGAGAAGAACCAGCAGCTGCGCGAGCAGGCAGACCTCCTGCTCCGGCAGGAGCTCGCAGCGCTCGAGCAGGCGAGCGAGGAGCGCTACCGGCAGCTCGCCGACGCGATGCCGCAGATCATCTGGACGGCCGGGCCCGACGGCGGTGCCACGTACTTCAACCGCCGCTGGTTCGAGTACACCGGCATGACCGACGAGGAGGCGGGACCGTCGGCATGGACGCGGGTCGTCCACCCGGACGACCTGCCGCCCGCCGTCGCGCGGCGCGAGCAGACGCTGCGCAGCGGCGAGCCGTTCGAGGTCGAGTACCGGTTCCGCTCGCGCGACGGCGAGTACCGCTGGCACCTCGGGCGCGCAATCGCGATTCGCCACGACGACGGTCAGATCGCGTTCTGGATCGGCACCGCGACCGACATCCACGATCGCAAGCTCGTCGAGGAGCAGCGCGCGTTCATCATCGCCGCCGGCGACGAGCTCTCGGGCACGCTCGACTACCGCGAGTCACTGTCGCGTGTCGCCGCTCTTGCCGCTTCCGAGTTCGCGGACTGGTGCACCGTCCACATCGTCGAGCCCGACGGCTCGATCGCCGAAGTCGCGCTCGCGCATCGCGATCCCGCCCAGATCACGTTCGCGCGCGAGCTGCAGGAGCGGTATCCGCCCGATCCCGCCGCTGCGACCGGCGCGCCCGCTGTCATCCGGCGCGGCGAGGCCGAGCTGGTGCCCGAGATCCCGGAGCAGCTGCTCCGCGAAGCCGCCGTCGACGACCTCCACTACAGCCTGATCGAGCAGCTCGGTCTCTGCTCGTATATCTGCGCGCCGCTCAAGGGGCGCGACGCGGTGCTCGGCGCGATCACGCTCGTCTCGGCGACGCCCGGACGCCGCTTCGGCGCAGAGGACCTGAAGCTCGCGGAGGAGCTCGCGCGTCGCGCCGCGATGGCGATCGAGAACGCGCGGCTTTACCGCGACTCGGAGGAGCGGGCAAAGGCGGCGCGCGTGCTCGCGTCGATCGGCGACGGCGTGCTCCTCGTCGACCGCGGCGGCCGCGTGCGCCTCTGGAACGCGGCCGCGGAGCGGATCACCGGCCTCGCCGCGGCCGCCGTCGTCGGCCATCGGCTCGTCGACGTCGTCCCGGGGTGGAACACCGGCACCGTTCCACTCGAGCTCGACGACCGCGAGCTCTGGCTCGATGTCTCGGCCGTCGCGATCGAGGACGGCACGGTATACGCGTTCCGCGACCTGACGCACGAGCACGCGCTCGAGGCGATGCGGCAGGACATCGTGGCCACGGTGTCGCACGAGCTGCGGACGCCGCTCGCCGCGATCTACGGCGCCTCGCTGACGCTGCGACGCGACGACGTCGAGCTCGAGGAGCAGCTCCAGATGAAGCTGCTCGAGGTGATCGTGGAAGAGTCGGGCAAGTTGTCGGAGATCGTCAACGACCTGCTGCTCGCGAGCCAGCTCGACAGCGGCAAGCTGAAGGCGAACGTCGAGGCGTGTGACCCGCGCGAGATCGCGACGCTCGAGGTCGATGCGGCGAGGACGCACCTGCCCGACAACGTGGAGCTCGTGCTCGCGGCGCCGGACGGGCTTCCGCAGGTGGCCGCCGACGCCGGCCAGCTCCGGCAGGTGCTGTCCAACCTGATCGAGAACGCGATCAAGTACTCGCCCACCGGCGGCAGGGTCGCCGTCGAGCTCGCTCCGCGCGAGCACTTCGTCCGCTTCTCCGTACGCGACCACGGGCTCGGCGTCCCGCGCGAGGAGCAGTCGCGGATCTTCGAGAAGTTCTATCGCCTCGATCCCGACATGACGCACGGCATCGGCGGCACCGGCCTCGGCCTCTACATCTGCCGCGAGCTCGTCCGCCGCGTCGACGGCAGGATCTGGGTCGAGTCGGATGGACGCACGGGCTCGACGTTCGTCGTCGAGATACCGCGCGGGACGTCGATTGTGACGAACCGGACGCGGCCCGAAGACAGAGCAGTCGTCGGGGCTTAGTCCGGACAATCCCGGATACGCAGGCCAGCGCGCCGCAGGCACACTCGACGCGTGGGGAACGGAGCACCGAATCTCGCCGCACGCGCCGGCCGGTGGAGCGCCGAGCACTGGAAGACCGCTTGCGCACTCTGGCTCCTGGTCGTCGTCGCTGCGGTCGGCATCGGCCGCGCGGCCGGCACCGTCAAGCTCAAGGACTCCGAGCAGGGCACCGGTGAGACTGCGCGCGCGCAGCAGATCCTCCAGGACGGCGGCTTCCGCTCGCCCGCGTCGGAAAGCGTGCTCGTCGAGTCGCGCAGCGGGCTGACTGCGTCCGCGCCCGCGTTCCGCGCAACGGTGCGCGACGTCGCGGCTGCGCTCGCAAAGGTGCCGGAGGTTCAAAACCTGCGCACCGGCCTCCCCGGTCAGATCTCGAAGGATCGCCGCGCCGAACTCGCCCAGTTCGAGGTCGTCGGCGGCTTCGACAAGGGCGACAAGCACGTCCAGCCGGTCCTCGACCGTGTCGCGGCGCTCCAGCGCTCCCATCCGCGCTTCACCGTGTCGGAGTTCGGCATCGCGAGCGCGAACCACGAGCTGAACAAGACGCTCGGCAAGGACTTCCAGAAGGCCGAGCGGCTGTCGGTCCCGATCACGTTCCTGATCCTGCTGTTCGCCTTCGGCGCGTTCGTCGCAGCGGGCGTGCCGGTGCTCCTCGCGTTCACGGCGGTGCTCGGCTCGATCGGCTTGATGCAGATCACCTCGCACCTCGCGCACGCGTCGGACGCGACGCAGTCCGTGATGCTGCTGATGGGGATGGCAGTCGGCGTCGACTACTCACTCTTCTACTTGAAGCGCGAGCGTGAGGAGCGCGGGCGAGGACACGCGGGGCACGACGGGTTGCTGCGCGCCGCCGCCACTTCGGGGCAGGCCGTGCTCATCTCCGGCGTCACCGTGCTGATCGCGATGGCCGGGATGCTGTTCGCCGGCTCGACGATCTTCGTCTCGATCGGGCTCGGCGCGATGCTCGTCGTCTTCACGGCGCTGATCGGCTCGCTCACCGTCCTCCCCGCGCTGCTCGGCAAGCTCGGCGACCGGATCGAGCGCGGCATCCGCCAGGTGCTCGCCGCCGGCGTCCTGCGGGTCGTGCCCGGCAACCCGCAGTGGCTCGTGTGGCTGCGCGACACGCGGACCATCCTCACCCGGCTCAAGGGCGACCGGCAGGAATCACGGATCTGGGGCTTCGTCCTCAGGCGGTCGACCCGGCGCCCGCTCGTGTCGGTCGTCCTCTCCGGCGCGGTGCTGATGCTCCTCGCGCTGCCCCTGTTCCGGATGCACACGAAGCTGCTGAGCTTCGGCGACCTCCCGCGCCACCTGCCGATCGTCAAGACGTATCTCGCGATCCAGCAGGAGTTCCCGGGCTCACCCGCCCCGGCTCACATCGTCGTCCGCAGCGCCGACGTGACGACGCCGCGATACCGGACGGCGTTCGCCGACCTCGAGCGGCGCGCGCTCGCGACCGGCCAGGTGCGGCGGCCGATCGACGTCGCGGTCAATCCGGCGCACACGGTGGCGCGGATCGACATGCCCCTGATCGGCAACGGCGTGGACGCGACGTCGTACCGCGCGCTGAACGTGCTGCGGCACGACGTGATTCCGCCGGTGCTCGAGACGCTCCCTCCAGACACGCAGGAAGCGGTGACGGGCGACACGGCGGGCTCGTACGACTTCAACCAGACGATGAAGCACCGCTTCCCGTACGTCTTCGCGTTCGTGCTCGGGCTCGCGTTCCTGCTCCTGCTCCTGACGTTCCGCTCGATCGTCATTCCGCTCAAGGCGATCGTCCTCAATCTTCTGTCCGTCGGCTCCGCGTACGGGATCCTCGTCTGGATCTTCCAGGACGGGCACCTGCAGGGCCTGCTCGGCTTCCACTCGAACGGCGCCGTCGTCAGCTGGCTGCCGCTGTTCCTCTTCACCGTGCTGTTCGGGCTCTCGATGGACTACCACGTGTTCATCCTCAGCCGGGTGAAGGAGCTCGTCGACCAGGGCGTGCCGACGGAGGAAGCCGTCGAGCGCGGCATCCGCACGACTGCGTCGACGGTCACGAGCGCGGCGATGGTGATGGTCGCGGTGTTCGCGATCTTCGCGACGCTCAGCACGCTCGACATCAAGCAGATGGGCGTCGGCCTCGCGGTCGCCGTCCTGCTCGATGCGACGGTCATCCGCGGCGTCCTCCTGCCGGCGGCGATGAAGCTGCTCGGCGACTGGAACTGGTACCTCCCGCGCTGGCTCGAGTGGCTGCCGCGGCTGAACGTCGAGCCGGAGCTGCGCGAGGAAAAGCCGCAGCCGGCCGTCTCGGCCGCCTAGAGCTACTCTGCCCCGCGTCGGTGGGGGAGGTCGGAAAGCATCGGATCGTGGTCGCCGAGGACGACGCCGCATTTCGCGCGGCGCTCGCCGCGCTGCTCCTGGCCGACGGCCGCTTCGAGGTCGTCGGCGAGGCGGAGAACGGGCGCGAGGCGATCGAGCTCGCGCGCGAGCTCCGGCCCGATGCGGTCGTGATGGACATCGAGATGCCCGACCTCGACGGCGTCGAGGCGACGCGCGAGCTCGCGCCGGCCGTCCCCGTGCTCGCAATCAGCGGCCACGAGTACGAGGAGCGCGTGCTGGACATCCGCGGCGCGGGTGCGAGCGATTACGTGCGCAAGGCGCGGGTCGACGACGACCTGATCCATGCGCTCACTGCAATCCTCTCGTGATGGAGATCGTCGAGCTCGACGCGGCGGGCGTCGAGCAGCATGCGGACGAGCTGGCTCAGCTGCTGCTCGACGCGCACGAGTCGAACATGGCGCTCGGGATGGCGGCGCCCCTGACGCGCGACATCGCCGCCGACGCGTGGCGTCAGCTGAGCGGCGTCCTCCTCGCGGCGATCGACGGCGGCGTCGTCGTCGGCGCCGTGAACCTCGCGCCGGCGACAACGCCGAATGGGCGGCACCGGGCCGAGGTGCAGAAGCTCGCCGTGCGCCTCGACCGCCGCGGCGGGGGCATCGGCGCCGCCTTGCTCGACGCCGTCGCCGCTCGGGCACGTGAGCAAGGTCTGAGACTTCTCTGGCTGACGACGCACGCGGACACGCGCTCCGACGGCTTCTACGTGGCGCGCGGCTGGACGCGGATGGGCGTGATGCCCGAGTACTCGGTCGCGCCGGACGGCCGGTATGCGACAAATGCGTTTTTTTACCTGCAGCTGCCGGGTACGACGGCTGTATGAACCCACTCCGCGGCTTTCCCGGACATCCAAGCCATCCGCCGCTGACCGACGTGACGATCGGCGCCTACACCTTCGGGACGGTGGCGGCGATCCTCTCGAAGGCCGGTGTCGCCGAACATGCCTTCGCGCAGGCCTGGTGGCTGGCGCTGCTCGTCGGCGCCTGCTCGTCGCTCCTCACCGTCGGCACGGGCTTCCTGGACTGGCTGCAGATCTCGTCGGGCACGCCGCTCTGGCGGACGGCGACGCTGCACGCCGTGACGAATGCCGTCGCCTCGGTCTTCTTCGTCATCGCGATCGTCTTCGGCCACGACGACTACGCCGGCCGGGCGGTGCAGACGAGCTCGTTGATCCTGACGATCGTCGGCTTCGTGCTCCTGACCGCAGGCGGGACGATGGGCGGCTCGATCGCCTACGTCCATGGCATGCGCGTGCTCAACCTCGTCGACGAACCGGCCCGGCGCGCGATCGTGCCGAGCACGCACGAGGAGAAGGAGCGGGCGGCGAACTAGAGCGTCGCGAAGTGGACGGTGAGCCAGATCACCGCCGCGCCCGCGATGTTCATCACGCCGGTGAGCAGCTTCGGATGCCGGTGGTGGCTCTCCGGCAGCAGGTCGCTCGCGCCGAGATAGAGGAAGAAGCCGCAGAAGAGCGACAGCACGAGGCCGAGGTGAACGTCGCTCAGGCCGAACGCGAACGTGACGGCGACGCCGATCACGGGCGCGGCGGCGTCGAGCAGGAGCCAGCGGAAGGCGAGGATCCCGCGCCCGCGGCTGCGCAGGATCATGGTCACCGTGTTGATGCCGTCGGAGAAGTCGTGCGCGAGAACGGCCGCCGCGACGATCGCGCCGACGGTCGTCGAGACCTTGAACGCGAGGCCGATGCCGACGCCGTCCAGGAAGCTGTGCAGTGAGAGGCTCGCCGCGCCGAGCGCGCCTGCGGCGTGCGTGTGCCCGTGGCCGTGCTCGTCCTCGTCGCTCTCCGGGTGGAGCAGCAGGACCCTGCTGAGGAACATGAAGGCGAAGAAGCCGACCGCAACGAGGAGCGTCACCGTCGCCGTCGAGTAGCGTCCGGCCGTCAGGTCGAGCGACTCCGGCAGGAGGTCGAAGAGGGCGACGCCGAGCACGGCGCCCGAGCTGAACCCGAGGATCAGGTGCAGCTTGTCCCGGTACTTCAGGGCGAAGCTGCCGCCGAGGAGCGTGGCGAGGAACGCCGCGAAGCCGAGGGCGAGGGCCATACGACCATCTTGGCCGGCGTCCGGGTCTTTTTGCAAGTAACTTGCAACAAGTGCGGAACACGCGCGCAGCCCGCCTCGTCGGCGACGTCCTGCGGACGTACGCCCGGCCGCTGAGCATCCAGGAACTCCACGACCACGTCCGCGAGCACCTGCCGCTGACCGCCTATTCGACCGTCTACCGGATCCTCGGCCGGCTCGAGGCGGAGGGCCGCGTGCGGCGGGTCGACTGGCGCGAGCGCGGGTCCCGCTTCGAGTGGGCGGCGCTGCCGCATCACCACCACATCGTCTGCTCGCTCTGCGGCCGCAGCGTCGACGTCGACGACGCAGCGCTCGGATTCAGCGAGGAGAAGGTGCGTGCGGCGACGGGCTTCCTCGTCGATCACCACTCGATCGAGCTCGAGGGCATCTGCCCGAGCTGTCAGCGCTGATCTTCGGGCTGATCTTGGGGTGATCCACGAGGCGGCGGCTGGGCGGCGGCCGCGACGATAGCGCATGCACACGCGCGTGCTTCAGTCGCAGGCAGGCACCCTCCTCGTACGGCCGCTCCGACGCGGGGACGTCCGGACGGTGCTGGCCGTCTTCGAGCGGCTCGGCGAGGAGTCGCGGCGGCTCCGCTTCAACGGAGCGAAGCCGTGCCTCCGCGCGCCCGAGCTGCGGCGGCTCGCCGCCGTCGACGCGCAGCACCACGCGCTCGTCGCCTACCTCGAGAACGATCCCCGCCCGGTCGCGATTGCCCGCCTCGTCCGCACGGGCCGCTCGGCAGAGATCGCCTTCGAGGTCGCCGACGCGTACCAGCAGCGCGGCATCGGCTCGGCCCTGACCGCGGAGCTCGTTGCGGACGCGCGCGCGGCCGGCATCACCGAGCTCACGGCGCTCGTCGCAGGCGACAACCGCGCGGCCCTGGCGCTCCTCGGGCGAACGCTCGGGAAGCTTGCGACGAGGCTCGAAGGGGCCGACCGCTGGGTCAGCGCGTCGATCGCGCCATCGGCGGGGGCCCTCTAAGCCGGAGGCCGGACTCGAACCGGCGGCCCTTCCCTTACAAGGGGAATGCTCTACCAACTGAGCTACTCCGGCGCGCGGCCATAGTACCGTCCGGTCTGTTGGCTATTTCGACAACAGGCGCGAGCATCCCCGAAGCGACGCGGTGGCAAGCCGACGAAAAACGACCAGCTGCAGAGGCGCGCTGGGCGCGCGACGACGATCGGCACCGTCTATACGAGGACTTCGCGCGCCTTCTGGTGCGTGATGATCTTGCGCTTCACGCGCTGCAGCGCGTTGTCGATCGTCTTCGTGTCGCAGCCGAGCTGCGCCGCCATGTCCTCGTAGGACGAGCCCTCGAGGTACAGGCGCAGCGCGTCGGCCTCGAGCGCCGACAAGCCGGTCCCGAGCGAGAAGACCAGCGACTGCAGCTCCTCCGTCGAGATCACCATCACGGGCGGCTCCTGCACCGCCGGCCCCGGCAGCGCGTCGCCGAGGGTGCACTCGCCGTCGGAGTCCTGGCCGGCCGGCGTGTGCGAGAAGGACACGTACGTGTTGAGCGGCGCGTGCTTGAACCGCGTCGCGGTCTTGATCGCCGTGATGATCTGCCGCGTCACGCACAGCTCGGCAAACGAGCGGAACGACGTCTCCTTGTCGGGGCGGAAGTCCCTCACGGCCTTGTAGAGGCCGATCAGCCCCTCCTGGAGAAGGTCGTCGTTGTCGCCGCCGGCGAGGAAGTACGAGCTCGCCTTCAGCCGGACGAAGCCGGTGTAGCGCCGGATGAGCACGTCCATCGCGCTGGAGTCGCCGTTGCGAGCCTTGAGGACGAGCTGCAGATCCTCCAGCTCTCGTTGAGCCTTCTGCGGTGACTGAGCTGTTGCGGTGCGTGCGGCCACAGCGCTCCCCCGGGTGTCGTGTGGAGGCGAAACCGAAGTCTCACCCTCAGGTTGAGGGCGAAGATAGCAAGGGGTCCAAAGAATTACAAGACCACTTGCGGTGGACCCAACATGATACGAACGTATGTTCGCGGCGCTATTCGCCGCGGCGCAGGCGCTCGAGCCGCGCGAGCGTCTCCGGATCGAGCTTGTCGCGGAGGTCGCCGCGGACGCCGTCGGCGTGCGCGGGACGCGAGAGCTCCGCGACGAACCGCCGCGACGACAGCGTGCGCACGAGCGCACCTGCCGTCCCCCGCACCGCCTCGTCCGACGAAACGACGGCAACCTGCTCGCTCCGGCGGTGCTCGGCGGCGAGCCGCTCGATGGCGGCGTCGGCGTCGTCCGCCCAGCGCACGGCGAGCGGCCCGTGCTGCTCGTCGCTGCCGTGCCCGTCGAACACGAGCACGCCGCGCGCGCCGCGCGCGGCGACCCAGGACGCGAGCACGTCGCGCAGCTCCTCCGGCGAGCGGAACTCGCCCGCGTGCAAGAGGTTGAAGCCGTCGAAGAGATAGAGCGTCGGCTCGGCCACGACTCGTTCGAGGGAAACGCTACTCGCATCCACGTTCGAGGGACGCGCGCGGTTCGGTCCAGGCTTATCGTCTGGCGATCTGGCATCGCCGCCGCCGGAAAAGGGGGGATTCATGAAACTGACAGTCGCCCTACTCGCCGTCACTGCCGCAGTCGTGACGGGAAGCGCCGCCGCAGGACCGCCTCCCACCACCGTGACCTGCGTCGCGGGCGGAACGACATCGTTCGCTCACCCGCCGAGAGGAACCACCAGCGTGCTCTTCATGTATTCGCCGACCGTCTTCTTCACGTGGACGGGCGGTGCGAAGCGCGATGCGACGCCTGACGCAGTCCGTGCCGGCGACTCCGTCACCGCCGGGTTCTACGACGGAACCGACCAGATCGGGAACCCGGTCACCGTCACCTGTAGCTAACCGCCTCGCTGCCGCCGCGCTTCGTACAGGAGCACGGCGGCAGCGACGCTCACGTTCAACGACGCGACCCGGCCGAGCTGCGGGATCGCCACGAACAGGTCGCACGTCCGCCGCACGAGCGGGCGCAGGCCCTTCCCCTCCGCCCCGAAGACGAAGGCGAGGCCGCCGCTCAGATCCGCCCGCCACATCGGCGTCCCCTTCTCCCCCGCGGCGCCGGCGACCCAGAGCGAGCCGCTCTTGATCTCCTCGAGATAGCGGGCGAGGTTCGTCACGACGGCGATCGGCAGATGCTCGATCGCCCCCGCCGAGGCGCGCGCGACTGCGGGCGTCACGAGCGCCGAGCCGTGGGCCGGGACGACCACGCCCGTCGCTCCGGCGCCCTCGGCCGAACGGCAGACGGCGCCGAGATTGCGCGGGTCGCTGACCTGGTCGAGGCAGGCGAGGAGCGGACGGTCGCCGGCCGCGAGCTCGTAGGCGTCTGCGTACGTGTACGGCTCGGTCCAGGCGACGACGCCCTGGTGGTCGCGCGTGCCGGCCGCCTCGGAGAGGTCGCGCTCGAGCTTGACCTGCGCCTTCGGGCGCTCGAGCTCGCGCAGCCACGGCTCGGCCTTGAGCGCCCGCTCGGTCACCCAGAGCTCCAGCACCTCCCGGCGCCCGCGCAGCGCCTCGTGGACCGGCCGCCGGCCGTAGACCTGGTCGCGCGTCACGCGCGCGGGTTGAGCTCGAGGCCGCCGGGCACGTCACGAACCTCCCACCCGGCCTCGGCGATCTCGTCGCGCAGCCGGTCGGCCTCGCCGAAGTCACCCGCCTCGCGCGCCCGCTGTCGCGCCTCCGCGAGCTTCACGACCTCCGGCGGCGCCTCCGCGCGCTCGGCGAGCGACTCGAGGCCGAAGATCGCGAGCGCGCGGCGCAGCAGCTCGTGATCGCGCCAGCCGTGCATGATCGCGAGCGCCTCCGGTGTGTTGAAGTCGTCGTCGAGGGCGTCGACGAAGGCGTCCCAGTCGTCGGCGGGCTCGCTCGCTGAGCGGAAGACGTTGCGGAACCGCTCGACCTGCGCCTTCGCCTGCGCAAGCGTCTCGTCGTTGAAGTCGATCGGCTTGCGCCAATGCGCGGTCATGAAAAAGACGAGCACGACCTCCCGCCCCCACGTGTCGAGGACATTGCGGATCGAGACGTCGTTGTGCAGCGACTTCGACATCTTCTCGTCCCCGAACGTGAGCATCCCGTTGTGCGTCCAGATGTGCGCGAAGTCGTGCCCGAGCGCACGGGACTGCGCGAGCTCGTTCTCGTGGTGCGGGAAGCGAAGGTCGATGCCGCCGCCGTGGATCTCGAAGACCGGGCCGAACGCCTCCTCCGCCATGACGGAGCACTCGATGTGCCAGCCCGGCCGGCCGGCGCCCCACGGCGACTCCCACGACGTGTCCTCACCCGGCTTGGTCGCCTTCCAGAGGGCGAAGTCCTGCGGCGCCTGCTTGAGCGCGTTCGTCTCCTCGGGCTCCATGTCCTCGACCCGCTGCCGCGAGAGCGCGCCGTACTTCGGGTCGCTCGCCACGCTGAAGTACACGTCGCCGCCCGCGGCGTACGCATGGCCGGTTTCGACGAGCTTCTCGATGAACCGGACGATCTCGGGGATCGCATCGGTCGCCTTCGGGAGCGCGTCCGGCATGCCGAGACCGAGATCGCCCGTGTCCTCGAGGTACCACTGCGTCGCACGGTCGGCCAGCTCCGCGCTCGCACCCGGCGCTGCGTCGTAGATCTTGTCGTTGACGTCCGTGATGTTGTGGACGAGCGTCACGTCGTAGCCGCGTGATCGCAGCCACGCGCGCAGCCACATGCCGAGGACGAACGGCCGCGCGTTCCCGATGTGGGCGCGCGCGTAGACGGTCGGCCCGCAGAAGTACATCCGGATCGGACCGGGCGGCGCGGGCAGCTCCTCGAGCTGCCGCGACAGCGTGCTGTAGAGCCTCACCGCTCCAGCCTAGAGAGCAGCTCGTCACGGGAGAGCGATTCGACGACGGCGGCCAGGTCAGGCCCGCGGTCGCGCCCTGTCAGCGCGAGACGCACCGCCTTCAGGTCGCCGCCGACGGCCTTCAGCTCGCGCACGATTCCGCGTGCGTCGAGGCCGCCCTCGACGAGCTCACGCAGCCGGCCGAGCGTCTCGGGCGAGTCGACCTCGACGCGGGCGGGCGCGAGGATCTGCTCTGCGTACTCGCGCGCTTCGCGCAGGTCACGAGCACCGCGCATCGCGGGCACCACCGAGGCGGGGACGCCGACCCGCCCGGCGAGCGCGTCGTCCGACAGCGCGGCCAGCGCCTCGATCGACAGCCGCCGCAGCCGGGCGAGGTCGAGGTGGACGTCGTCGCGTGGCACTCCCAGCTCCTCGAGGTAGGCGCGCACCGCCTCCGCGGGATAACCCGCGCCGCGGAGGTCGGCGAGCGACGACATGCGGTCGTCGCCGAGGAGAGTCCCGTGGTGCACGGGCTCCGGCGGCGTCCCGCCGAGCGCGCGGATGAGCGACGCCTCCACCGGCTCGTCGGCGCGGTCGTCCGAACCGCGAAGCACGTGCGTGACCCCGAAATCGAAGTCGTCGACCGCCGCTGCCAGCTGGTCGGTGGGCGTGCCGTCCGCGCGGAGCAGCGTCGTGCCCCCGAAGCGCAGCGCCCCGTCGGAGTCCGGCTTCCCGATGAGATGCGAGGCCTCTCGGTGACGGACGAGCCGCTCGCTCTCACCCACCGGTCCCTCGTCCCACTGCACGCCGAGCCAGTCGAGGTCGGCGAGAATCGCCTCCTTCCCGCTCTCCGCCGTCCGCAGCAGGAGCACGCCGCCGTTGTCGTCCGCGAAGCGTCGGCTCGCCACGGCGCTCAGCGCATTGCCGAGGTGAAGCGAGCCTGTCGGGCTCCGTGCGAAGCGCACCCGGACCACGGCGAGACGCTACCGTGCCTCGCCGATGCGGACGCGCGTGTGGGTCGTCGCCGGAATCGTGCTGGCCGTCGCCTCGTGCGCGGTGACGGCAACGGCGTCGCCGCGGGGGAACGACACGGTGGTCCTCGGCCAGGAGCAGGACGTCGACGGCTTCAACACCGCCCTGACGTGCTGCGACGAGACGTGGGCGGGCATCCAGACGCTGCCCGTCATCCGCGGGGCGTACCTCGTCAATCCGCGGCTGCAGCACGTGCTCGACCTCGTCTCGCGCGCGAAGGCGACCGCACACACGTTGTCGTACACGATTCGCAGAGACGCGTACTGGAACTGGGGCGGCAAGCGGCTGCCGGTCACGTACGCGGACTTCGTCTACACGTGGCAGCAGCTCGTCAACCCGAACAACGCCGTCGTCAACCGCGACGGCTACGACCTGATCACGGGGTACACGCACAAGGGCCCGCGCCAGATCACGTTTGCATGGAAGCAGCCGTACGCGCAGTGGCAGGACCTCTTCTCCACCGTCTATCCCTCCGCGGCGCTGCAGGGCGTCGACTTCAACAACGCGTGGCGCAACTGCATCTGCGGCGCCGACGGCAAGCCGGTCGCCGACGGGCCGTACTTCCTCGCGGGCTACGTGAAGGGCCAGGGCTCCACGCTGGACGCCAACCCGTCCTGGTACGGACACAAGCCGAGGATCAAGACGGTCGTGTTCAAGGTCATCACCGACCCGGCGGCGGAAGTTCAGGCGATGCGCGCGGGCGAGGTCGACGCGATCAACCCGACGTTCGGCCTCGACCTCGCACCGCTCCAGAGCGTTCGCGGCATCACCTACGACCAGGTGCCCGGCCTCAACCTGGAGCACATCGACATCCAGTTCGGGAAGCAGGCCAACCCGCTGCTCCGTGCGCCGTGGATGCGGCAGGTGCTGCTGCGAGGCATTGACCGGGCGGCGCTCATCGCAGCCGCGCTCGGCCCGCTCGCCGGCAACAGCAAGCCGCTGAACAGCCTCGTCTACTACCAGCCCGACGCCGGCTACCGCCCGCACTTCCGCCGGTGGGCCTACAACCCGAAGGCGGCGCTCGCGATCCTGCGCCGGCACTGCACGGGGGGCCCGGCGAGGCCGAGCGAGAACAACGACGCGTACTTCTCGTGCTCCGGCATCGCGGCGACGTTCCGGTACACGTATGCGTCCGGGAACCCGACGCGCGCGATGCTGGCGCAGGTCGTCGCGCAGCAGCTGAAGGCGATCGGCATCCAGATCGTCAACGCGCCGCTCCCGGCGAACGCGATCTTCGGCTCGGGTGGGCTTCCGGCCGGAAGCTGGGATCTCGCGGAGTTCGCGTGGGTCACGTCGGCCGACCCGGGCGACTTCATCCCGGTGTGGGGCTGCGGCGGCACCCTCAACTTCCTCGGCTACTGCAACCGCCTCGCGACGAACCTCCTCGACGAGAGCGGCCGAACACCCAGCCCGGCCAGGCGTCGCGCGCTGTTCGACCGGGCGGATGCCCTCTTCGCCCACGACATCCCGTCGATCCCGCTCTACTCGCAGCCGAGCCCGCTGATCCGGAAGTCGAGCCTGGCCGGCCCCGTGAACAACCCGTCCCCCACGGGCTTTGCGTGGAACATCCAGCTGTGGCACTGGCGCTGAGCGCCAGGCGAGCCCCACGGCCCGCCTGGCGTGTGTGAGTCCGGGCTACGCAGCCAGGCGGCGCTTGGCCTTCTGCACCGACGGCAGCGCCGACTTCGCCCGCGCGAGCGGCCGCGCCTTCAGCGCGACGGCGGCCGGCTTCGCGGAGATCGTGATCTCCTCGCCGGTGGCCGGGTTGCGGCCCTTGCGCGCCTTCGTCGCGGGACGGACCCGGACGGCGAGCTGCACGAGACCGCCGATCTTGACCTTCTCTGCGTTGCCGAGCTCCTCGAGGACGACGTCCTCGAGCGCGGCGAGCACCGCCTTCGCGTCGGCGCGCGTGACCTCCGCGCGGTCGGCGATCTCGGCGATCAGCTGGGACTGCGTCAATGCCATGAAACCCCTTCGTCTGGTTGATTACGGGACACGGGATGGTAGGGGACGCTGCGGCTAGACGGATCGCGGTGCGTGCACAGCTCCTGGACGGGACTGCCACGTCCGTCCTCGACACGATCCGGCGCCTCGGCTCCCTCCAGATCGACCCGATCTCCACCGTCGCCCCGCCGCAGCGCCTCGTCCTCTGGAGCCGGCTCGGGCCGTACGACACGGCGGAGCTCGACCGCCTGCTCTGGGAGGAGCGGAAGCTCGTCGAGTGGCGCGCCTTCATCTATCCGCTGGAGACGCTGCCGCTGCTGCGCGCGCGGATGCGCTCGCGCAGCGCGCTGAACAACAACGCCAAGGAGTTTCTGCGAGAGCACGCGTCGTTCCGCCGCACGATCCTCCGCGAGATCGAACGGAACGGGCCCCTGCTCGGACGCGAGCTGCACGACCCGAAGCCCCGCGCCGAGAAGCACCGCTGGTGGGGCACACGCCGCGTCGGCGTGATGCTCGAGATCCTCGCAGCGCGCGGGGAGATCGCCGTCGTCGGCCGGCGCGGCACGCACCGCGTGTGGGATCTCGCCGAGCGTTGGTATCCCGAGACGGAGGTCGTGCCCCTGCGCGAGGCAAACCGGCTGCTCGACGAGCAGCGGCTCCGTGCGCTCGGCGTGCGCCTGCGGCGGAACGGCGAGTGGGAGGTCGCACCGGACGCAGACGACTCCCCTCTCCCCGACCGTGCGACGCTGCTGTCGCCGTTCGACCGCCTCATCCACGACCGTGCGCGCGCGGAGCGGCTCTTCGACTTCTACTACCGGCTCGAGATGTACGTGCC
>DATCJJ010000043.1:0-19248 GCA_036562845.1 Gaiellaceae bacterium | reverse complement strand
GGACTTCTTCTACTGCAACCCGACCGGCAAGTTCGTGATCGGCGGCCCGATGGGCGACGCAGGCCTGACCGGCCGCAAGATCATCGTCGACACCTACGGTGGTGCGGCGCCGCACGGCGGCGGCGCCTTCTCCGGCAAGGATCCGACGAAGGTCGACCGCTCCGCCGCGTACGCCGCGCGCTACGTCGCGAAGAACGTCGTCGCCGCCGGCCTGGCCGACCGCTGCCAGCTTCAGGTCGCATACGCGATCGGCGTCGCGCATCCCATGTCGGTCCTCCTCGAGACCTTCGGCACGGAAAACGTCCCGGTCGCGAAGATCGACGAGCTCGTGCGCGAGCACTTCGATCTCCGACCGGCCGCGATTCTCCGCGACCTCGACCTGCGGCGGCCGATCTACTCGAAGACGGCGGCGTACGGGCACTTCGGCCGCAACGACGGCGACTTCACGTGGGAACGCACCGACAAGGCGGAGGCGCTCGCCGCGGCAGCAGGCCTGAAGGCCGCTACGCCGGCCTGACAAACAGCCCGGCTGCGGCCTTCTCGCTGATCGCGCGCTCGCCGACGTGCTCGATCGCGACCGTGAACTGGTCCGCGGCCGGCTCGGCGGTGCGGACGAGGATGCTCGTCCCCGGCACGAGCCCCTGGTCGTAGAACCAGTGCAGGAGGTCGCCGTCGTGCTCCGCGAGGCGGACGACCGTCGCCCGCGTCCCGGCCCTCAGCGTCGCGAGCGGCGCGAGCTCCTCGTTCTCGGCCTGCTCGACCTCTGGGTCGACCGGCCAGCCGTGGGGGCAGCGCTGCGGATGCCCGAGCTTGTCGTCGATCCGCTCGATCATCTCGTCGGTGAACGTGTCGCCGAGTGCGTCGGCGCGCTCGTGCGACTCGTAGGCCGTATAGCCCATGAAGTCCGTGAGCAGGCGCTCGATGATCCGGTGCTTGCGCACGACCCGCTCGGCGCGCTCGCGTCCGGTCTCGGTCAAGAGCGCCTCCTTCTTCTTGCCGCGCTCGATCAGCCCCTCGGCCTCGAGCCGCTTCAGCATCTCGCCGGCGCTCGCGCGGGAGACGCCGAGCATCTCGGCGACCCGGGACGCGAGTGGGGGAGCGCCCGCGCCGCGCGGCACGTACTCGCCGATCGGGAACGCGAGGAAGTAGATCGTCTCGAGGTATTCGTCGGTCGAGTGACGCTCCGCCATGCATGTAAGGCTACCCTTACACCGATGAGCACGGGCCATGTCCTGATCCTCGGCGCGATCGCCGGCGGCACGATCTTCCTCGGCCTCCCCGTCGGCCGGATGCAGAACCTCGCCGCCTCTGTCCGTGCGGGGCTCTCGGCGCTCGCGACCGGCATCCTCATCTTCCTGCTCTGGGACGTCCTCTCGGGGGCGGTCGAGCCGGTCGAGTCGGCGCTCGACGCCCGGCACTGGGGGCGGTTCTCCTGGCTCGCGATCCTCGGGATCGCCGGCTTCGCGCTCGGCCTGATGGGCCTCGTCTACTACTCCGAGTGGATGAAGGGGCGCTCCCACCGGCGGGCGACCTCGCTCGTCGGCCCGGGCGCCGCTGCAGTCGACGAGTTCAAGGCGCGGACATGGCTCGACGGCCTGACGGCCGGCAAGCAGCTCGCGCTCCTGATCGCGATCGGCATCGGCGTGCACAACTTTGGCGAGGGGCTCGCGATCGGCCAGGCGGCAGCGACCGGCGCCGCCTCGCTCGCAGTGACGCTGATCGTCGGCTTCGCGCTCCACAACGCCACCGAGGGCTTCGGGATCTGCGGGCCGATGAGCGGCGAGGGGACGGTCCCGTCGTGGGGCTTCCTCGTCGCGATGGGACTGATCGGCGGCGGCCCGACCTTCCTCGGGACACTGCTCGGGAACGCGTGGTCGAGCGAGGCGATGTCCGTCGTGTTCTTCGCGATCGCCGCCGGCTCGATCCTCTATGTCGTGCAGGAGCTGTTCGCGGTGAACCGCCGGTACGGCCACACCGTGCTCGTGACGTGGCTCGTCCTGCTCGGGATCCTGCTCGGCTTCGCGACAGACTTCGTCGTCAGCGCTTCCGGGCTGTAACGAGCGCCAGGTCCCCCGTGATCATGCGCGCGTCGGCCTGCGCGAAGCCTGCGTCTCGCAGCCACGCGAGCTGCTCGGCGACGGTGCTCGGCGTGTCGTAGACGCCGTCGATCTCGATCACTGCGTCCTCGGGCCGTTCCGGGACGACGACGTCGCCGAGCACGAACCGCTCGCTCACGTCCGCGATGCGGCGGAAGAGGTCCCGCTTCCCCTCTCCGTCGAGGTGGTGCACGGCGAGCACCGAGACCGTGACGTCGAACGGGCCCGCCGGTAGCGGGTCCTCGAGCCGCTGCACGTGGAGCTCCGCCTCCGCCGGCAGCCGCGCGCGGGCGGCGGCGAGCATCGCCGCGCTCGCGTCGATTCCCGTCAGCCGTGCGCCCGGATTGCGCGCGAGCACGCGGAGCGCGGTCTCGCCCGTCCCGGTGCCGAGCTCGAGGATCGTCGTCCCGCGCGCCTCGGCCGCGACCGCGTCTTCGAGCTCCGCGTAGCCCGGGATCTCGTCGAGCATTTGTCCGAGATACGTCGACGGATCCCACTCGAACTCGGTCACGGCAGGACGATAATCCGGGCATGGGAGCCTGGGGCGCCCGCAGCTTCGAGAACGACGACGCGCTCGACTGGGTGTGGGAGCTGGAGGATTCGTCCGACGACTCCGTCGTCCGTGCAGCGTTCGCCGCCGTGCACGGGGACGGCGACGTCGAGGCGCCCGAAGCGGCCTGTGCATGCGCTGCGGCCGAGGTCGTCGCGGCGTCCGCCGGCAGGCCCGCGACGTGGCTGCCGAACGAGGTGACCGCCTGGGTCGCCGCACACGGCGCCGCCGTCGTCGGGCTTCGCGGGGAAGCGCGCGCCGCCGTGCAGCGGATCGCCGCCGGCTCGGAGCTTCAGCAGCTCTGGGCCGAGGCCGGCGCCGCCGAGTGGGACGCGGGCATCGCGGACTTGCTCGGCCGCCTCGCCGAGGCGTAAGATCGCGCCAATCCTCACAAGGAGGTGGTCGTGGAAGGATATTCCCGGCTGCAATTCGTCCGGCGCGGCGCGGCCGCCGTCGGCGGCGTGGCCGCGGTGGGCCTGCTCGACCCACTGGCCGCGCTCGGCCGTTCGGCCGGCAGTCCGAGCCCGATCCCGGGCGGCATCAAGTTCACCGCGACGCCGCCGTTCGTCACGAGCGACCCGGACATCCACATCCTGCCGCCGGGGCTCGTCGGCGTCCCGCTCGACGTCTCCGCCGTCACCGACTTCAACGGCGCGGTTGCGGCGGCCGACATCCAGGGCGCGGCGCACGGGGCAGACGGCACGGAGTACAGCTTCGATGCCGACATGCGCGTCATGCAGGGCTTGTACGTCGACACGGACGACAAGCTGAAGAAGGGCACGTTCGGCTTCATCTGAATTGACCTGTTCACGGGCGCCGTGGGCGCCTCGCCGCAGGTCACCGACTTCAACCCGGGCATCGCGGAAAACGGCCTCTTCTGGACGATCCCGATCGCACCGGGGATGGTGGAGATCGATCCGGCTTCGGGCTCCGCGCGGTTCGTCGGCCGCAATCTCCCGGTCCCCGACTACGGCCAGTTCGAGAACTCGCTCGGCGGCGGCTCGTCGATCCCGTCGCGCGTCGACTTCGACGTGACGTGGACGGCAACCGCGGACGCGGTTCACCTGAGCAGTCCGGCAAATGCGTTCGACTTCGTCGCCGACTACCGGCCGGCGGTGGCCGAGATCACGTTCACGTGCTCGCACGACCAGAGCGACACCGTGTTCACGTCAGACTCGACCGGGCAGGCCAATCCGCTCCCGGCCGTCGTCGGGACCGAGCGAAACGGCCGGTTCGTGTAGCCGGGACGGCCGATACGGTGAGGCGTCGTGTCGCGCCTCGCCTCCGTCTATCCACTCGTGAACGCCCGGGCAGTCGCCCGGGCGTTCACGTACGAGGTGCCGGACGACGTCGAGCGCGGTGCGATCGTCGATGTCCGCTTCGGCAATGCGCGGCGGCGGGGGATCGTCACGGAGGTCGACGTCGCCGCGCCCGAAGACGTTGCGGTCGCGGCGGTGGAACGGGTCGCCGACACGCTCCCGCCGGCGCTCGTCGACCTCGCGCTGTGGCTCGCCGACTACTACGGATCGACGCCTGCGCGCGCACTCGCACTCGTCGCGCCGTACAACGCGAAGCGGCGAGGCGACCGGCGCGTGATCGAAGGCGCGCTGCCGGGGGAAGCACCGCCGGCGTCGCTCTCCGACTCGCAGGCGCGCGCGCTCGTGCGGATCGACGAGCTCCTCGACGGTGCGGGCGGCAACGTGCTGCTCTACGGCGCGACCGGCAGCGGCAAGACCGAGGTGTACATCCGCGCGTGCGAGGCGTCGCTCGCACGCGGGCGCGGCGCGATCGTCCTCGTGCCCGAGATCGCGCTGACGCCGCAGACGCTCGGCCGCTTCCGCGCGCGCTTCGGCGACCGCGTGGCGGTGCTGCACTCCGCGTTGAGCGACGCCGAGCGGCGCGACGAGCGCGAGCGAATCGCCTCGGGTGAGGCGCCGGTCGCGATCGGCGCGCGCTCGGCCGTCTTCGCCCCGGTGCCGGCGCTCGGCGTCATCTGCGTCGACGAGGAGCACGACGCGTCGTACAAGCAGGAGTCGGACCCGCGCTACGACGCCCGCACGGTCGCCGCGAAGCGGGCGTCGCTGGAAGGCGCGGTCGCGGTGTTCGGCTCGGCGACGCCGCGCCCGGAGTCGTGGGCGGCGCTCGAGCGGCTCGAGCTCGGCGGGCGCATCGCGGCGCCGCTTCCGACCGTGCGCGTCGTCGACCTGCGCCGCGAGGCCGGCTATCCGCTGAGCGCGCCGCTGCTCGCCGAGCTCGGCGGCATCGCAGAGCGCGGCGGCAAGGCGATCCTCCTGCTCAACCGGCGCGGCGTCGCACCGGCGATCCACTGCCGGGCTTGTGGCGAGACGCGGCGCTGTCCGAACTGCGACGTCGCCTTGACGCTCCATGCGGACGGATCGCTCCGCTGCCACCACTGCGGCCGGCTCGAGGCGCTGCCCGAGGCGTGTCCCGTCTGCGGCTCGGCCGAGCTCGCGCGGATCGGTGCCGGGACCCAGAAGCTCGAGCGGGAGCTTGCGAAGCAGGTGCCGGAGCTCGAGGTGATCCGCCTCGACGCCGACGTCGCCGACGTGCACACGCCGCTCGAGCGGTTCGCACACGCCGACCGCGCCGTGCTCGTCGGGACGCAGATGGTTGCGAAGGGCCATCATTTCCCCGGCGTCGAGCTCGCGGCGGTCGTCGACGCCGACACGGGCCTCGGGCTGCCGGACTTCCGCGCGGAGGAGCGGACGTTCCAGCTGCTGACGCAGCTCGCAGGCCGCAGCGGCCGCGATGCGCCGGGTCGCGTCGTCGTACAGACGTTCCAACCCGATGCGCGCGCGATCACGTACGCGGCGCGTCACGACGTCGCCGGGTTCAACACCGGTGAGCTCGAGCGCCGGCGGGCGCTCGGCTATCCGCCGTTCAAGCACCTCGTGCGCGTCGTCGTCACGGGCGCCGAGCAGCGCGACGCGATGCGCGCGCTCGAGGAGCTGCGCGACGGCCTGCCCGAGGCGGAGCTGCTAGGCCCTGCGCCGCTGCTGCGGCTGCGCGGCAAGCACCGCGCCCAGCTCGTCGGTAAGACCGACCGGCCGCGCGCGCTCGCGACCCGGATCGCGTCGCTCCTCGCCGCCGCCGCGCCCGCGATGCGCCGCGCGGGCCTGAGCGTCGTCGTCGACGTCGATCCGCAGTCGGTGTGATCGCCGCACCGCTCGCTGCGCTCCGCGTGCCTGCTCGCGAACGGCGTTGACGGGCCGCGCCCGCGCATGTCGGTCGCGGCGGCGAACCGAGCACGGGCCGTGTCCAGCAACCAGGTTGCCGGGCATGGCTATTCCGCGATGCGCTCGAAGAGGATGTGGTCGCGCCAGTCGCCGCCGATGTGCAGGTACCGGCGCGCGAGCCCGATTCGCTCGAACTCGTTCTTCTCGAGCACGCGTTGCGACGCGTGGTTCTCGACGAGCGTCGCCGCCTGCAAACGATGCAACCGCCCGCGGCCGAACGCGAACTCGACGACGTCGGCGACGGCCTGCGTCGCGAGCCCGCGCCCGTTCCGGGCCGCGTCGACCCAGTAGCCCACGTGCGCGCTGTGGAACGCACCGCGCACGACGTCGCTCACCGAGATCGTGCCCGCAATCGCGCTGCCGTCGAGGATGGCGAACCGCCAGCCGGCGAGTGGGTGCGCGAGTCGTTCGCGCTGCCCCTCCGCTGTGAACCACGCGTCGCCTCGCTCCGGCTCGAACGGCTCGAGGAAGTCGCGATTCGCCGCGTAGAGCGCCGCGAGCTCGTCGGCGTCGGCGGCGCCCAGCTCGCGGATCACGCCGGCCAGCGCTCGAGAATCCAGTCGGCGTCGAGCGGCTTGCGGCTGTACGGCCGCCCGTTGATCTTCACGAAGTCGCGGGTGCGCGGATCCATCGGCAGGCGCGCCTCCGCCGGGAAGTTCCGGTTGTGGCGCTCGATCAGCTCGTTCAGCCCTACGAAGCTCCAGTCGCGCGCGGTCTGCGTCCACAGGCGCGAGAACTCGTCCGGGTCTTCGACCTCGGAGGCCAGCTCCTGGTATGCGGCGTCGAGCTGCTCCTCATGGCGCTCGAGCTCGTCCTCGATCGCGCGCAGGCGGCGCATCCAGACGGTCGGGCCTCCAAGCGCGCGGATCGCCGAGTCCGCGTCCGGCCGGAAGTTCCGCAGCCGCTGCCGGAGCGGTTGCCCCTTGATCGGCATCGCCTCGATCTCCTCCTCGAGCAGCCGCCGCTCGCGCCGATCCTCCGACGTCTCGGGCCGGATCGCGCCCTGGCTCATGATCTCCTCCACCTCGCGCTTGTCCATCCCGGGGTAGTGTGCCGACCGCATGACGGACGGCGACGAACGCATCGAAGGGCAGGTCATCGACGAGGAGCTCGACCCCGAACGCGAGACGCGACGACGATTCGCGCTCGCACAGATCCGGCAGTACCCCGACGCGGCGTTGAAGATGGAGGCGCGTCCCGTCGAGCTGTTCGACGAGCAGCTCGTGAAGCTCGTCGAGCGGATGAAGCGCCTGATGGTCGACGCAAACGGCATCGGCCTCGCGGCGACGCAGGTCGGCGTGCTCCAGCGGCTCTTCGTCTTCCAGGTCGATCCGGACGAGGGGCCGGCGGCCGTCGTCAACCCGGAGCTCGTCGACGTGAGCGAGGTCACCGAGGTCGGAGACGAGGGCTGCCTGTCGATCCAGGGCGTCACCGTTCCCGTCGAACGGGCGGTGCGCGTCACCGTCGTCGGCAAGGACGAGCACGGCAACGACGTCCGTTACGAGCTCGACGGGTACGAGGCGCGCTGCGCACAGCACGAGACGGATCACCTGAACGGCGTGCTCATGCTCGACCGCACGACGCCCGAGGGGCGGAAGGAAGCGCTCGCAATCCTGCGGCCGCGCATCGTCCTGACCTAGCAATGGCACGGCTCACGGTCGCCGCGACCGCACCGTTCGGCGCCGACGTGCTCGGACGGCTCGCGCGGCAGCACGACGTCGAGCTGCTGCTGACGCGCCCCGACAAGCCGCGCGGACGTGGTCGCACCCTGCAGCCGACGCCGGCGAAGGCCGTCGCCGAGCGGCTCGGCATCCCGGTTGCGCAGCCGGCGAAGCTCGACGCGTCGGTCGAGATCCCGAGCGGCACGGTCGTCGTCTGCGCGTACGGCCTGCTCATCCCCGAGTCGCTGCTGGAGCGCGGGCTCTGGCTGAACGTGCACCCGTCGCTGCTCCCGCGCTGGCGCGGCGCCGCGCCGGTCGAGCGCGCGCTGATGGCAGGCGACGCTCGCACCGGCGTGACGATCCACCAGACCGTCAAGGAGCTCGACGCCGGCCCGATCGCGGCGCAGGAAGCGTTCGACGTCGCGCCCGACGACGACGCGGGCGTCGTCTACGCGCGCAGTGCCGAGATCGCAGCGCGGCTGCTCGACGACGTGATCGCGCACCCGCAGTTCACGCCGCAGCCGGACGACGGTGTCACGTATGCGGAGAAGATCGCACCCGCCGACCGCGAGCTCGACCTCTCGAGCTTCCCCGACGAGCTCGTCAACCGCGTTCGCGCGTTGTCGCCGCACATCGGCGCTCGGCTCGGAGACCTGCTCGTCTGGAAGGCGCGTGTGGGCGAGAGCGGCAGCTTCGAGCCCATCGAGGTCCAGCCCGCGGGCGGGAAGCGGATGGCGTACGAGGCGTATCTTCGTGGCCTGCGATGACCCTCGAGGCGAAGATCTTCGGCGACGAGGATCCGGTTCACGCGATCGTCGCCTTGCTCGACGAAGACCCGGCGGAGACCCTCTTCGTCGAGGCGAGCGTCGGCGTCGTCGCGGGCTTCCGCCTCGCGGACGGTCGAGGCGTCGTGGTCAAGGTCCATCAGCCACATGTCTCGGCCGCGTATCTGAAGTCGATGCACACGGTGCAGTGCGCGCTCGCCGACGCCGGCTTTCCCGTGCCGCGCCCGCTCGGCGGACCCTGGCCGATCGCGCGCGGCTACGCGACCGTCGATGAGCTGCTGGACCGCGGCGAGCGCCGCGACGGGCACGCCGCGTCGGTGCGCCGCGCCATGGCACGCGCGCTCGCTCGGTTGATCGAGCTCGCGCCCGACGTCGACGGCATCGACGGCGGGATCCTCGAGCGAACCGCCGCGGTGTGGCCGCGGCCGCACAGCCCGATCTTCGACTTCGAGGCGACGCGCCGCGGCACCGAGTGGATCGACGAGTACGCCGAGCGCTCGCGGTCACGGCCGGTCGGACGGCTCGTGGTCGGGCACGGCGACTGGAGTGTGAAGCACTTCCGCTTCGCGGGGGACGAGATCACCGCGATCTACGACTGGGACAGCCTGATTCGCACAGACGAGCCGAGGATCGTCGGCCAGGCCGCGGCGACGCACCCGGCGACGTGGTACACCCCGACGACGGTTCTCGCGACGCCCGACGAGGCTCGAGCATTCGTCGCGGAATACGAGGACGCGCGCGGCCGGTCGTTCACGCCGGAGGAGCGCGCGCGGCTCGCTGCTGCGGCGACGTACAACGTCGCATACGGCGCGCGCTGCGAGTCGTGCGGCGACCCGACGGCAACGTCGTTCGCCGAGGGCAGCCAGCGCGACACGCTCGCGCGGTACGGCGAGGAGTACCTGCGGCTGTGACCGTCTCGCCGGCTCGTCGCGCCGCCTACGAGACGTTGCTTCGCGTCTTCGAGCAGGACGCGTACGCCGACCGCGCGTTCCGCACGGCTGCTCGCGAGCTCGACGACCGCGACCGCGCGTTCGCGCAACGGCTTGCGTACGGCGCGGTGCAGCGCGTGCGCACGCTCGATCATGCGATCGAGACGCTCGGAAAGCGTCCGGTGCGCAAGCTCGACGCGCCGGTGCGCGCCGCGCTGCGACTCGGCGCGTATCAGCTCGGCTACACGGACACGGCCCCGCACGCCGCCGCGAACGAGTCGGTGGAGCTCGTGCGCGGTGCGCGGCTGGAGCGTGCCGTCCCGTTCACGAACGCGGTGATGCGGCGGCTCGCCGCCGGAATTCGCGACCTGCTCGACGGGCTTCCCGAGGGCGCGCTCAAGGAGTCGTATCCGGATTGGATTCACGAGACGTTCGTGCGCGACCTCGGCGTCGCGGCCGCCGTCGCGCTCGAGCGCGCGATGAACGAGCCGCTCGAGACGGTGATCCGCCTCGTGCAGGGCGACCCGCCGTCCGGCGCAGAACCGACCGACGTCCCGGGTGCGTACCGCGTCGAGCGCGTCGACGACCTCGCCGTCGCCGAGGGGCGGATCTGGCCGCAGTCGCGCGGCTCGCAGCTCGCCGGCCTCGCGGTCGGAGCGGGGGAGGGCGAGCGCGTGCTCGATCTCTGCGCCGCCCCGGGCGGCAAGACGAGTCAGCTCGCAGGCGACGTCACCGCCGTCGAGATCGACCAGGGCCGGGCGCGCGAGCTCCGCGCCAACCTCGTGACACTTCGTCACGGGGCAACCGTCGTCGAGGCAGACGGGACCGAGCTCCCGCCGGAGCTGACGGGCTTCGACCGCGTGCTCCTCGACGCGCCGTGCTCCGGCCTCGGCGTCCTCGCGCAACGCCCGGACCTGCGCTGGCGCGCGAGCCCGCTCCCCGAGCTGCAGCTCGCGCTGCTGCGCGCCGCCGTCGAGCGCGTCAAGCCGGGCGGCACGATCGTCTACTCGGTCTGCACGATGAACGCGGACGAAAACGAGGCCGTCGTCGATGCGAGCGGGCTCGAAGTGGACACGTCCCTCGCGGACGAGTGGCCGCAATTCGTCCATCCGAGGCGGCCGGAATTCCTGCTCACGTTGCCCCATGTCCATGGCACGAGCGGGTTCTTCATCGGCCGACTGAAGGCGTAGGGTCCGGGCGGCACCTGTGGCCTGGCGTGAGTGGATCCGGACGGTGGAGATCGAGCCGTCGCTCTACGCGGCGGACCTCGCCAACCTCGGCGAGCAGGTCGACATCATGCTCCGCGCGGGCGCCCGCATCTTCCATTTCGACGTCGGCGACGGCCACTTCGTCGAGCCGATCACGATGGGGCCGATCGTGCTCAAGGCGATCGCGCCGCTCGTCCACGACCGCGGCGGCGCGCTGGACTGCCACCTGATGGTCGACAACCCGATCCGGCATTTCCCCCAGATCGCGCGCGCCGGCGGCGACAGCGCGACGTTCCACTTCGAGGCGGTCGCCGACGTTCCGGCGACGATCGCGGCAGCGCGCGAGCACGGGCTCGAGGTCGGCGTCGCCTTCAACCCGCAGACGCCGCCGGAGGACGTCGCGAGCGTCGCGGGCGACGCCGACATCGTCCTCTGCATGAGCATCCATCCCGGGTACTCCGGGCAGCAGTTCATGCCGTCGTCGCTCCATCGGATCCGCCGGCTCCGCGCTGCGCTGCCGGACGGGATGCCGATCCAGGTGGACGGCGGCATCGTCGAGGGGAACATCCGCGACGCCTTCGAGGCGGGGGCGAGCCTGTTCGTCGGCGGCAACGCGATCTTCGGGAACGAGGATCCGACGCGCTCGTATCGCCAACTCGTGCAAGCGCTCGCGTAGGCTGCAGCCATGAGCGAGCAGTGGCCCGGCGAGCAGCCGGACGAGGACGAGGACGAGATCGGAGCGCCCGCGGACGCCGACGAGGAGATCGAGCCGGCCGACGAGGAGGACGAGGACGAGCCGGAGCTCCGAGTCGTCGAGCACGCCGACGACGGCATCGACATCCCGGACGCCGTCGAGCTCCTCGAGGGCGAGGCGCGCAGCACGCGCCGCGGCGTGGGCCTCGTCGCCTCCCGCGAGAACGCGGAGACGACGAACGTCATGCTCACGGCGGCGTTCGACGAGCTCGAGAAGGTCGGCGTCGGACACGAGCACGTGACCGTGATGCTCGTCCCCGGCCCGTTCGAGCTCGCGCTCGGCGCGATGGCCCTCGCGAAGACCCGCCGCTACTCGTGCGTCGTCGCCCTCGGCGACGCGTCCGATTCGTCGGTGATCGCGGCCGAGGCCGCCTCGGGGCTCCAGCTCGCCGGGCTCGAGACCGGGATCCCGGTCGCGTTCGGCGTCCTCCTCGACGGCGGGGACGCGGCCGAGCGCGGAGCGGAGGCCGTGCGCCGCGGTCTCGAGATGGCCGATCTCTTCCAGCAGCTGCGGGCGAGCGCCAAAGCCGTCTAGTAGGCGGGTCTGACGGGCCTGTCGCGATCGGCGCGCGGCCGACGGGGCCCTCAGACCCGCCTGGCCGTTCCGCTACCATGGCGCGCCGATGTCCAAGGTCTGCGCCGTCTGCGGGAAGAAGCCGAGCTTCGGTCACCACCGGAGCCATTCGATGGTCGCCACGAAGCGGCGCTTCGACCCGAACCTCCAGCGCGTCCGCGTCCTCCTGCAGGGCAAGGCGCAGCGTGCCTACGTCTGCACGCGGTGCCTGAAGGCCGGGAAAGTCCAGAAGGCCGTCTGACGCGCTGGTTGGTCGACCGGAAGGTCGATCGCATGGCGCGGAAACCGTGGGGCCGTCAGGCCCGCAAGATCTACGGCGCGCCGACCGCACACGACTTTCTCTGGCCGTCGGTGCTCGAGGCGCTCGAGCTGGAGAAGGACGATCGCCTGCTCGATGTCGGCTGCGGCGGCGGGGCGTTCCTCCGGCACGTCCGCGAGACAGTGGGCTGCGAGGTCGCGGGCGTCGACCACAGCCGCGCGATGATCCGCCTCGCCGCGCCGTATGCGGCGCTCGGCGACGCGCACGCGCTCCCGTTTCAGACGGGCTACTTCACCGCCGTGTCGTCGATCGTCGCGTTCATGTTCCTCGCCGATCCGCTGCAGGCGCTCCGCGAGATGCGGCGCGTGCTCGACCCCGAGGCGGGGCGAGGCGCGATCTGGACGGCGTCGCCCGAGTCGCGCGGGACGCCTGCGTCGCCCGAGCCCGTGGCGAGCCGCGCGAACCTCCACAGCGACGACGAGCTCGTCGAGCTCGGCCGCGCGGCGGGCTTTTCCGCGGCGCACCTCGGAGCGCGGGATGAATGGGCCCAGCTCCTCGTGTTGAAATAGGGCCGTGACCGAGGATCTGGAGGTCATACGCAGGCTCGCCGACGCGGCGCTCGCGTCGCTCGAGGCGAACCGTGAGCGCATCGACGACCTCAACGTCTACCCGGTCCCGGACGGCGACACAGGCACCAACTTGACGATGACGGTGCGTGCAGTCGTCGACGCGGTCGACGCGACGTCGGCCGCGAGCCGTCACTCGCTCGCGCGGGACGTCTCGCGCGGCGCACTCATGGGCGCGCGCGGGAACTCGGGCGTGATCTTCTCGCAGATCGTCCGCGGCGCCGCCGACGTGCTCGGCGCCGTCGACGGCGAGCCGATCGACGCCGCGGCGACCGCGCTCGCGCTGCGCGGCGCCGCGAACGCCGCGTACGGCGCCGTTCGCAAGCCGGTCGAGGGGACGATGCTCTCGGTGATTCGCGAGCTCGCCGAGGAGGCGGAGGCGCAGGCCGCGAACGGCGCGCCGCCGGTGGCGGAGCTCCTGGGGCGGCTCGTCCGGCGCGGGGAGGAGGCGGTTGCGCGGACGCCCGAGCAGCTGCAGGTCCTGAAGGACGCAGGCGTCGTCGACGCCGGCGGCGCAGGGCTGCTCGAGCTCGTGCGCGGCATCGCGGCCGCGGTTCGCGGCGAGCCGCTGCCGGAACCGCCGCCGCCGACGGAGGGGATCCGGCTCGAGGCGCTGCATCAGGAGCTCTCGAAGTACCGGTACTGCACGACATTTTTGATCGAGGGGAAGCAGCTCGACCCCGACGCGCTCGAGACGGAGCTCGAGCAGCTCGGCGACTCGCTCCTCGTCGTCGGGGACACGAGCGCGCTCAAGGTGCACGTGCACACGGACGATCCCGGCGCCGCGCTCTCGCTCGGCACGGGCGTCGGCACGATCAGCCGCGTCGAGATCGCGAACATGCACGAGCAGACCCAGGAGCGAGAAGAACGGCTGCTCGCCGTCGTCACGATGTGCGGCATCGTCGCGGTCGTCGCAGGCGGCGGCAACCGCAAGTTGTTCGAGTCGCTCGCGGAGCCGGTTGGGCCGATCCGGATCGTCGAAGGCGGACAGACGATGAACCCGTCCACGGCAGATCTCGTGCAGGCCGTGCGGTCGCTCGCCGCGACGGAGGCGATCATCCTCCCGAACAACTCGAACGTGGTCCTCGCGGCCGAGCACGCGGCGGCGAACGTCGACCGTCCCGTCGAGGTCGTCGCGACGACGTCGATTCCGGCCGGGCTCGCCGCGCTCCTCGCCTTCGACGGCTCGCGCAGCGCGGTGGAGAACGCCGCCGAGATGCGCGACGCGATCGCAGCAGTCGCGACGGGCGAGGTGACGATCGCGTCGCGAGACGTCGAGCTCGACGGCGTCGCGATCCGCGAAGGCTCGTGGCTCGGTCTCGCCGAGGACACGCCGGTCGTCTCGGACCGTGACTTCGACGACGTCGCATTCGCCGTCGCGGACCGGCTGCTCGCCGGCGAGCGCGGGCTGCTGACGCTGCTCGTCGGCGAGAACGCACCGCCGCTCGACGAACTTCTGCAGCGCGTCGAGGCCGCGCATCCGGACGTCGAGATCGACCTCCAGCAGGGCGGACAGCCGCACTACGCCTTGCTTCTCTCCGCCGAATAGAGTCCCCGCAGTGCCGCGCCCGGTCAGGATCCTCCTCGTCGAGGACAACCAAGTGTTCCGTGACGCCCTGCAGCTGCTGCTCGGGATGCGCGCGGATGTCGAGGTTGTCGCCGCCGTCGCCGACGGCCACGATGCGTTGCCCGCGGCGGAGCAGCACCGGCCCGACGTCGTGCTGATGGACTACCGCCTCCCGGGCATGGACGGCGTGCAGGCGACGATGGCGATCAAGGCCGCGCACCCGGACCTCGGCGTCGTCGTCCTGACGGCGTCGGCGAACACGCGCGAGATCGAGGCGCTCTACGCAGCCGGGGCGACGGCGTGCCTCACGAAGGACCAGGAGCTCGAGACGATCATCGAGACGATCAAGCAAGCCGCCGCCGCGTGAACCTGACGGCGCAGAACACCGCGATCGTCCTCGACTCGACCGCCGACTTCCCCGACGCAGAGCAGCACTTCCCGAACTGGCGCGTCGTGCCGCTGTACGTGAACTTCGGCACGGAGAGCTACAAGGACGGCGTCGAGCTGACCGCGACCCAGTTCTACGAGCGGCTGCGGACGTCGAGCGACCTGCCGACGACGTCGCAGCCGACACCGGGCGACTTCGCGGCGTGTTACGACGCGCTCGGCGCCTACGACCGGATCCTCTCCGTGCACCTCGCGTCGAACCTCTCAGGGACATTCCAGAGTGCGACGTCCGCGGCGTCGGGCAACGACCGCGTGCGCGTGATCGACTCCGAGTCCGCGTCCGTCGCGATCTCGATGCTCGCGCTCGCGATCCAGCGCCGGCTCGAGCGCGGCACGACCGACGAGGAAATCGACGCACTCGTCGAGCACTACCTCGCGACCCACGGCCTCCTCTTCACAGTCGACACGCTCGAGTTCCTCGCGCGCGGCGGGCGCATCGGCAAGGCGCGCGCGTTTGCCGGGCAGCTGATGAACGTCAAGCCGATCCTGACGATCACCGACGGCGAGGTCGTGCCCCTGAAGCGGGTGCGCGGCAACCGCAAGGCGTTCCAGGAGTTCGTGGAGGCGCTCGACTCGCAGACGGAGGACTCCCCGACGCTGCGCGTGGGGATCGCGCACGCCGACGCGCCGGACCGGCTGCGCGAGCTCGAGAAGATGGTGCGCGACCGTCGCCCGCAGGCGTCGATCGAGCAGGAGACGAGCCTCGGCGCCGTGATCGGGGCCCATGCGGGCCCCGGCACGGTCGGCTTCTTCTGGTTCACGGACGAAGGCTGAGCGTCAGGCGCTGCGTCGTCGGCCCGAGGTTCTTCAGGGTCGCGACGCCGCGGGCGCCTGCGTACTCGCCGGTTCCGCCGGTGACCGCGAGGTCGTCCGGCAGGTGCGCCGGCAGGCTTGGCACATGGCCGTTCAGACCGCCGCCGGCGAGGGTGAGCATGCCGCCGGGCAGGTAGACGACGAACGAAAAGCTCACGCCCTGGTAGCGGTTGTCGATCGCGACGGTGGTTCCCTCGAGCCGGCCCGCCGGCCGCGTGCCGGCGAGAACGTCGGCCGAGAAGACGGTGATGTCGCCGGCGGAGACACCCTTCGGCTTCGCGTCGAGCGCGTGGACGAGCGTCTTCTTGTCGAAACGAACCGTGTAGGTCGTCTGTGCGGCCGACGAGGCGCGGCCGACGTGCGTGACCGCGAGGAGCGCGGCTCCGAGCAGTGCGGCGGCGACGAGCAGGCGATGTGACACGTGTACCTCCGAGTTCGTAGTGATGCAGCCGACGCTAGGGGCGGCCGGCGCGCCGCACATCGGCCGCTCCGCCGAAGTTCGATCCGCCTCGCGGGCGAACGTCGATTCCGCCGCGCGGCGGATGCGCCCGAGCGGGATGTCGCGGTACCGTCGGCACATGCAGTCCCTCCTGACGAGCACCTGGGCCCGCCGCTCCGCCGACCCCGCTCTGGCCGTCGCGGTCGCGGTCCTCGGTCTCGTCGAGCTCGCAGTCCGGCACGGATCCGGGTGGTACGGCCCGACGGCCGTCGACGTCGTCGCGGCCCTGCTCTGCTCCCTGCCGCTGGCGCTCCGGGTCCGGGTGCCGCTCCCCGTGCTCGCGGCGGCGTTCGCCGGCACTGCGATCGCGATCGCCTATGCCGGCTCTCGGCAAGGCCCGCTGCAGGTGTTCGTCGCGCTCGTCGTCGCCTCGTACAGCGTGGGCGCGCACGAGCGGCGGTTGCGGCTCGGGCTCGCATCCGCAGTCGTCCCCTCGGCAATCGTCGCCGTGGCGTCGTCGGGCAATGCGTTCTCATTCGTCGTCTGGACGTTCGGCTTCTGGCTCGTCGGTCGGGTCATCCGCAGCTGGCGTGAGCGGGCACGTGCGCTCGAGGTGCTGACCCGCGAGCTCGAGGTGCAGCGCGAGCTCCAGGCCGAGGCCGCAGTCGCAGTCGAGCGCGGACGCATCGCGCGCGAGCTCCACGACGTGATTGCGCACAACGTGTCGATGATCGTCGTGCAGGCAGCGGCCGCGGCCCGCGTGCTGCGCAGCGACGAGCCGGACGTTCGCGCGGCGCTCGAGGCGATCGAGAGCACGGGACGGGAAACGGTCGACGAGATGCGACGCATGCTCGGTGTGGTCCGCGGCGACGACGCGGCATCCCTTGCTCCGCAACCGTCGTTGCGCGACGTCGAGCGGCTCGTCGCGAACGTGCGCGAGGCCGGGCTTCCGGTCGATCTCCGGATCGAGGGCGACCCGATCACGCTTCCGTCCGGCGTCGACCTGTCGGCGTTCCGCATCGTGCAGGAGGCGCTGACGAATGCGCTCAAGCACGCCGGCGATGCACGCGCCGTCGTCACGGTTCGGTACACGACGGACAACGTCGAGGTCGAAGTCGTCGACGACGGGGACGGCTCGGGTCTCGGCGACGGGACCGGCAACGGGCTGATCGGGATGCGCGAGCGCGTCGCGGTCTGGGGCGGCCAGATCGAGGCGCGGCGGCGCGACGAGGGCGGCTTCCTGGTCCGCGCGACGCTGCCGGCGGTGCCGTGATCCGGGTTCTGCTCGCCGACGACCAGGCGCTCGTCCGGGCCGGCTTCCGGCTGATCGTCAACGGCGAGCCCGATCTCGAGGTCGTCGGCGAAGCCGTCAACGGGGAGGAGGCGGTCGCTGCGGCTGCGGAGCTCGGGCCGGACGTCGTGCTGATGGACGTGCGCATGCCCGAGCTCGACGGCATCGAGGCGACCCGCCGGATCGTCGCGGGCGGCAACGGAACGCGCGTCCTGATGCTGACGACGTTCGACCTCGACGAGTACGTCGTCGATGCGTTCCGCGCGGGGGCCTCCGGCTTCCTGCTGAAGACCGCGCCGCCGCAGCAACTCGTCGCCGCGGTTCACACCGTGCACGAGGGTGAGGCACTGCTCGCTCCGGCGAGCACGCGGCGCCTGATCGAGCAGTTCGCGCAGCCGCGCGCGGACGCCGATGCGCTGCGGGAGCTGACGGCGCGGGAGGCCGACGTACTGCGGCTGCTCGCGCGGGGGCTGACGAACGCGGAGATCGCGGGTGAGCTCGTCGTCGAGTCGTCGACCGTGAAGTCGCACGTCGCGAGCCTGCTCGCCAAGCTCGACCTGCGCGACCGAGTGCAGGCGGTGGTGTTCGCCTACGAGAGCGGCGTCGTTCGCCCCGGAGGTGGCTGAAGGTCCGTCCGGTCCGCTCAATAGCGTGCGCGGCGCGCTGGGGCCGACCACGATGACACCGATCCGTCGACAGACGGTCTTCGCAGGGCTGGACCAACCGTCCACGTGGCCGGCAACGCCGCGCGCACCGAGGCCGCAGCGCCTCGAGCGCGAGCTCGACGCGCTGCCGGGCGTCGGCGTGACGCTGAAGAAGAAGCTCGCGAAACTCGGGCTCGAGACGGTTCGCGACGTGCTCGAGCACGCACCGCGACGCTACGAGTCCGCAGCCGACGAGGTTCCGATCGCAGCCCTTGCCCGCGGGACCGACGAGGTCGTGATCGTCGGCGAGGTGCTCAACGTGACGAAGCGGCCGCTGCGCGGCCGCCGTACGATGATCACCGCGCGGATCGGCGACGGCACGGCGACGATCAGCGCCGCGTGGTTCAACCAGCCGTGGCTCGCCGACCAGTTGAAGCCCGGCCTGCAGGTGCGGCTGCGCGGCAAGCAGGGGCGCTACGGGTTCGACGTCAAGTCGTATGACCTCGGCGACGCCGCGCATGCGACGGCCGACTTCGCTCCCGTGTACCCCGCTGCCGAGGAGATTGCTCCGAAGACGGTGCGGCGCGTCGTCACCGACGCGCTGCCGCACGTCGCCGACTACTTCGACCCGCTCCCGGCCGAGCTGCGCGAGCGCGAGGACATGCCGCTCAAGCGCGACGCGCTCGCTGCGCTGCACGAGCCGCGATCGGAGGACGAGGCTGCGCGTGCGCGCGAGCGGCTCGCATTCGAGGAGCTGCTGGTCCTGCAGATCGGGATCGCCCGCCGCGCAGCAGCGCGCGAGCAGACGCTCGCGCCGTCGCTCGGCGATCCCGGTGAGCTGATCGACCGGTACCGCAAGGCACTGCCCTTCGCGCTGACCCCGTATCAGGAGCAGGCGATCCGCGAGCTCGACGGCGACCTCCAGCGCACCGTGCCGATGCAGCGGCTCCTCCAGGGCGACGTCGGCTCCGGCAAGACCGTCGTCGCGCTCTATGCCTTGCTGCGCGCGGTCGAGAACCGCCGCCAGGGCGCGTTTATGGCGCCGACGGAGACGCTCGCGGAGCAGCACTTCCTGACGATCGAGCCGCTCTGCTTCGAGCTGGGCGTGACGTGTGCGCTGTTGACGAGCAACTCGCGCAAGCGCGAGCGCGAGCTCGCCGTGAACGCCGACGTCGTCGTCGGCACACATGCACTCATTCAGGAGGGCGTCGAGCTGCGCGACCTCGCGGTCGCCGTCGTCGACGAGCAGCATCGCTTCGGCGTCGAGCAGCGGAAGGCGCTCACGCAAGGCCGCGAGCCGCACACGCTGCACATGACGGCGACGCCGATCCCCCGCACGCTCGCGCTCA
>DATCJJ010000035.1:0-25182 GCA_036562845.1 Gaiellaceae bacterium | reverse complement strand
TTCGCCGACAAGTCCGGCCCCGCCGGGCTGTCGCAGCTCGCGCGCTCGTATGTCGCCGGGCTGCTCGCACACGCGCCGGCGCTGCTCGCGTTCTGCGCCCCGACGACGAACTCGTACCGCCGGCTCGTGCCGGGGTACGAGGCGCCCGTCAACCTCGCCTACTCGTCGCGGAACCGCAGCGCGTGCATCCGCATCCCGACGTACAGCGAGTCGCCGAAGGCGAAGCGCATCGAGTTCCGCTGCCCGGACCCGACCGCGAACCCGTACCTCGCGTTCTCGGCGATGCTGATGGCCGGCCTCGACGGGATCGAGCGCGGTCTCGACCCGGGCGACCCAAGCGACTTCGACCTCTTCCACGACGACCGCGGCGTCGCGCAGGTGCCCGGCTCGCTCGACAAGGCGCTCGACGCGCTCGCGGCCGACCACGAGTTCCTGCTCAAGGGCGACGTCTTCAGCACCGGCCTGATCGAGACGTGGATCGCGTGGAAGCGCGAGAACGAGGTCGACCCCGTTCGGCTCCGCCCGCACCCCTATGAGTTCAGCCTCTACTACGACAACTAGCTCGACCCGCGTGCGTGACCTCCTCCCACTGGACTGGGAGGAGGTCGCCGCGATCTACGCCGAGGGGATCTCGACCGGCGTCGCGTCGTTCGAGACGGAGCCCCCGTCGTGGGAGGCGTGGGATGCGGCCCACACAGAGATCCGCGTCGTCGCCGAACTGGACGGCTGCATTGCCGGCTGGTGCGCGCTGTCGCCGACCTCCGAGCGGCACTGCTACCGGGGTGTCGCAGAGGAGAGCGTGTACGTCGCGGGCTGGGCGCAGGGCCGCGGCGTCGGCCGTGCACTGCTCGAGGAGATCGTCCAGCGCTCGGAGAACGCGGGGATCTGGACGCTGCAGGCCGGGATCTTCCCGGAGAACAAGCCGAGCCTCCGGCTGCACCTCGGGTGCGGCTTCCGGCTCGTCGGCGTGCGCGAGCGCCTCGGCGAGTCCGACGGAGCGTGGCGCGACGTGCTGTTGCTCGAACGGAGATCGGAGGCGATCGGATGATGACGAAGGTGGAGGCGGTGGTGATCCGCGAGCGGATCGAGACCGTGATCGACGCCGTGGAGGAGGAGACGGGCCACGTCGGAGTCACGGTGGTCGAGGCAGTCGGTCACGGCAGGCAGCGCGGTGTCACGCACGAGTACCGGGGACGCGTCTTCGAGTCGCGCTTCCTGCCGAAGGCGCTCTTGATCTTCGTCGTCGACGACGCGAAGGCGGATGCCGTGGCGGGCGCGATCACGGAGGCGGCCCGCAGCGGCAGCGAGTCCGGCGACGGGCTCGTCTGGACGACGTCCGTCGCGAACGTCACGCACAACCGCACGGGGCGGCGGCTCGAGGAGGTGGAAGTCGGATGACCAAGCACGACCTCCTCATCGCGGCCTCCACGATCTGGGTCGTCGTGACCGCGGTGCTCGTCATGTTCATGCAGGCGGGCTTCGCATTCCTCGAAGCGGGCCTGACGCGGATGAAGAACGCCGGCCACATCGCCGGCAAGAACGTCCTCATCTTCGGACTCTGCTCCGTCATCTACTGGGCGGTCGGCTTCGGCATCGCGTTCGGCGACGGCGGCTGGTTCGCCGGGAACGCCGGCTTCTTCCCGTCGGTGAACGAGCTCATCTCCGTCGGGCAGAAGCCGTTCGACTGGTTCAGCGAGGTCCCCGGCGCAGCGGGCTACCTGTTCGAGGTCGTCTTCGCCGGCGTCTCGCTCGCGATCGTGTGGGGCGCGATGGCCGAGCGCGCGAAGCTCTGGGTCTATTTCGTCTTCGGGGCGTACTTCACCCTCACGTACTCGATCGTCTCGCACTGGATCTGGAGCCCGCACGGCTGGCTGTTCGCCAAGGGCATGCAGGACTTCGCGGGCTCGACGGTCGTGCACTACCAGGGCGCGCTCGCGGGTCTTGCCGGAGCGCTCATCCTCGGCCCCCGCATCGGCAAGTTCGGCCACGACGGGCGCGCGAACCCGATTCCGGGTCACAACATCCCGTTCGCCGTCCTCGGCACGATCATCCTCTGGTTCGGCTGGTTCGGCTTCAACCCGGGCTCGACGCTCAGCGTCGACCTCGGCGGCTTCGGCTTCTTCGCCTACGTCGCGCTGACGACGAACGTCGCGGCGGCGACCGGCGCCGTCGCCGGGATGCTGATCGCGTGGATGAAGCTCGGCAAGCCCGACATCTCGATGATGTTGAACGGCGCACTCGGCGCGCTCGTGGCGATCACCGCCGCATCCGGGTTCGTCGCGCCGTGGGCTGCCGTCGTCATCGGTGCAGGCTCCGGCGTGATCGCCGTCTTCGGCGTCATCTTCGTCGAGCGGATCGGCATCGACGACCCGATCGGTGCAGTCGCGGTGCACGGCATGTCGGGCGTGTGGGGCACGCTCGCCTGCGGGCTGTTCGCGGTGCCCGTCCTCGCGCACAACCTCGCCACGGGGCACAAGGGCCTCGTCTACGGCGGCGGCTTCCACCAGCTCGGCGTGCAGTCCCTCGGCATCGTCGCGGTCGGCGCGTTCGTGTTCGCCAGCTCGTACGGCGTCCTGTGGACGCTGAACAAGGTCTGGGGCATCCGCGTCGAGCCGGAGGTCGAGACGCAGGGCCTCGACGTGCACGAGCACGGCATGTGGGGCTACCCCGAGTTCTACATCCCGGTCCCCGGCGGCTACGGGACGGAGTCGCACGGCCACCTCGGCCTCGGCCACGCCCACGCGCATGCGCCGAAGCCGGTTCCGGTCGCAGTGTCGAAGGAGGTGACTGCATGACGACGACGACGTGCGCGTGCGCGAAGCCGCTCCCGGTCGAGCGTGCGACGCGCAAGGGCGCCGCTGCGACGTACTGCGTGCGCTGCGGGCTGCCGCTCGCGCTGCGGCTGACGCGCGCGGCCTAGCGAACGGTTCGGGAGCGCGGAGCGGTCACTCCGCGCTCCCGGATCAGTCGCCGCTTCGGCCCGCTCCGCTTTCCGCCTCGCGGGCGCGGAAGGGAGCCAGCTCGTTCCAGAATCGGTTCACGATGGTGCTGATCCGGGTAGAGCGGCGGCATGTCCACCGAAGAGAACAAGGCGCTGATCCGCCGCTACATCCAGGCGATCGACGACAACGACAGCAGCGACTGGACCGTCATCGACGAGTTCGTCGCCGAGGACTTCGTCGCGCACAACCCGCCCCTTCCCGGCGTCAGCCTCGACCGCGAGGGGCTGAAACACGCCGCGGAGATCTTCCGCGTCGCGACACCGGGAACGCACGAGATCCCGTTCCAGGTCGCCGAGGGCGATCTCGTCGTCAGCTTCATCACGGGCCGCGGCGTTCACGCCGGCGAGCTGATGGGCATCCCGGCGACCAACAAGGAGATCGAGATGGACGGCATCGTCGTCCACCGCATCCGCGACGGGAAGATCGTCGAGTACACGGCGGTCATGGACGTCGCACGCGTCCTCGGCCAGATCGGCGCGCTACCGGGCCCGCAGTAGCGAGAGCGCGATCGCCGCGGGCAGGAGAAACAGCCCGCCCTCGAACGTGAAGAGCACGCACGCGACGGCGGCCGGCACCGCGATCGCCATCGGATGCCGCACGACGCGGACGAGCAGGGCGACGACGCAGACGGCGGCGATCCACGCGAGCGCGAACGGCCAGAAGGCGCCGCCGGTCAGCACGGTTGCGGCGCCGATGCCGAGCGCGGCGAGCGCGAGCGGCACAGCCTTCACACCGAGATGATCTCAGGAAGCGAACTGCTGCAACCGGGTTGCAACCGGGCTGCAGAGGTATGCGTCGACCGCTTCCGCGCACTTGCGGCCTTCCTCGATCGCCCACACGATGAGCGACTGGCCGCGCCGGCAGTCGCCGGCGGCGAAGACACCCGGCCGGGACGTCGCGTAGCCGTCGCGCGTCGCTTCGGCGCCGAGCTCCTCGAAGAGCTGCGGCTCGGCGCCCGTGAAGCCCATCGCGAGCAGGACGAGATCGGCAGGATGCGACTCTTCGGTCCCGGCGATCGTGTCGAACGGCGGCACGCCGCTGTTCTCCACCCAGTGGACGCGCTCGACGCGGCCGTTGCCGCCGAGGCCCGTGGTCGAGATCGCGAACGACCGCTCGCCGCCCTCCTTCAGCGCGTACGACGTGCGGAGCTTCGCGGGCCACAGCGGCCACGGCGTCAGGTCGTCCGGGCGGTGCGCCGGCGGCTCGCCGAGCAGCTCGAGCTGCGTGACGCTCGCCGCGTGCTCGCGATGCGCGCTGGCGACGCAGTCGGCGCCGGTGTCGCCGCCGCCGATCACGATCACGTGCTTGCCCGTCGCCGTGATCCGCGCCGGCCGGTCGCTTGCGACCGCGCGGTTGCGGCCGTACAGGTACTCCATCGCGAAGTGCACGCCGTCCAGCTCGCGGCCGGGCACCGGCAGGTCGCGCGGGACACGGGCGCCGATGCACAGCACGACCGCGTCGAATCCCTCGAGGTCGCCCGCGTCGACGTCGACGCCGAGCCTGAGCTCCACACCCTCCTCGACGAGCTGCCGGACGCGCCGCTCGACGACGTGCTTCTCGATCTTGAAGTCGGGGACGCCGAAGCGGAGCAGGCCGCCCGCCGCCTCGTCACGCTCGAACAGCGTCACCGAGTGCCCGCGCCGGTTCAGCTGCTGCGCGGCGGCGAGGCCGGACGGCCCCGAGCCGACGACGGCGACGCTACGACCCGTGCGCGCCGACGGCGGTTGCGGCACGATCCAACCCTCGTCCCAGGCGCGCGAGACGATCGACAGCTCGATCTGCTTGATCGTCACCGCCTTGCCCTCCTCGATCTCGAGGACGCACGCGGCCTCGCACGGCGCCGGGCACAGGCGGCCGGTGAACTCCGGGAAGTTGTTCGTGCGGTGCAGCTGGTCGATCGCGTCGCGCCAGCGGTCGCGGTATACGAGGTCATTCCAGTCAGGGATCAGGTTTCCGAGCGGACAGCCGCTGTGACAGAACGGGACGCCGCACTCCATGCAGCGCGCGCCCTGCTGCCGCAGCTCGACGAGCGGCAGCGCGCGCACGAACTCGCGGTGGTCTGCGACGCGCTCGAGCGGCGCGCGCTCCGGCGTCTCCGCGCGCGCGTACTTCTTGAAGCCGCCGATCTCGCCCATCAGGCCGCCACCTCTTCCGTCTCCGTGATGAAGAGGCCGTGCCCGCCGGCCGACGCCGTCTGCAGCGCCGCCTTGTAGTCGTGCGGCATGACCTTCGTGAAGCGTGAGACGTCCACGTCGACGGTCGAGCCGGTGCGGTTGCGGTGCTCCTCGACGAGCCCGCGCACGAGCTCGACGTCGTCGTCGTCGAGCTCCTCGAGCGCCACGAGCTCGCGGTTGCAGAGGCGCTCGTCGAGGTCGAGCACGTAGGCGATGCCGCCGCTCATGCCCGCCGCGAAGTTGCGCCCTGTCGGGCCGAGCACGACGACGATCCCGCCCGTCATGTACTCGCAGCCGTGGTCGCCGACGCCCTCGACGACGGCGGTCGCGCCGGAGTTGCGGACAGCGAACCGCTCGCCGACGAGGCCGCGGAAGAACGCCTTTCCGGCAGTCGCGCCGTAGAGGATCGTGTTGCCCGCGATCACGTTGCGCTCGGCGACGAAGCCGGCGTCTTCCGGTGGACGCAGCGCGAGCGTGCCGCCCGACAGTCCCTTGCCGACGTAGTCGTTCGCGTCGCCGACGAGCGTCAACTCGATGTTCGGCGCGAGCCACGCGCCGAACGACTGCCCTGCCGACCCGTGGAGCACGTAGCGCAGACGCTCGGGTGCGCCGCCGGCGCCCCAGCGCCGCGTCACCCACGACGAGAGCAGCCCGCCGACGGTGCGGTTGCGGTTCCGGATCTCGAAGACGCCGCCGCCGAACTCCGCGGCCTCGATGAGCTCCCAGTCGAGCGCGTCGAACAGCACGGGCGCGTGCCCTTCGGTGCGCCGCAGCGGCGACTCGACCTCCGGGACGTGCAGCACCGCAGAGAGGTCGACGCCGCGCGAGCGCCAGTGCGCGACGGCGTCGTCGACCTCGAGCAGGTCGACGCGGCCGACGAGGTCGTCGAAGCGTGCGATCCCGAGCTGCGCCATGATCCGCCTCGCCTCCTCGGCGACGAAGAAGAAGAAGTTGACGACGTGTTCCGGCTTGCCTGCGAACTTCGCGCGCAGCTCCGGATCCTGCGTCGCGATCCCGACCGGGCACGTGTTCAGATGGCAGGCGCGCATCATCACGCAGCCGCTCGCGATCAGCGGCGCCGTCGCGAACCCCATCTCGTCGGCGCCGAGCAGCGCCGCCATCACGACGTCGCGGCCGGTCTTCAGCTGGCCGTCGGTCTGGACCCAGATCCGCGAGCGGAGCCCGTTCAGCCGCAGCGTCTGCTGCGTCTCGGCGAGGCCGATCTCCCACGGGATGCCCGCGTGCAGGATCGACGACAGCGGTGCCGCGCCCGTGCCGCCGTCGTGGCCGGAGACGAGGACGTGGTCGGCGCCCGCCTTCGCGACGCCGGCCGCGACGGTGCCGACGCCGACCTCGGCGACGAGCTTCACCGAGACGCGCGCATACGGGTTCGCGCAGCGCAGGTCGTAGATCAGCTGCTTGAGATCCTCGATCGAGTAGATGTCGTGGTGCGGCGGCGGCGAGATCAGGCCGACGCCGGGCGTCGTCATCCGCACGCTCGCGATGTAGCCGTCGACCTTGTGGCCGGGCAGCTGCCCGCCCTCCCCGGGCTTCGCGCCCTGCGCCATCTTGATCTGGAGCTCGTCGGCGTTCGCGAGATAGTGCGCGTTGACGCCGAAGCGCCCGGACGCGACCTGCTTGATCTTCGAGCGCCGGTCGTCGCCGAAGCGAACGGGATCCTCGCCGCCCTCGCCGGTGTTCGAGCGGCCGCCGATCCGGTTCATCGCTTGGGCCAGCGTCTCGTGGGCCTCGCGCGAGATCGACCCGAGCGACATCGCGCCGGTCGAGAACCGCTTGACGATCTCCGACGCCGCCTCGACCTCCTCGAGCGGGAGCGGCGTCGTCTTCCGGAAGCGCAGCAGCCCACGCAGCGTGCCGCGGCGCGCGCTCTCGGCGTTCGCGGCAGCGCTGTACTGCTCGTACGTCTCGCTCGAGCCCGAGCGCACGGCGTGCTGGAGCTTCGAGATCGTGTCCGGGTTCCAGTGGTGATGCTCGCCGTCGCGGCGCCAGGCATAGAGCCCGATCACGGGCAGGAGGGCGTCCGGTGTCTCGGGGTACGCGCGCGCGTGACGCGCGAGCGACTCCTCCGCGAGGTCGCGGAGGCCGATCCCGCCGATGCGCGACGCCGTGCCGGTGAAGTACGTCTCGACGAGCTCCGGCGCGAGGCCGACGGCCTCGAAGATCTGCGCGCCGCAGTAGGACGGGATCGTCGAGATGCCCATCTTCGACATCGTCTTGAGCAGGCCCTTCGCGATGCCCTTGACCGCCCGCTTCTGCGCGTCGTGCGCCGACAGGTCGAGCCAGCCGAGCTCAACGAGCTCGGCGAGCGTCTCGAGCATCAGGTACGGGTTCACGGCGGCGGCGCCGTAGCCGACGAGCACGGCGATGCTGTGCACGCTTCGCGGCTCGCCGGACTCGACGACGATCCCGCACTGCAGCCGCGTCCCCGCGCGGACGAGGTGGTGATGGACAGCGCCGGTCGCAAGCAGCGAGGGGAGAGGTACGCGCTCTGGACCGGCGCTGCGGTCGGAAAGGATGAGGATGTTCGCGCCCGCGGCGAGCGCCGCGTCCGCCTCGCCGCAGATCCGGCGCAGCGCGCGCTCGAGCCCGTCCGCGCCGTCGGTCGCGCGGAACGTCGTGTCGATCGTCCACGAGGCGAACGCGGGATGGTCGACTGCGCGGAGCTGCTCGAGCTCGTGGTCGAGCAGGATCGGGTTGTCGATCACGAGCTGCCGCGCATGGGCAGGCGTCTCGTCGAGCAGGTTGTGCTCGGAGCCGACGCTCGCCGTGACGCTCATGACGATTGCCTCGCGGATCGAGTCGATCGGCGGATTCGTCACCTGTGCGAACAGCTGCTTGAAGTAGCTGTACAGCAGCGGCTTCCGGCCGGTGAGGACGGCGAGCGGTGTGTCGTTGCCCATCGAGCCGACGGGCTCCTCGGCGTTGCGCGCGAGCGGCGCGAGGATCGCCTTCATGTCCTCCTGCGCGTAGCCGAACAGCAGCTGCCGGGCGCGCAGCGGCTCGGACTCGTGGTCGACGTCCGGCGCCTCCGGCAGGTCGGCGAGCCGGAGCTGCTCGTCCTCCACCCACCGCGTGTAGGGGCGGCCGGTCGCAACGGCGCGCTTCGTCTCCTCATCCGGGACGATCCGGCCCTGTGCGAGGTCGACGAGGAAGAGCCGCCCCGGCTGCAGGCGTCCCTTGCGCGCGACGTTCGCCGGCGGGTCCGGCAGCACGCCGGCCTCCGACGCGAGCACGACCCAGCCGTCGCTCGTCTCGTACCAGCGGCCGGGCCGGAGGCCGTTGCGGTCGAGCGTCGCGCCGATCACACGGCCGTCGGTGAACGCGATCGCCGCCGGGCCGTCCCACGCCTCCATCAGGCACTGGTGGTACGCGTAGAACCCGCGCAGCTCCGGCGACATGTCGTCGCGGTGCTCGTAGGACTCCGGGATCATCATCATCAGCGCGTGCGGCAGCGAGCGGCCCGCGAGCACGAGCAGCTCGAGGACGTTGTCGAAGGTCGCCGTGTCGGAGCCGCCCGGGCGGATGACGGGAAGGATCTTCCGGAGGTCGTCGCCGAAGAGCTCCGAGGCGAGCTGCGACTCGCGCGCCCGCATCCAGTTGACGTTGCCGCGGAGGGTGTTGATCTCGCCGTTGTGCGCGATGTACCGGTACGGGTGGGCGAGCTCCCAGCTCGGGAAGGTGTTCGTCGAGTAGCGGGAGTGGACGAGGGCGAGCGCGCTCTCGACGCGCTCGTCCGCCAGGTCGAGGTAGAAGCGCTCGAGCTGCGGGGCGGTCAGCATCCCCTTGTAGACGAGCGTCCGCGCCGAGAGCGACGGGACGACGAGGTCCGGCCCGGCCGCCAGCTCGGCGACCCGGCGGATGACGTAGAGCTTCCGCTCGAAGGCGTCCTCGCCGAGCTCGTCCGCGGCGCCGATCAGCGCCTGGCGGATGACCGGGGCGACCGCGGCGGAGGCGGTGCCGGTCTTGCTCCAGTCGACCGGGACGTCGCGCCAGCGGAGGAACCGCTGTCCCTCCTCGGCGACGACCCGCTCGACGAGCCCCTCGAGCTCGGCGCGGCGGCCGGCGTCCCGGGGCAGGAAGAAGGAGCCGACCCCGTACCGGCCCGGTTCCTCTCCGAACAGCTTGTGCGGGATTTGCAGGAGGATTCCGGCCCCGTCGCCCGTCTGCGCATCGGCTCCCGATGCACCGCGGTGCTCGAGGTTCGCGAGGGCGGTGAGGGCCCGCCGGATCGTCTCGTGCCGGCGCGAGCCGTCGAGCCGCGCGACGAATGCGACGCCGCACGCGTCGTGCTCGTTGGCCGGGTCGTAGAGGCCCTCGCGCGCTCTCAAGGCTCGGTTATCGCACCGTCGCCGGACGGTGGCTCCTGTGCTGCCCGGGCCTTTGCTAGTCGGTGTCGGGCGGGAGGTCCGACTAGCTCACGTGAAAACGCGCGACGAACGCGAAAATCGAAATCGGCTTGGCAAAGCGCGTCGCGCGGACCATGGAGCAATCCAGACTGAACGCTCGTCGGGCGGCCGTCAACCCGTTTGTCCGTTTATTCCGACTTGACGGACCGGCCCGGACCGTTAAGGTGAGTGCCTGATGACGACTCGCGCGATCTCACGCGTCCCTGCCGAACCGCTCACGCGGCTCGCGGGCGCCTGCGCGCTCATTCTTTTCGTCATCGTCGTCATTCTCCCCCACTAGGGGGAGATACACGAACACGCGCCGATCGGCCTGGCGCATACGCCGACTCTCACCACAGGAGAGGTGCATCTCCGTTCGCACCTCTGAGCTCGGAAGGAAGTGTTCGTGTCTCGACGCAGGATCCAGGTTTTCGACACCACGTTGCGCGACGGCGAGCAATCGCCGGGCATCGCGCTGCAGCCGCACGAGAAGGCGGAGATCGCCGCACAGCTCGAGCGTCTGGGCGTCGACGTCGTCGAGGCCGGCTTCCCCGCTGCGTCGCCCGGTGACTTCGAGGGCGTTCGTGCGGTCGCGGCCGCGCTGACGCGCGCGACCGTCGCCGCGTTCGCGCGGGCGCGCCGCGAGGACGTCGAGGCCGCAGCCGAAGCGCTCGGCGCGGCTCGTCGCTCTCGCCTGCACGTCGTGATCGCGACGAGCACCCTTCACATGGAGAAGAAGCTCGGGCTGACTCCGGAGGAGGTGATCGAGCGCGCGCGCGACACCGTCGCACACGCCGCGACGCTCGTCGACGAGGTCGAGTTCTGCTGCGAGGACGCGACGCGCAGCGACCCCGGGTTCGTCGCAAAGGTCTGCCGCGCCGCGATCCGCGCCGGCGCGACGACCGTCAACCTCCCCGATACCGTCGGCTGCACGTTGCCGGCCGATTACGCGAAGCTCGTCGCCGGCCTGCGGCGGCGGCTGCCGAAGGTGACGCTCTCGGTGCACTGCCACAACGACCTCGGGCTCGCGGTCGCGAACACGCTCGCGGGCGTGCAGGCCGGAGCCGGCCAGGTCGAGTGCACGGTCAACGGCATCGGCGAGCGCGCGGGCAACGCCGCGCTCGAGGAGGTCGTCATGGCGCTGACGCTCTACTGCGCACAGTTCGGCGTCGAGATCGGCATCGACACGACCGAACTGACGCGTGCGTCGCGGCTCGTGTCCGAGTTGACCGGCTACGAGGTCCAGCGCAACAAGGCAGTCGTCGGCGCAAACGCGTTCGCGCACGAGGCCGGAATCCACCAGGACGGGATGCTCAAGGACGAGCGGACGTACCAGATCATGGACCCCGCCTCCGTCGGCGCGCGCACGACGCTGCCGCTCGGCAAGCACTCGGGCCGCCACGCGTTCGCCCGCGCGTGCGCGGCCCACGGCATCGACCTCGCGGGCGACGAGCTCAACGCGGCGTTCAGCCGCTTCAAGGAACGCGCCGACGCCGGCGGCGTCGTCGCGTTGGAAGACATCTTCGAGGAGGTAGCAGCATGAGCCGTACGGCGACAGTCGCATGTCTGACCGGAGCCGGAACGGCCCCGGAGCTGATGGCGGAAGCGGTGTTCGCGCTCGACCGCGTGGCCCGCATGCACAACCTGGACGTGCGCGAGACGCACGCGACGTTCGGCGGCGTGGCGCTGGCCCGCGCCGGGCAGCTCGTTCCGCCCGCGACGCGGGCGGCGCTGCTCGGGGCGGATGCGGTGCTCGTCGCCGGCGCGGACGAGCCTGCGCTCGACGAGGTGATGGCGGAGCTCGACCTGCGCGCGCAGGCGACGCGCGTCCGGGCCGGCCAGCGCGACGACGTCGTCGTCGTGTCGCCGCGCTTCGACGACGCGGCCGAGTGGACGATCGAGCGCGCGTTCGCGATCGCGGAGCGCCGGACGATGCGCCTCGCCGCGGTCGGTGACGGCGACTGGACGGAGCTCGTCGAGAGCCTCGCCGTGTTGCACACCGACGTGGCGCTCGAGCACGTCGCCCCGAAGCTCGCGATCCCGCTCGCCGCATTCCAGCCGTCGCGCTTCGACGTCCTCGTCGTCGCGCCCGCCTGGGCCGAGGCGATCGGCGAGATCGTCGCCGGCTCGGCAGCGGCGCGCGTCGCCGCGCACGGGCTGCTCGCCGGCCACGGGCCGAGCCTCTTCGTGCCGTCACCCGACGGCGGCCACTCGCTCGCCGGCACCGGCGTCGTCAACCCGAGCTCGATGCTGCTCGCCGCGGCGCTGATGCTCGACTTCGGGCTCGACGAGCCGGCCGCCGCCGCCACGCTGGCCGGCGCCGTCTCGGCGGCGCTCGTCGACGGCCCGCAGACGCCGGACCTGCTGCGGCGCGGCGTCGGCGCGACGAGCCGCGAGTTCACGCACAGCGTCGTCGCCGGATTCCAGCTCTTCCAGCCGTGGGGCTCGGCAGCGTGAAGATGACGGGCGCCGACGCGATCCTCCGCTGCCTCGAGGCGGAGGGCGTCACCGTCATGTTCGGTCTGCCCGGCGGCGCGATCCTGCCGCTCTACGACGCGATGGCGCGCGGCACGAGCGTGCGCCACGTGCTCGCGCGGCACGAGCAGGGCGCCGGCCACATGGCGGAGGGCTACGCGCGCGCCGCCGGCGAGGTCGGCGTCTGCGTCGCGACGTCGGGCCCCGGTGCGACGAACCTCGTCACACCGATCGCGGACGCGTGGATGGACTCGACGCCGCTCGTCTGCATCACCGGCCAGGTCCGCACGCACCTGATCGGCACCGACGCCTTTCAGGAGTGCGACATCACCGGGATCACGATCCCGATCGTCAAGCACTCGTGGCTCGTGCAGGACGTCCGCGAGCTGCCGGAGGTGATGCGCGCCGCGTTCCACGTCGCTCAGACCGGCCGCTCGGGGCCGGTGCTCGTCGACGTCCCGCGCGACATCCAGGAAACCGAGTTCGACTTCTCCTATCCGGAGACCGTGTCCCTCCCCGGATGGAAGCCGCCCCGCCGCGGGCATCCACGCCAGATAACGGCCGCAGCTCAGGCGGTCGCCGCGGCGGAGCGGCCCATCCTCTACGTCGGCGGCGGCGTGCTGAACGCGCACGCCACCGACGAGCTGCTCGCGCTCGCCGAGAAGGGGCGCCTGCCGGTGGTGACGACGCTGATGGCGAAGGGTGCGTTCCCCGAGTCGCACGAGCTGCACGTCGGCTGGCCGGGGATGCACGGGCCGAAGTGGTCGAACTGGGCGCTGAACAAGGCCGACGTGATCGTCGCGGTCGGCGCGCGCTTCGACGATCGGGTCACCGGGAAGCTGTCCGCCTTCGCACCGGGTGCGACGGTCGTGCACCTCGACATCGACGCGGCGGAGATCTCGAAGATCCGCCACGCCGACGTGCCCGTCGTCGGCCCGCTGAAGAGCGTGCTCCACGAGCTCGCGAAGGAGCTCGAGCCCGTCCAGGATCGCACCGAGCCGTGGCTGCGCCAGATCGCAGACTGGCGGAGCGCGTATCCGCTCCGCTACGGCGACGACGGCCCGCTGCTCAAGCCTCAGCGCGTGCTCGAGGTGCTCGAGGAGTTGACCGGCGGCCGCGACGACGTCGTCTTCACGACCGGCGTGGGCCAGCACCAGATGTGGGCGATGCAGTACCTCACCTCGGACGTCCCGCGGTCGTTCATCAGCTCCGGGGGCCTCGGGACGATGGGCTACGGCGTCCCGGCCGCGATCGGCGCGAAGGCCGCTCGGCCGGATGCGACGGTCGTGTGCATCGACGGCGACGGCTGCTTCCAGATGACGCAGCAGGAGCTGGCGACCGCCGTCCTCGAGGAGCTGCCGATCGTCGTCGTCATCGTCAACAACGGCTACCTCGGCATGGTGCGCCAGTGGCAGGACATGTTCTTCGACGAGCGCTTCTCGCAGATCCACCTGACGCAGACGCTCCCGAACTACGCGCTGCTCGCCCAGGCGTACGGCGCGGTCGGGCTGACCGCGGAGACGGAAGAGGAGTTCCGCGAGGCACTCGACCAGGCGCTCGCCGGCGACGGCACGGTCGTGATCGACGCCCGCGTCGATCCGCGCGAGCATTGCTTCCCGATGATCCCGGCCGGCGCGGCGGCAGTCGACACGATCGAGTTCGACGCGAGCGAGCGCGAGGTGCTGGCGCCGTGAAGCACACGCTGTCCGTGCTCGTCGAGAACAAGCCGGGAGCGCTCATGCGCGTGACGAGCATGTTCGCGCGGCGCGGCTACAACATCGAGAGCCTCGCTGTCGGACCGACCGAGCGGCACGACGTCTCGCGCATCACGATCCGCGTCGACTGCGCGCAGACGTCGCTCGAGCAGATCGAGAAGCAGATGCACAAGCTCGTCAACGTGCTGCGTGTCCAGGAGCTCGTCCCGGGCGATTCGATCGAGCGCGAGCTCGCACTGCTCAAGGTCGCGGCGACGGCGAGCAAGCGGGCGGAGTTGATCGCGATGGCCGAGGCGTTCGGCGCGCGCGTCGCCGACCTCGGTGCGGAGTCGATCGTCTTCGAGCTCGTGGGCACGCCGGAGCAGATCGACTCGTTCGAAGAGCTCGTCCGGCCGCACGGCCTGCAGGAGCTCGGCCGCACCGGCCGCCTCGGTCTAGCCCGCGCGGCGGGGCGCACGAATAAGAATCGTTCCACCGTCCTCGTCTAAAGGAGCGCACCCACATGGCAACCATTCATCGCGACGGCGATCTCGATCTCCTCGACGGCAAGGTCGCGGTCGTCGGCTACGGCAGCCAGGGGCATGCGCACGCGCTGAACCTGCACGACTCGGGCGTCAACGTCGTCGTCGGCCTGCGCGAGGACAGCGGCTCGCGCCGTGCCGCCGAGGACGCGGGCCTCGACGTGGCCTCGATCCCGGAAGCCGTCCGCGGCGCGCAGCTCGTCGCGATCCTCGTCCCCGACCACGTGCAGCAGGGCGTGTGGGAGCAGGAGGTCGCACCGAACCTCGAGCCCGGCGCGGCGGTGCTGTTCGCACACGGGCTCAACATCCACTTCGGGCGGATCACGCCTCCCGACGGCCACGACGTGATCATGGTCGCGCCGAAGGCGCCGGGGCATCGCGTGCGCGAGCTCTACGTCTCCGGCGCCGGCACGCCGGGGCTCGTCGCGATCCAGCAGAACGCGAGCGGTCGCGCACTCGAGCTCGCGCTCGCCTACGGCGTCGGCATCGGCTGCGGCCGCGTCGGCCTGCTCGAGACGACGTTCGCGGAGGAGACGGAGAGCGATCTCTTCGGCGAGCAGGCCGTGCTCTGCGGCGGCGTACCAGCGCTGGTGCAGGCGGGCTTCGACACGCTCGTCGAGGCCGGCTACCAGCCGGAGATCGCGTACTACGAGTGCCTCAATGAGTTGAAGCTGATCGTCGACCTGCTCTACCAGGGCGGCTACGAGTACATGCGGTATTCGGTCTCCGACGTGGCCGAGTACGGTGACCTGTCGGTCGGCCCGCGCATCGTCGACGACGCGGTCAAGCAGCGGATGCGCGAGGTGCTCGAGGACGTGCGGAGCGGCCGCTTCGCGGAGCAGCTCTTCGCGGACGACGCGGCCGGGCGGCCGGGATTCGCGCAGCTGCGCGAGGACGGTGCGAAGCGCGCCGCCGAGATCGAGCGCGTCGGCAAGGAGCTCCGCGACCTTGCCGGCATTCAAGGGTTGCTCGGCGCGGAGGCTCATGGCGTCGGTTGACGTCGGAGTCGGGCTCCTCGGGTACGGCACCGTCGGCGCCTCCGTCAGCAGGATGCTCGCCGAGAGCGGCGAGGAGATCGAGCGCGCAACCGGCCACCGGTTGCGCGTCGTCCGTGCGCTCGTCCGCGACCCGGAGAAGGAGCGCTCGTTTCCGGCCGCCGACGGTGTGCTGACGACGAACTTCGCGACGCTCCGCGACGATCCGCACGTCGACGTGGTCGCCGAGGTGATGGGCGGCGTGCAGCCGGCCGGCGACTATGTGCGCGAGCTGCTCCGTGCGGGCAAGCCCGTCGTCTCCGCGAACAAGCAGCTCGTCGCGCGCGAAGGCGCCGACCTGTTCGCGACCGCCTCCGACGCGGGCGTGCAGCTTCGCTTCGAGGCGTCGGTCTGCGCGGCGATCCCGGTGGTGAAGGTGCTGCGCGAGTCCTTGATCGCGACGAACGTCCACCGCGTCCTCGGCATCGTCAACGGGACGACGAACTTCATCCTCTCGCAGATGGAGCGCGGCGCCGAATACGCGGACGCGCTGGCGCTCGCGCAGGAGCGCGGCTATGCGGAGGCCGATCCGACCGACGACGTCGAGGGGCTCGACGCCGCCGCGAAGATGGCGATCCTCGCGACCGTCGCGTTCGGCTCGCGGGTGACGCCCGATGAGGTCGAGACGACGGGCATCACCTCGCTCGCGCCCGCGCACTTCGCAGCGGCATCCGAGCTCGGCATGTGCGTGAAGCTCGTCGGCATCGCGACGCTCGTCGGCGGGCAGGTGGACGTGCGCGTGCAGCCGGCCTTCGTCGAGCGCTCGCACCCGCTTGCCGCGGTCGACGGCGCCTTCAACGCGGTCATGCTCCAGGGCGACGCGATCCGTGAGATCACGCTCGAGGGGCCGGGCGCGGGCGGCACCGAGACGGCCTCGGCCGTCGTCGCCGATCTCGTCAGCGTCGTCGGCACGGCAGGCACCGGCTTCCTGCAGAACGACGCGTGCTGGCGCGAGCTCGGGCGGCTCGACGGGAACGCCTGGCGCTCGGCGTTCTACGTCCACCTCGACGTCGCGGACGAGCCCGGCGTGCTCGCGCACGCGGCGAGCCGGTTCGCCGCACACGACGTCTCGGTCGCGCAGCTCGTGCAGCGGCTCGAGGAAGGCCGCGCGTCGCTGAATCTGACGCTCCACGACGCGCCGCTCGGCAGCGTGCGCGCGGCGCTCGCAGAGATCTCGACGTTCCCCGAGGTGCTCGACAGTCCCTTCGTCGCGCCGGTGATCGCGTGACGGTCACTCTGGGGGAGGGGCGCACGCCGCTCTTGCCTGCGCCGCGGCTGTCGGAGCGCTTCGGCGTCGAGCTCTGGCTGAAGTGGGAAGGCGCGAACCCGACCGGGTCGTTCAAGGATCGCGGCATGACCGTTGCGGTGACGCGCGCCGTCGAGGACGGCGCGCACACGCTCGTCTGCGCGTCGACCGGCAACACGGCTGCCTCCTGTGCGGCGTACGCGGCACGCGCGGGACTGCGTGCGGTGATCGTCGTCGTCCGCGGCGCGGCGGCGGGGCCGAAGCTCTCACAGGTGCGTGCGGTCGGCGGCGAGATCGTCGAGGTGGACGGCACATTCAGCGATGCGTTCGCACACGCCGAAGAGCTCGGTTCGCAGCGCGGCGTCGTGGTCGTGAACTCGACGAACCCGCATCGCATCGAGGGCCAGAAGACGGCAGCGCTCGAGATCCTCGAGCAGCTCGGCGGCGCGCCCGACATGCTGACGCTGCCGTACGGCGGCGGCGGGAACACGCGCGCGTACGCGCTCGGGTTCGGCGAGCAGCTGCCGCGCATCCATCCGGTGCAGTCGGCGGACCGTGCGCACACGGTCGCGAGCGCGATCCGGATCGTCGAGCCGGTCCATCGCGCCGACGCCGAAGCCGCGGTCGCGCGAAGCGGCGGTGCGATCGAGACCGTCGACGACGCGCAGATCGCCGCCGCCCGCGAGCTGCTCGGACGCGAGGAGGGCCTGTACTGCGAGCCGGCGTCGGCGGCGGGGATCGCCGCCCTCGACCGCTCCGCCCGCGCCGGTGAACGCGTCGTCTGCGTCGTCACGGGCCACGGGCTGAAGGACCCGGTGTGACGATTCACGTGCGCGCACCTGCGACGACTGCGAACCTCGGCAGCGGCTTCGATGTCGCCGGCGCGGCGCTCGACCTCTGGAACGAGGTCGTCGTCGACGACGCCGCCGGCGAGCCCGACGGCGACCACCTGGGCGTCCGGGCCTTCTCGAAGTTCGCCGATCCCGAGCGCTATACGTTCGCGTTCACCGACCGGATCCCGCGCGAGCGCGGCCTCGGCTCGAGCGCCGCGGTCGTCGCGCTCGGGCTCGTCGCGGGCGCGCTCGCCGCGGGTGCCGAGCCGACCGCCGACGAGCTGCTCGCCGAGGGCCTCGAGCTCGAGGGTCACGCCGACAACCTCGCCGCTGCGCTCGCGGGCGGCGTCTGCCTCACCTGGGACGGGCACATCGTGCGGCTGGCCGACACGACGCCCGCCGCGCCCGTCGCAGTCGTCCCCAACAACCGCGTGAACACGGCCGAGGCGCGGGCCTCGCTCCCGCAGTCGGTGCCGCACGCCGATGCCGTCTTCACCGCCGGGCGCGCAGCGCTGCTCGGCGCGGCGCTGGCGCGCGGCGACTCCTCGCTCTTCGCCGCCGGCGCCGACGACCGGCTGCACGAGCCGTACCGCGCCGTCCACGCGCCGCACTTCGACGAGATCAAGAACGACCTGCCCGAGGGCGCGCTCGGCGTGACCATCTCCGGCTCGGGACCGACCGTGATCGTGTGGGCCGTGGAGGCCGACGCCGTGGCGGGCGAGCTGCGTTCCCGCTATCCCGACCACGACGTGCTGCAGCTGCGCGTCGTCGCCGAAGGAGCAGGCCCCCTATGAGCGATCCGTACTCGCGTCCCACCGATCCCGCGAAGCGGCGCAGCGCGGCGCTGACCGACGGCGTCGACCGCGCCCCCGCCCGCGCGATGCTGAAGGGGATCGGAATCGACGACGAGGCGCTCGCACGGCCGCTCGTCGGCATCGCGACGACGTGGATCGAGACGATGCCGTGCAACTGGAACCAGCGGGAGCTCGCGCGCCACGTGCGGCGCGGCATCCTCGAGGCGGGAGGGACGCCGCTCGAGTTCAACACGATCGCCGTCTCCGACGGCGTGTCGATGGGCACGGAGGGCATGCGCGCGTCGCTCGTCTCGCGCGAGGTGATCGCCGACTCGATCGAGCTCGTCGTGCGCGGGCACCTGTTCGACGGGCTCGTCTGTCTCGTCGGCTGCGACAAGACGATCCCGGCGGCGGCGATGGCGCTCGCGCGGCTCGACGTCCCCGGGCTCATCCTCTACAACGGCTCGATCGCGCCGGGGCGCTTCCGCGGCCGCGACGTGACGATCCAGGACGTCTTCGAGGCCGTCGGCGCGGCGGCCGCCGGGCACATGAGCAACGCCGACGTGCACGAGCTCGAGGGCGTCGCATGTCCGGGCGCCGGTGCGTGCGGCGGGCAGTTCACCGCGAACACGATGGCGACCGTCCTCGAGTTCCTCGGCATCAGCCCGGCGGGGCTGAACGACGTGCCGGCAACCGATCCCGCGAAGAAGGACGCGGCGTACGAGGCGGGGAAGATCGTGATGCAGCTCGTTCGCGACGACGTGCGCCCGTCGCACGTGATGACGCGCGACGCGCTCGAGAACGCGGCCGCCGCCGTCGCTGCGACCGGCGGCTCGACGAACGGGGTGCTCCATCTCCTGGCGCTGGCGCACGAGCTGGGGATCGACCTGACGATCGACGAGTTCGACTCGATCGCTGCGCGCACGCCGATCGTCGCGGACATCAAGCCGGGCGGCCGCTTCGTCGCGACCGACCTGCACGCGGCCGGCGGTGTCGCGCTCGTCGCGCGCGAGCTGTTGAAGGCGGGGCTCGTCCACGGCGACGCGCCGAACGTCGACGGCCGCTCCCTCGAGCAGGTCGCGACCGCGGCCGTCGAGACGCCGGGGCAGGAAGTGGTCGTCCCGATCGAGACGCCGCTCAAGCCGACCGGCGGCCTCGCCGTTCTGCGCGGCAACCTCGCGCCCGAGGGCTGCGTCGTGAAGCTCGCCGGCCACGAGCGCCTGTTCCACCGAGGGCCCGCGCGCGTGTTCGACTCCGAGGAGGACTGCTTTGCGGCGGTGAAGGCACGGAGCATCGCGGCGGGCGACGTCGTCGTGATCCGCTACGAGGGACCCGCGGGCGGGCCCGGCATGCGCGAGATGCTCCACGTCACGGCCGCGCTCGTGGGCGAAGGGCTCGGCGACGCGGTCGCGCTGATCACCGACGGCCGCTTCTCCGGCGCGACCCACGGCCTGATGGTCGGCCACATCGCGCCCGAGGCCGCCCGCGGCGGGCCGATCGCCGCGCTCCGCGACGGCGACGTGATCGAGGTCGACGTCGAAAGACGGGAGCTGCGCGTGCTGCTGAGCGACGACGAGGTCGAGGCGAGGCTGCGCGACGTCGTGCCGCCGGCGCCGCGGTTCGCCAAGGGCGTCCTCGCGCGCTACGCCGCGGGCGTCTCCTCCGCCTCCCGAGGGGCCGTCCTCGAGTGAACTATCTTTTGTATAGTCGGCAGAGACAGGAGACGGGCTCGTCCCGCTCCGCATCGAGAGAGGCTGAGGGTGCCGGCCCTGTGACGCCTCGGCAACCAGCGTCGTCCAGGACGCCCGGTGCCAATCCCGGCACGGATGCAGAGCCACGGACGAAAGGAAGGATGTAGTGCCCGCTACCGCACTCCGCTGTCGGGTCTGTGAGACCCAGTACCCCCTTGATCCCGTCGGGGTCTGTTCGAAGTGCTTCGGCCCCCTCGACCCGGTTTACGACCGCGAGGAACAGCGCCGCGTCGTCTCCCGTGAGCGGATCGAGGCCGGGCCGCGCTCGATCTGGCGCTACGCGGACCTCCTGCCGGTCGCGCCGCCGGCCGAGCAGGTGCTCCCCCCGGGCTGGACGCCGCTCGTCAAGGCGCCGCGGCTCGCGCAGGCGCTCGGCATCGGCGAGCTCTGGCTGAAGCTCGACACCGCGAATCCGACGCACTCGTTCAAGGACCGTGTCGTCGCCGTCGCGTGCGCGAAGGCGCAGGAGCACGGCGCGACGACGCTCGCGTGCTCGTCGACCGGCAACCTCGGCAATGCGGTCGCGGCCCGCGCCGCGGCCGAGGGCCTCGAGGCGGCGATCCTCGTTCCCGCCGACCTCGAGCACGAGAAGCTCGTTGCGAGCGCGGTCTACGGACCGAAGATCTTCGCAATCCAAGGGAGCTACGACGACTGCAGCCGGCTCACCGTCGAGCTCTCGTTCGAGCTCGACTGGGCCTTCGTCAACGTGCAGCTGCGCTCGTACTACGCCGAGGGCTCGAAGACGCTCGCGTTCGAGATCGCCGAGCACCTCGGCTGGGAGCTGCCCGACGTCGTTGTCGCGCCGATCGCGTCCGGCTCGATGTTCACGAAGGTCGCGCAGGGCTTCGGCGAGCTGCTCGAGCTCGGCCTCGTCGAGGGCGAGCGGCCGCGGCTCATCGGTGCGCAGGCAGAAGGGTGCTCGCCCGTCGCGGACGCGTGGGCGAGCGGCGGCAAGGTGAAGCCGGTACGCCCGAACACAATCGCGCGCTCGCTCGCGATCGGCTCGCCCGCGGACGGCGCGCTCGCTGCGGCGACTGCCAGTTCGATCCACGTGACGCCCGAGGACGAGATCGTGGACAACATCGCCCTGCTCGCGGAGACGACCGGTGTGTTCGGCGAGACGGCCCCTGCCGTCACGCTCGGCGCGCTCCGCTCGGCCGTCCGTGCGGGCGAGATCGGCGAGGGGGACCGCGTCGTCCTGCTCGTCACCGGCGACGGGCTGAAGACGCCCGGCCTCGTCGCCGACCGGCTCGATCCGGTGGTCGTCGAGCCCGACGCAGATCTGATCCTCGACCGCGTTGGAGGTGTGGCATGAGAACCGGCCCGAGAACGGGCTTCCGTTGGACGCATGACACGATCGTCTACGCGATCACCTTGTGGCACCGGAAGCACAGCAGGCCGCCGTTGACGAGCGAGTGGGAGCAGGCGGGCGAGAACCATCCGTCCCGGCAGACCGTCGCCCGCGTCTTCGGCAGCTGGAATGCGGCGATCGCCGCGGCCGGGTTCGCGCCGCGGCCGCGCGGGCGCCAGCCGAAGAGCCTCCTTGCCGAAATCTAGAGTCGTTCTCCTCCCGGGCGACGGCATCGGGCCGGAGATCGCGCGGGAGGCGCGGCTCGTGCTCGCGGCGCTCGCGCCGGAGGCGGAGCTCGAGGAGCAGCTGATCGGCGCGGCAGCGATCCGCGCGACCGGCGAGCCGCTGCCGGACGCCTCGCTCGATGCCTGCCTGCGGGCGACGGCGGTCCTCAAGGGCCCGGTCGGCGACCCCGAGTTCGACGCGGCGGACGTCCGGCCCGAGCAGGGCCTGCTGGCGTTGCGCTCCGCGCTCGACACGTACGCGAACCTTCGCCCCGCCGTCCATGGCGACGTCGACTTGCTGATCGTGCGCGAGCTCGTCGGCGGCCTCTACTTCGGGGCCCGCGGCACGCGCGAGGACGGCACCGTCTTCGACACGTGCGAGTACCACCCGCGGCAGGTCGAGCGCATCGTCCGTCGCGGCTTCGAGCTGGCCCGTGGACGAAAACGCCGGCTGACCTCTGTCGACAAGGCGAACGTCCTCGAGACGTCAAGGCTCTGGCGGCGCACCGTCGACGGGATCGCGCCGAGCTATCCCGACGTCGAGGTCGAGCACATGCTTGTCGACAACGCAGCGATGCAGCTGGCGACCTCGCCGCAGCAGTTCGACGTGATCGTCACCGAGAACATGTTCGGCGACATCCTCTCCGACCTCGCGGCAGCGGTCACCGGCGGGCTCGGCCTCGCACCGTCCGCGTCGCTCTCGGACGGCGGCCCCGGCCTCTTCGAGCCGGTGCACGGCTCCGCGCCGGACATCGCCGGCCGCGGCGCCGCGAACCCCACCGCGATGCTCCGCTCGACCGCGCTCCTGCTCGAGCACGGTCTCGGCCTCCGCGACCGCGCCGATGCGCTGACACGTGCCATCGACAGTGCGCTCGCGCGCGTCTGCACGCCCGATCTCGGCGGCAGCGCGACGACCGCGGACCTCGGCGCGGCGGTAAGAGAACAACTTGCCGTTGACGGCGCCGTCCCTGTCTCCTAGCCTTTACGACATGCGTCTCGCGCGTGAAGCCCGCTTCTTCTCGTTCGGCTTCTTCGCGTACGCGTTTACGCGCTAGTCGGCGCTTTCGCGTTCCCCGCAGCCGCCGACTAGCTCACAGATCGCGGGACCCCACCCAGTCTCTTGGAGGCGCATCGCATGTCGTTGGTCACAGCTTGTACGAACCGCCGAGCGGAAGGGCGCCGTCGCATGACGGATCCCTCCCCGTCAGTCGTGTACCCGGGCCCGGCCGGGACGCACACCGCAGCAGCCGCGACGGCGCTCTTCCCCTCGGCGGGGCTCCATCCACTCACGAGCTTCCGCGCGGTCGCGGACGCGGTGGCTTCGTGCGAGGCGTCGCACGGCGTCCTGCCGATCGAGAGCTCGATCGCCGGCGCAGTCGCGGAGACGCACGATCTCCTCTACGAGCGGGAGCTGTCGATCGTCGCGGAAATCGTCCAGCCGATCCGGCACTGCCTCGTCGGCGTCGGCACGCTCGAGGACGTCCGCGTCGTTCGCTCGCACCCCACGGCGTTCGAGCAGTGCCGCGACGTGCTCGCGGGCGCGACGCTGATTCCCGCGGCGACGACGGCCGACGCTGCGCGGATCGTCGCGCAGCACGGCGATCCCCACGAAGCCGCGATCGCGTCGCCGGCAGCGGCCGAGCTCTACGGGCTGCCGGTGATTCTCGACGACGTCGGCGACCACGACGCGTTCACACGCTTCGTCGCGGTCGCCACCCACTCCCGCGTCGACGCCGTCGACGCGCGTACGGCGTTCTCGTTCATCACGGATCACCGGCCGGGCGCGTTGCATGCGGCGATCACACCGCTCGCCGCCGCGGGCATCGACCTGCAGCGGCTCGTTTCGCGGCCGCTGCCCCACTCGCCGTTCCAGTACCGCTTCGACGCCGTCGTGGCGGGCCATCCGCAGGATCCGGCGGTGCGCGAGGCGTTCCGCGCGGTCAGGGCCGTCACGCGCGAGCTGCGCGTGCTCGGCGTCTACGAGGCACACGAGGAGGATGCATGACCGTGGTCACACAACCGGACGAGCACGTCGTCCGCGTCCGGCGCGAGATCTCGGATCTCGACCTTGCGCTCGTCGAGCTCGTCAACAAGCGCCTGAAGCTCGTCGCGAGCCTGAAGCGGTACAAGGAGGAGCACGGCATCGACTTCGTCGATCTCGCCCGCGAGGAGTGGATGCTCCAGTACCTCCAGCGTTTCAACCAGGGACCGCTGTCGCGTGACGGGCTGAGCGAGCTCTACCACGAGCTGCTTGCGCTGATGAAGCGGGAGGTTACGCGGGAGTCGTAGACAGCGGTGCCGGGCGTGAGGCCTCGTACGCGTCGATCGCAGCGACGTCGCGGAGCGTGAGCGCGATGTCGTCGAGGCCGCCGAGCAGGCACTCGCGAGAGAAGTCGTCGAGCTCGAACGGGAAGCCGCCGGCGGTGCGCGCCTCGAGGTCGACGGTGATCTTCTCTCCCGTCCGCGCCCGCTCCATCAGCTCCCGCACCTGATCCTCCGGGAGCACGACGGGGAGCAGCCCGATCTTCAGCGAGTTCTGGCGGAAGATGTCGCCGTACGACGGCGCGACCACGGCTTCGAAGCCGTAGTCCTCGAGCGCCCACGGCGCGTGCTCCCGCGACGAGCCGCAGCCGAAGTTGCGGCCGGTGATCAGGATGCGCCCCTGCTGGTGGTTCAGCTCGAACGCCGGGTCCTTGCGCCAGTCGAAGAAGAGAAACTCGCCGAAGCCGGTGCGCTCGATGCGCTTCAGGAACTGCTTCGGGATGATCTGGTCGGTGTCGACGTCGGCGCGGTCGAGCACGACCGCGGGCGAGGTGACGGAGCGGAACGCCTTCATGCGTCCGCGAAGTGGCCGGCGAGCGCAGTGGCGGCGGCGATCGACGGGCTGACCAGATGCGTGCGGCCGCCGGCGCCCTGGCGGCCCTCGAAGTTGCGGTTCGACGTCGAGGCGCAGCGCTCGCCGGGTGCGAGGATGTCCGGGTTCATGCCGAGGCACATCGAGCAGCCGGCGCGGCGCCACTCGAAGCCGGCGTCGACGAAGATCCGGTCGAGCCCTTCGGCCTCCGCCTGCGCCTTCACCTGCGCCGAGCCGGGGACGACCATTGCGCGGACCGACGGGTGGACGTGCTTGCCGCGCACGACCGCGGCGGCCGCGCGCAGGTCCTCGATGCGCGAGTTCGTGCACGACCCGATGAAGACGCGGTCGACGGCGATCTCGCGAATCGGCGTGCCCGGCTCGAGCGCCATGTACGCGAGCGCCCGCTCGGCCGCCTCGTCGGCGGGCTCGGGGACGACGTCGTCGATCGAGGCGACCATGCCGGGGTTCGTGCCCCACGTGACCTGCGGCGCGATCGCGCCCACGTCGATCTCGACCTCGCGGTCGAACGTCGCGTCGTCGTCGCTGCGCAGCGACTCCCAGGCGGGGTCGATCGCGACGTCGTGCTCGCGCAGATATGCGAACGTCGCCTCGTCGGGTGCGATCACGCCGGCCCGCGCACCGGCCTCGATCGACATGTTGCAGATCGTGAGGCGGCCCTCCATCGACAGCGCCTCGATCGCGGGCCCGGCGTACTCGATCACGTGGCCGACGCCGCCGTCGACGCCGATCTCGCCGATCGCGGCGAGGACGTAGTCCTTCGCGCCGACGTTCGGCCCCG
>DATCJJ010000021.1:0-4094 GCA_036562845.1 Gaiellaceae bacterium | reverse complement strand
CCGACGGAGTCGTGCGTCCACACCCACAGCGACTGCAGCCCTGAGAGCGCCGACAGGCGCACGGCATTCCGCATGTAGTCGCTGAAGATGAGGAACGTCGAGCCGTACGGCTTCAGCATCCCTTCGTGCAGCGAGATGCCGTTGACGATCGCGCCCATCGCGAACTCGCGTATGCCGAACGCGATGTTCCGGCCGGCATGCGTGGCACTGAAGACGCCGCCGCCCTTGAACTCCGTCTTCGTCGACTCGACGAGGTCGGCGGCGCCGCCGATCATCGTCGGCGTGTGGTGCTTGATCGCCTCCATCACCTTGGCGCCCACGTCGCGCGTCGCGAACGACTCGCCCGGCTCGAACGACGGCAGCACGTCCTCCCAGCCAGGCAGCGGCTTGCCGGCGTGGACCTGGTCCCAGCGCTCGCGCAGGCCGGGGTACTTCGCCGACCACGCCGAGAGCTTCTGCTCCCACGCGTCCTCGCGCTCGATCCCGCGCTGCGTGCCGTTCATGTGCTCGGCGACCTCCTGCGGGACGACGAACTTCTTGTCGGGATCCCAGCCGAGCGCCTCCTTCGTCGCGCGCACCTCGTCCTCACCGAGCGGCGAGCCGTGCGCCTTCGCCGTGTCGACGGCACGCGGCGCGCCGAACGCGATGTGCGAGTGGATGACGATCAGCGACGGCCTCGCAATCTCCGCATGTGCGTTCGCGATCGTCTCGCGCAGCAGGTCGAGGTCGTTGGCATCGTCCACCGTCTGGACGTGCCAGCCCTGCGCCTCGAACCGCTTCGCGCGGTCTTCGGTGAACGAGATCCACGTCGTGCCGTCGATCGTGATGTGGTTGTCGTCGTAGAAGTAGACGAGCTTGCCGAGGCCGTTCGTGCCGGCAATCGACGCCGCCTCGTTCGAGACGCCCTCCATCAGGTCGCCGTCGGAGCAGATCGCGTAGACGCGGTGGTCGACGATCTCGTCGTACGGCCGGTTGAAGAGCTCGGCGAGGAAGCGCTCGGCGAAGGCGAAGCCGACGCCGTTCGCGAAGCCCTGGCCGAGCGGGCCCGTCGTCGCCTCGATGCCGGGTGTGTGATGGACCTCCGGGTGGCCCGGCGTGAGCGACTCCCACTGCCGGAAGCGCTTCAGCTCCTCGAGCGAGAGGTTGTAGCCGGCGAGGTGGAGCGCGCTGTACTGGAGGATGCACGCGTGACCGGCGCTGAGGACGAACCGATCCCGGTTCACCCAGTGCGGGTTGGCCGGGTTGTGGTTCATCACCTCCGTGTAGAGGAGGTACGCAAGCGGCGCGAGCGCCATCGCCGTGCCGGGATGGCCGGCATTCGCCTGTTGCACGGCGTCCATCGACAACGTGCGGATGGTGTCGATCGACAGCTGTTCGATCTCAGAGTTCGCCACGGAGCACCTCGTAGAGCCGGTCTTGCCGTTCCCGAGCCCAACGATATGCCTCTGCCCTCTCTTCGCGAGGATGGAACGTGTCTCCGAGCGGCGCGTCGTCGGGATTCTCGAGAACGGCGACGGCAGCGCCGCGCAGCGACGCCTCGGCGATTCCGGAGAGCGTCACGGGCCGGGCGAGCGTGTCGGCCAGGAGCTGCACCCACTCATGATCCTTCACGAGGGCGCCGCCGGTCGCGACGATCTCGTGCACGTCCGGTAGCAGGTCGGCGATCGCGGCGAAACGGAAGCCGACGCCCTCGAGCGCCGCGCGCCGGATGTCCGCCGGCGTCGTGTCGAACGTCAGCCCGAGCAGCGCCCCCGTCTGATGGGGATCCCAGCCGGTCGAGCGCTCGCCGCCGAGAAACGGGAGGAAGATCAGGCCGTGGTCGTCGCGCGCCTCGCCGCGCTCGACGAGCATCTGCTCGAGCCACGCGTAGAGGTTGCCGCCGTCGGAGAGCGCACCGCCCTCGCATACGCGCCGCCCGTCGACGCGGTACATGAAGAGGCCGTCGCGCGGCTGAGGCCGCTCGGTCTCGTAGAGGATCCGCATCGCGCCCGACGTGCCGACCATCAACGCCGCCCGGTCGAGGCCGACGCAGCCGGCACCGAGGTTCGAGCAGACGCCGTCGAGCCAGACGGGGACGTCCGCGATCGTCGGCAGCCGCGCGGGGTCGAGGCCGAGCGCGTCGAGGAGCTCACCGTCCCACTCGTTCGCCGTCAGGTCGAGCAGGCCGGTGCCCGACGCCATCGAGGCGCTCGTCTCCCGGCTGCCTCGCACGTAGTCGACGAACGAGACGAAGCAGTCGGCCTCCCGGAACACGTCGGGGTCGACCTGCGCGAGCCACGCGAGCTTCGCCGCCCAGTACGACGGATGGAGGAAGCCCCCGGTGCGCGCATGCACCGCGTCCGCATCGAGCCGACGGCGAAGCCACTCGGCCGCATCGGCGCTCCGCGTGTCGCGCCAGCCGAGGATCGGCGTCAGCGGCTCGCCCTGCTTGTCGAGCGCGACCAGCGAATGGCCGAACGAGGACGTGCCGTCGGGCTCCTCCCCGCCGAGCACCTTCCGGACGAGCTCTGCGACCTCCGCCGCGTCACTCGTCTCGTACTTCTCCTGCCGCAGCTCGCCGTCCGGGTTGCCGCGCTCGTCGAAGCGCTGCGCGCGCACCGACGAGCTGCCGATGTCGAGGGCGAGCACCTGGGCCATGAGGAAATACTTCCCTAGACTCGGCACATGGTGACGTGCGTCTCGTGCGGCCGCGAGAACCCGCCGAACTCGCGGTTTTGCAACAGCTGCGCCGCGACGCTCGAGGCGCCCGCGCCGCGCCGGGAGGAGCGGAAGGTCGTCACCGTCCTCTTCGCCGACCTCGTCGGCTTCACGTCACGCGCGGAGCGCATGGATCCCGAGGACGTGCGGGCGATGCTCTCCCCGTACTGGCAGCACCTGCGCGACGAGCTCGAGCACTACGGCGGCACGGTCGAGAAGTTCATCGGCGACGCGGTGATGGCGCTCTTCGGCGCACCCGTGGCGCACGAGGACGATCCCGAGCGCGCGGTCCGCGCCGCCCTGGCGATCCGCGACTGGGCGCGCGAGCAGAGCGACGTGCAGGTGCGGATCGCCGTCAACACCGGCGAGGCGCTCGTCCTCCTGGGCGCCAGCCCGGCCGAGGGGGAAGGAATGGCGGCCGGCGACGTCGTCAACACTGCGGCGCGCCTCCAGAGTGCGGCTCCGATCAACGGCGTCCTCGTCGGCGAGCTCACCTACCGCGCGACCCACGGCGTGATCGACTACGCCGAGCAGGAGCCTGTCATCGCGAAAGGCAAGACGGAGCCACTCGCAGTCTGGGAGCCACTCGCTGCGCGCTCGCGGTTCACGGTCGAGACGATGTCGGCCGCTCCGCTCGCAGGACGCGAGGACGAGGTCGAGCTGCTCGTCAACACCTTTCAGCGCGTCCGCCGCGACCGCGAGCCGCAGCTCGTCACCGTCGCCGGCGTCCCCGGCATCGGCAAGAGCCGCCTCGTTGCCGAGCTCTACGAATTCGTCGAGTCGGATCCGGACCTCGTCACGTGGCGCCGCGGCCGATCGCTCTCGTACGGCGACGGCGTCAGCCTGTGGGCGCTGGGCGAGATCGCGAAGGCCGAGCTCGGCGTGCTCGAAAGCGACACGCGGGACGAAACCGCGGCCAAGCTTGCCGACTCGCTGGCCGAGCTGAGCAACGACGAGGGCGAACGCGCGTGGCTCGCCCGCCATCTCGCGCCGCTGCTCGGGCTGCCGGCGGAGCAGGACGACCGGACGGAGCGGTTCGGCGCCTGGCGACGCTGGATCGAGCTGATCGCCGACCGCCGCCCGACCGTACTCGTCTTCGAGGACGTCCAGTGGGCAGACGACGAGCTCCTCGACTTCGTCGACGAGCTGGCAGACTGGGCGACCGACCTGCCGCTGCTCGTCGTCTGTACGACGCGGCCCGAGCTCTTCGAGCGCCGCCCCGGTTGGGGCGGCGGAAAACGGAACGTCCTGACCGTCTCGCTCGGCCCGCTGAGCGACACCGACACCGCGCGCATCGTCGCCGCGACGCTCGATCGCGCGCTCCTTCCGGCCGACACACAGGCCGCGCTGCTCGAGCGGGCGGCGGGCAACCCGCTCTACGCCGAGCAGTACGCACG
>DATCJJ010000019.1:0-27148 GCA_036562845.1 Gaiellaceae bacterium | reverse complement strand
GAACGCGTAGACCATGATCAGCGCCAGCGGGAACCAGAGGAACAGGAGCACGAGCGCCGTCCACGCAGCAAGCGCCAGCCGTGTCGACCGCCTCTCCACTACATCGCCTCGAAGGCGCCGAGCCGGCGCGCGATCAGCAGGTAGACCGCCATCACGCACAACGGGACGGCGGCGAACGCGGCCGCGAACGGCACGTTGTTCGAGATGCCGACCGACTCGTACACGACGTTGCCGATGAACTGCGACGACGCGCCGCCCGCGAGCAGCGGCGTCACGTAGTCGCCCAGCGTCAGGGAAAACGTGAAGATCGACCCGGCAACGACGCCCGGCAGCGCCAGCGGCAGCACGACGCGCCGAAACGTGGTCCACCCGCGCGCGCCGAGATCGCGCGACGCCTCGATGTACGAATGGGGCACGCGCTCGAGCGCGCCGTAGACGGGCAGGATCATGAACGGCAGCCAGACGTAGGTGAAGATGAGCCAGACCGCCCAGTTCGAGTACGCGATGCCGACGTGGGCGCCGAACAGCTTGCCGAGCGTCCAGTTCAGGACGCCGTCGTGATTCAGGATCAGCCGCCAGATGTAGACGCGGACGAGGTAGGACGACCAGAGCGGCAGCAGGACGCCGACGAAGAGGATCGTCCGGGTGCGGACCGACGCCACACGCGCCATGAAGTACGCGAGCGGGAAGGCGAGCAGCGCGTCGGCGAGGGTCACCGCCGCGGCGATGCCGATCGTCCGCAGCGCGATCGTGCGGTACGCGCTCGCCTCCCACAGCGTCTTGAAGTTGTCGATGTTCCAGATGTGCTCGATCTCGGTCGTGAACGGGTTGACCGTCCAGAACGCCGAGATGAAGAGCGCCACCAGGGACGCGAGATAGACGAGCGCGAATGCGAGCAAAGGCGGTGCCAGGAGCAGCACCGCCTTCGCCCACGGATTGCGCCAGAAGAAGCCCGACGCGCGCAGCCGCATCGGCCGCGACGGACTCAGCCCTTGAGCTGTGTCCAGGCCTGTTGCCATTTCGTGTAGTCGACGCAGTTGTTCTGGCCGTTGCCGCAGGCCGCGACCGGGGTCTTCCAGAACTTGATCGAGTTGAAGTACGCCACCGACGCACCGCAGTGGTACTGCGCCGCCGAGCCCTTCGACAGCTTGTCCATGATCGGGCACGCCTTCGGGTTCGCCGGCGTCTCACCGAAGTAGATCGCCTGCTGCGCCTGCACCTTCGGCGTCGAGACCCAGGCCATCCACTTGTACATGCAGTTCGGGTGCTTCGCGTGCGCCGACATCATCCAGGTGTCCGCCCAGCCCGTCGCGCCCTCCTTCGGGATGAGGTCCTTGACCGGCGACTTGTCGGCCTGCAGCGTGTTCGTCTGATACGGCCACGACGCGCCGACGACGGCGTCGCCGCTCTTGAAGAGGTCGATCTCGTCCGACGCGAGCACCCAGTACTTCTTGATCAGCGGATGCTGCTGCTTGAGGAGATTGACCGCCGCGTTGAACTGCGTCTGGGTCAGCTCATACGGATCCTTGATCCCGAGCGACGGCTGCGACTTCGAGAGGTAGAGCGCCGCATCCGCGATCTGGATGGGGTTGTCGGGAACCGTGACCTTGCCCTTGAACTTCTTGCTGTAGATCACCGACCAGCTCGTCGGGGCGGGCTTCACGAGCTTCGTGTTGTAGAGGAGCGTGTTCGGGCCCCACTGCAGCGAGACGCCGTAATGCACGCCGTCGATCGTGTTGTGCGCCGGCGACTTGAGCTGCGGCACGAAGTTCTTCCAGTCGGGAATGAGCTTGACGTTGACCGGCTGGACGTCCTTGCCGTAGATCAGGCGGAGCGACGCGTCGCCGGAGGCGGAGACGCCGTCGTACTGCGAGCCGCCGCCCTGCCGCATGAGGCTGACCATCTCATCCGACGAGCCGGCGAACTTCGAATGCACCTTGCAACCCGTCGCCTTCTGGAACGGGGTGACCCATTGCTTGTACGTGTAGCCGTCCCACGCGATCAGGTTGAGCTGCCCTTCGCCCTTGCCGATCGAGGTCGGCAACCCGTTGCCGTGGCCGATGCCGGCCGCGGGGACGCAGAGCGCCGCGGCGACGACCGCCGCGACGATCATGACCCTCCGTCTCACGATCCCTCCTTGTCGATCTCGTACGTGTGCTCAGGCCGCCAGTGGAGGTTCACCCGCTCGTCCACCGCCACCGGCGACGCTTCCGTGTTCTGCCGCACGACCACCAGCCGCTCGCCCGAGTCGAGCTCGACGACGAATCGCGTGATCGCCCCTGCGTACTGCACGTCCTTCACGACACCCGGCTCGCCGGCGCTGCCGTTCATGACGATCTTCTCGGGCCGGACGGTGAACCGCCGACCGCCGCGCTCGAGCACGTTCGAGACGCCGACGAACCCGGCGACGAACTCGCTCGCCGGGTGCTCGTACACCTCTTCCGGCGTCCCGAGCTGCTCCAGGCGCCCCTCGTTGAAGACGGCGAGACGGTCGCTCATCGTCAGCGCCTCCTCCTGGTCGTGCGTCACGTAGACGAACGTGATCCCGAGGTCGCGCTGAAGCGCCTTGAGGAACACCTGCATCTCCTGCCGCAGCTTCAGGTCGAGCGCGCCGAGCGGCTCGTCGAGAAGCAGGACGGACGGCGAGTTGACGATCGCGCGCGCGAGCGCGACTCGCTGCCGCTGACCGCCGGACAGCTGGACGGGCCGCCGGCCGCCGACCTTCGGCAGCCGCACGCGCTCGAGCACCTCTTCCACCTTCGTCCGGCGGTCGCGCCGCGTGACCCCCTTCACCCGCAACCCGTACTCGACGTTCTCCTGCACCGTCATGTGCGGGAAGAGCGCGTAATCCTGGAACACGGTGTTCACGTCGCGCTCCGACGGCGCGACACGCGTGACGTCGACGCCGCCGAGCTCGACGGTGCCGCCGTCGGGCTGCTCGAAGCCGGCGATCACGCGCAGCGTCGTCGTCTTGCCCGAGCCCGACGGGCCGAGCATCGTGAAGAACTCGCCCGGCGCGATGTCGAGATCGAGGTTCTCGATCGCGACGACGTCGCCGAACACACGCCGCACGCCGCGGAGCCGCACGGCTGCGTCAGCCGCCAAGAGCCTCCTCGAGAATCGCCAGGCCCCTGTCGAGCTCCTCGTCCGTCGCGGAGAGCGGCGGGAGCAGGCGAATCACGTTCCCGTACAGCCCGCACGAGAGCAGGACGAGTCCGCGGTCGCGCGCCGCAGTGGTCACGCGCTTCGACGCGTCGCCGCTCTGCTCGCGCAGCTCGAGCGCGAGCATCGCGCCGAGGCCGCGCACCTCGCCGACGGCGTCGGCGTGCTTCGCGGCAATCTCGTCGAGCCGCGTGCGCAGCAACGTCGCAACCTGCTCCGCGCGCTCGCGGAACCCGGGGGCGGTCAGCTCGTCGAGCACCGCCAGGCCGGCCGCACAGGCGACCGGATTCCCGCCGAACGTTCCGCCGAGGCCGCCCGGATGCACGGCGTCCATCAGGTCGGCGCGGCCGGTGACCGCCGCGAGCGGCAGCCCGCCGCCGAGCGTCTTGCCGGCGACGAGCAGGTCGGGCTCGACGCCGAGCCGTTCGATCGCCCAGACGGTGCCGGTCCGGCCGCTGCCGGACTGCACCTCGTCCGCGACGTAGAGGATCCCGTGCTCGTCGCAGAGCGCTCGCAGCGCCTGGACGAACTCCGGCGGCATCGGGATGAAGCCGCCCTCGCCCTGCACCGTCTCGAGGACGATGCACGCGGTCGCCTTCGGGTCGACGTCCTGCTTGAACAGCAGCTCGAGGCCACGCAATGCGTCGTCCGTCGACACGCCGCGGTACGGATACGGCGCCGGAGCCCGATGGATGTCGGCCGCGAGCGGGCCGAAGCCCTGCTTGTAGACGAGCTTCGACGTCATCGCCATCGTGAGGTTCGTACGGCCGTGGAAGGCGCGGTCGAACACGACGACGGCGTCGCGTCCCGTCGCGGCGCGCGCGATCTTCACCGCGTTCTCGACGGCCTCCGCGCCGGAGTTGACGAGGAGCGACTTCGTGTCCGCCTCGCCCGGCCAGACCTCGTCGAGCTTCTCGGCGAGCGCGATGTACGGCTCGTAGAGGCCGACCATGATGCACTGGTGCAGGTAGCGGTCGACCTGCTCGTGGATCGCCTGCGTGATGCCGGCGGCGCCGTGGCCGAGGTTCTGGCAGGCGATGCCGCCGGCGAAGTCGAGGTACTCGCGGCCGTCCGCGTCCCAGATCCGGGCGCCGGAGGCGCGCGTGACGACGAGGTCGGTGGTCGAGACGCCGCGGGGAACGAAGCGCTCGCGCGCTGCGAGCACGCGTTCGGCCGATGCCCGTTCCTCGACCCGCATCGGCGCGAGTATCGCATCTTCGACTGACGGAATGCAAAGGAAATGAGCTCATTTCCTTCGCAATGCGCAGCGATCGACTACGGAGCGGGCGACGACCGCTGCCCCACCGGGCAGCGCCAGTACTCGTACGTCCCCGTCCGGCCGGCCGGGCTGCAGCTGCGCCGGGTCAAGTCGGGCCGACCCTCGAGGACGCCGGAGCGGCAGGCGACGAGCTGCGAGCCGTCGCTCGCCTGGCGCGCGACGAGGCACGACGCGGTCAGCCCGGCGGCGCGGGGCAGGCGTCCGTCCTTCGCCGTGACCATCACGGCGAGGATCAGGACAGCGATGACGATGATTCCTTTCGGCACAGGTCGGGGACCTCCATGCCGCAGCACCTCGGTTATCGACCGCGCCCAAGGGCGGATTGCTACCCCGAATCGGGGTTTCCGTCAGTCCACACGTTCTCGAAGGTTCCGAACCGGAGCTCCTGCTCGTACAGGTAGCCCGTCTCGTCGACGCGCCGCATGTACTCCTCGCGGTTCGCGGTCACGAAGCCGTTGTACGCGTCGGGCGACTCCCAGCGGTCGACCACGAGGTAGCGGCCGGGCACCTCGACGTCGCGCAGCAGCTCGGTGCCGATGTAGCCGCGGGCACCGGCGAAGAACGCCGCCCACTCGCCCGCGGGGCCGTACGCGGCCTCGAACGCCGCCGGCTCGCGCACGTCGTAGCTGAAGACGAGGGCAATCACGGGCCGCAGGATAAGGTCCCGGGCCGTGAGCGCTGAACCGCTCGTCGAGGAAGGGGAGGATCGGAGCCGCTACGCCGGCGTGCTCCGCTTCTACCACCTCGCCAAGCACGCCGAATGGCAGGTGAAGGACGTGCCGTGGGGCGAGCTGCCGCCGGTGCCGGAGGGCAAGGGCTCGCCGGAGCGAGTGGCGCGCCGCCGCGACATCTGGCGGAGCGTCGTCATGCAGCAGCTGCAGGCGGACATCATCGCCTGCGAGATGGCGGCGCAGCTGCTCAACGCGGCGCCCGATCCGGAGGCGCGGCTCTATTACTCCACGATGGTGCAGGACGAGTCGCGCCACACCGAGGCGTGGCTCAAGCTGATCGGCGAGGTCGGAGGGGAGGGGGAGCGCGACCCGCACCTCGACAAGCTCGGGAAGATGTTCCTCGAGGCCGACTCGCTCGAGGAGAAGGTCTTCCTCATGCAGGTGTTCTTCGAGCGCCTGATCATCCCGCGCTTCCGGCTGATCGCGCGCTCGTCGCGCGGGACGATCCTCGAGGACATCTGCAACCGCCTCGCGGTCGACGACGGCATCCACCACGGGTCGGGGATGGCGTACGAGCGGATCTTGCTCGAGCACGCGCCGCCGAAGGTGGAGGCGGCGCTGATCGCCGCGGCGAACCGGATGCTCCCGGAGTTCGCAAAGCACGCGCTGTGGCGTCCGAAGGCGCGCGAGTTCATCGGCTCGCTCATGGAGGCGCGCGACCGCGAGCGGCTCGTGCAGGAGCTCGAGCACGGCCGGCGGCTCGCGTCCTCGCTCGGGCTCGACGTCAGCGAAGTCCGCCTGCCGGCGCTGTAACACTCAGTCCCGTTCCGACATGGACGGGGTGATGGAGCGGTTCGAGCGGGTCTACGAGGAGCACCGCGACGCCGTCCGGGCGTACGTCCGGCGCCGGGCCCCGGAGCCGCTCGTCGAGGACGTCGTCTCGGATGTCTTCGTGGTCTGCCTCCGCCGGATCGACGACGTGCCGCGCAACGCGCTGCCGTGGTTGTACGGCGTCGCGCGGAAGACGCTCGCGAACGAGCGCCGCAAGCGACGCGACGTCCCCCTCGCACCGGAGCTCTCGTACGAGCCGGAGCCTGTCGGCGACCTGAAGCTCGCTGGCGCATTCGCAGCGCTGAGCGACGCCGATCGGGAGATCCTCCGGCTCGTCGCCTGGGAGGGGTTGTCGCTTCGCGATGCCGCGCGCGTGCTCGACTGCTCGCCGGTCGCCGCGCGCGTCCGCTATCACCGCGCGAAGACACGGCTGCGGGCGCGCCTCGACGCCGCTTCGTCGTTTCGACCCGAACCGAAGGGAGCGACGAGATGACCAGTGACGTGATCGCGCGGCTCGCAGACGCAAACCCCGTGCCGGGCCCGGCCCCGGCGGCCCGGCGCCGGCCGAGAAACCTCCTCGTTCTCGCGGCGGCCGCGCTGCTCGTGCCGGCCGCGTATGCGGCCGACCGAGTGCTCGGCATCTCGAACGAGGGCACGAGTGTGCCGACGAGCGATGTGCTGCCGGGCGACTCCCAGCTCGACGAGGCGCTGCAGGAGATGCAGGTGGGAGCCACGATGCAGCTGCTCGGCACCGTCGACGGCGTCCGCATCTATGCGGCTCGCAACACGGGCGGTCACATCTGTCTCGCGATCGACCACGTCGCGGCGACGTACGAGAAGGGTGTGCTCTGCGACCTGAACGACCCGGGCTTCCCCTCGTCCGGGCAGCAGGTGCTGACGTTCCCGGGCCGGCTGCAGGGCATCGCCGCCGACGGCGTCGCGAGCGTCGCGTTCGTCGACGCGCAGGGCAACGTCCTCGACAGCACGCCGGTGACGGACAACCTCTTCGCGTCCGGCACACGGATCGGCCCGGGCGTCGCCGCGTACGTCGAAGCGCTCGATGCGAGCGGCACGCTGCTCGCGAAGCAGAAGCTCCCCGGGCGCTAGGAGTTCGTGACATTCCTGTAGCGGGGCCTGGCCCGGGCCAGGCCCCGCTACGCAACCGTGACGTCTTACGAACGGATGCCGCCGCGCTCGAAGTGCGCGCGGAAGAAGTTCTCGGAGCCGGCCGTCGCCATCGCGGCGCTCGCGCTGACCTCGAGTGCGAGCGCGGTCGCGGCGACGATCTGCGCGAAGCGATAGACCTTGCCGGGACCGGCGCAGCCGAGCACGGACAGCCACTCGTGCGGCGTCGGCAGGTTCGTCCCGCCGCCGACGGTTCCGACCTCGAGACCCGGAAAGCGAATCGACGCGTGGAGCCCGCCGTCGACGACGCGGCCGGTGCCGTGGGCCATCGACGACGTCCCGACCATGCCGAGGTCCTGACCTGTCGCCGCGAACAGCGCCCCGACCGCCGACGCCGGCGTGAATGCGACCGACTGCATCCCCGACGCGACTGCGCCGTGCGTGCCCGCCCACGACAGCGCGTCGAGATCCTGCGGCGTCGTGCGCAGCACGCGCGCGATCGCGTCGTCGGACAACGTCACCTCGGCGATCACCGTCTTGCCGTGCCCGCTCTGGAAGAACTCGTGCGAGGGCTTCTTGTCGCCGCCCATGTTCGCCTCGAGCATCGTGCGGTCGATCGGCACCGGCGCGTTCGGCAGGACGAAGGCCATGTTCAGCGCATACGCGTTCCGCGTCATCATGTTCGGCCCGACGGCGTCGCCGGTCGTGAAGCGCCAGAGCACGTGGCACATCGGCCCCACGACGTGCGTCTTCACCTCGCGGAGGACGGCGTAGCGCGAGAGCTCCGCGATGTCAGCCTCGCGCAGGAATGCCTGCGCGTCGTCGATGCGGTCCTCGATCCAGCGCGCGAGCGTCAGCGCGTCGCCTGCGTCGCGGCAGACGAAGCACGACGCGCGCGTGATCCGGTCCGCGACGACGTGCGTCCGGAAGCCGCCGGACAGCTCCGCCGCCTTCGCGCCGCGCTGCACCGACGCGGTCAGGCCGCCTTCGGTGTGCGCGAGCGGGACGACGACGTCCTCGTCGGCGCGTCCGGTCTCGACCACCTCGCCCTCCTCCGAGAGCTCGTACTCGCCCAGCGAGATGCGCAGCTGCGCGACCGACACGGGGATCACCGCAACGCCGGTGACCGACTCCGCAGCCTTCACATAGGGCGCGAGGTCGGCGGTGCCGTCGAGCCCGAGCAGCGCCCGGCGCTCGGCGATCGACGCCGGATCGTTCTTGCGTGGGAAGCGGTCGGGCACGGCCGCATTCTCGCGTACGCTCAGGCCGATGGCGGCGATCACCATCGACGGCAAGGCGCTCGCGCAGCAAGTTCGCGCCGAGGTGGCCCGCGACGTGCAGCAGCTCGGCGGCGTCGGCCTCGCGACCGTCCTCGTCGGGGACGACCCGGCCTCGCACATCTACATCAACCTCAAGCAGAAGGCGGCGCAGGAGGCCGGGATGGAGGCACGCGACCTGAAGCTGCCTGCCGACCTGAGCGATGACGAGCTGCTCGAGACGATCCGCGACCTGACCGAGGACGACTCGGTCGACGGGCTCCTCGTCCAGCTGCCCCTCCCGGACCACCTCGACGAGACGCGCGTGATCGAGGCGATCGCCCCGGAGAAGGACATCGACGGGATCCATCCCTTCAACGCCGGCTGCCTCTACCTCGGCCGACCGACGCTCGTCCCCGGCACGCCGCTCGGCGTGATGCGGATGCTCGACGAGTACGGGATCGAGCTCGAGGGCGCGCGCGCCGTGGTCGTCGGCCGTTCGGCGATCGTCGGCAAGCCGATGGCGCACCTCCTGCTGCAGCGGAACGCGACCGTGACCATCTGCCACTCGAGGACGCAGGACCTGCAACGCCACACGCTCGACGCCGACGTGCTCGTCGCCGCCGTCGGCCGGACGCACATCATCGGCGCGGACATGGTGAAGGCGGGTGCCACGGTGATCGACGTCGGGATGAACCGCGGCGAGGGGAAGAAGGTGTACGGCGACGTCGACCCGTCGGCCGCCGACGTCGCGGCCTACATGACGCCGGTCCCGGGCGGCGTCGGCCCCATGACGATCGCGATGGTGATGGCCAACACCGTGACCGCTGCGCGGGCGCGGCGCGGCCTTGTTTCTCCTGCAAACTGAGCTATGCTCCGGCGGTTCAAGCCGGTCGGTGACACAGCCGTTCGGTCGTTCGTTCGGTAGGAGGAACAGCAGTTGGCAGAGGGCACCGTTAAGTGGTTCTCGAACGAGAAGGGCTACGGCTTCATCGAGCGCGAAGGCGGCGACGATGTGTTCGTGCACTTCTCGGCGATCACGATGGACGGCTACAAGTCGCTGACCGAAGGCCAGCGCGTGTCGTTCGAGGTTGTGCAGGGCCCGAAGGGCGCGCAGGCCGCGAACGTCCAAGCGGTCTAGAGAGCTACCGGAACCCAAATGTGAAAGAGGCCCCGTGAGGGGCCTCTTTCGTTGGGAGGGTCGTCAGGAAGTCGTCTACGAGGTTGCGACGACCGTCAGCTGGTCCGCGGGCTGAACCGTCGCCTGCGGGGAGGTCGTGTCGCAGCTCCAGTTGTTGCCGGAGGTGTTGGAGCAGCTGTACCAGGAACCGCCTGTCTGCACCTGGGCCTTCACCGTGCCCGCCGCTTTGTCGAGCGTGAAGGTGACGGCGTCCATGTTGGTCGGAACCGTGCCGAGGGTGTACGCGACGTTGGAAACCGTGTAGCCGGTGATCGCACCGGAGCCGGCGCCGGCGCTCGACCCGGGCACCGTGTTCGACGCCGTGAATGCATACACGCCGACGGCGACGCAGACGGCTGCGATCAGGGCTGCGATGTATCGGAACCTGCGGATGTCGATGGTCATTGGCGATAGCTCCTTCGAGTGAGAGGTCGGGCGAAAGCGAGCGACGTCAGACCCCCGGACGGGTGATCCACGTCACTGGATGGTCGTCTTGCACTTCCTGAAGATGTCGATGCCGGGGCCGCCGATGCAGACGTCGTTGTTGCTCGACGCGTTGCCGTTGCCGGTGATCGTGTCGATGCCGCCGCCGCCGACGATGCAGTCCGTGCCGCCGTTGCCGTTCAGCAACGAGCCGGTCGACGGGCCGAGGACGAGATCGTTGGCAGCGGTGCCGTTCGTCCCGACGACGAGGGTCGTCAGATTGAGCGCGGAGCACGCCGCCGGCTTCAGCGCGTTCGCGTCGATTGCGAACTGCTGCTGACCGACGCGCGACGACGGCACGGTGTTGGTCGCCGTGAACGTGCCGATCGCAATTGCCGCTGCCGCCAGGACGCCGCTGAGCGCGACGAAGCGGAGATACACCGTCATCGCGCCGCCACCGCGTACGTGAACACGATGCCGCCGTCCTCGACGAGGAACGCGTCGCCGTCGTCGCGGTGCTCGTGGAGGATCAGGCGGTCGTACTGCTCCGCGAGACGCGCGAGCGCGTCCATCGACGCGACGCGGCGCTCGGCGCCGTCCGGTCTTTCGGCCGGGACGACGTCGACGATCCAGTCCTCGTAGCGACGGCGGATCGCCGCGACCTCGGCGTCACGACCACCGAGCAGCATCAAGACGCCGCCGACCGCGGCGAGCACGAGGCCGGTGATTCCGAGCAGCGTTGCAATTCCCCGTGCGCGCGCGACCGTGATCGTCCGACCGAATGCGTGGAGCGTCGTCGTCTCGACCCGCGTCCCCGCGCCGCCCTGTGCGTGACGGAAGCCGGATCCCGCTGCGACCGTGAGCCGCACCTGATCGAGGTTGAGCGCGAGGCTCGGCGTGAACGTCGTCGCGAGCGGGCGGGCCGCGACCGTCCCGCGCACGCGCACGCGCGCGTTGAGGCTGACGTGATAGAGCGTGTTGTGCTCGCCCGTCTCCTGCTCGAACGCGGCGATCACCTGGTGGAGCCGCTCGAGGTCGAGCACGCCGCGGGCGACGGCCGCCGTGCCGGTGAACTGCCGAGCCGGCGCGAGGGGGATCGCGTACCGCCAGCCGCCGTCGTCGCGGAGCACGGCGTCGAAGGCGAGCGTGCCCGCCACCCGGCCGGGCTCCGTCGCCTCGAGCCGGTAGCGAAAGGAGACGGGGAGCCGGTGCACGAGGCGGACGAAGACCGGCTCGCCGCTCGCGAGCGGCGACCGCTGATACGTCGCCCCGGCCTGAACCGGGGCGGAGTAGCCGAAGGCGCCGTGCTGGACGTAGAGGTTCGCCCAGACGAGCGAGCGGTGGAGCGGCTCCGTGAATGCAAACGCGCCGATCGCCGCTGCCGCGACGACGGCGCCGGCCCCGAGTGCGGCGACCGTGAACCCGAGCGACGCGTCCGGGCGCGGGCGCGCCCGTCGCTTCGAGCGCTCGTCGTCCTCCCGGCGTGGCGCGCGGCCCTGGCGGCGCCGGTGGTGGGCCGCGCCGCCGCCGCCGCTCAGCACGAGCAGGAGCACGGCGACACCCGCCGCGATCGCGGCATCGACCGGGTCGTGCAGCGCGCCGAGCCAGTCGCCCGCGCGCGGGACGTGCATCCATTCCGAGCCGACGAGGTCGGCGGCGGTCGGATGCTCCGGGTCGACGAAGTTGTTGTTGTCGCCCTTGAACGTGTAGCGGTCGTCGTGGATCGCGATGATCCGGTGGAGGACGTTCTTGCGGAGGTCGTGGCTGTAGTACGCGACGACCTCGCCGACCGAGTAGGTCGAGCGCCGCCGCAGCACCACGAGGTCGCCGTGATGGAAGTGCGGCTCCATCGAGATGCCGAACGTGACCGCGTACGACGTCTTGCCGCCGAGCTGCGGCGGCGCGAGGTACCACCACGACGCACCGAGGACGACGATGGTGGCCAGGACGCCGACGGCACTGACGATCGGCCGGCGCATCGCCTACTGGGTTGCGACGACCGTGAGCTGGGTCGCCGCCGCCGCGGTCGCCTGCGGCGACGTCGTCGTGCAGGAAACGCTGCCGGCGGTGTTCGTGCAGGAGTACCACGACCCGCCCGACGCGAGCTGGATCTTGACGGTCGACGTCGTCGTCGGGCTGATCGTGAACGTGACCGAGTCGATGCTCTGCGGATTCGAGGAGTTGAGGTTGTACGCGATGTTCGAGGCCGTGTAGCCGCTGATCGCGCCCGAGCCCGACCCCGAGTTGGTGGCCGGCACCGTGTTCGAGTTCGTGAACGCGTACGCGCTCGATGCCGCGATGCCGGCAACGAGCGCAGCAAAGGCAAACCGCCGTCGTTTCCGTCCGGGGTACCGCATTTCAGGGATGAGATTTCGGAAGTTCCGAGTAGGCCGCGGACACCCAGAAGGGGGATGCACGTGAGCGCCTACGATTGTCCGCATGGCCGAAATCGACCGCGAAACGCTGCTGCACGTCGCGAATCTCGCCCGGCTCGAGCTCCGCGAGGAGGAGCTCGAGCGGCTGGGGGCGCAGCTGAACGACATCCTCGCCGCGGTCTCGAAGGTGTCGGAGCTCGACCTCTCCGACGTGCCGCCGACGTCGCATCCCCTCGACGTGGTCAACGTCTGGGCGGAGGACGAGCCGCACGAGTGCCTGACGGTCGAGGACGTGTTCGCGAACGCGCCCGAGCGGGAGGGGGACTATTTCAGAGTGCCGCCCGGGAGCTCGCAGTGATCGACACGCTGCGGCTGACGGCCGAGGAGGCGCTGCGGCTCGTGGGCGACAAGGAGATCTCGGCCGGCGAGCTGTGGTCCGCGTACCGCGCGGCGATCGACGAGCGCGAGGGCGAGCTCCACTGCTTCCTCCACGTGTGCGACGAGGGAGAGGGCGTCCCGCTCGCAGTCAAGGATGTGATCGGGACGAAGGGGATCCCGACGACGGCCGGCTCGCGGATCCTCGAGCGCTACGTGCCCGTGTATGACGCCACCGTCGTCGCGCGCGCGAAGGAGCGCGGGCTCGGCATCCTCGGCAAGACGAACACCGACGAGTTCGCGATGGGCTCGTCGACGGAGAACTCCGCCTACGGCCCGTCGCACAACCCGTGGGACCCGTCGCGCGTGCCGGGCGGCTCCGGCGGCGGCAGTGCGGCGGCGGTCAGCGCCGGGCTCGCGCCGTGGGCGCTCGGCTCCGACACCGGCGGCTCGATCAAGCAGCCGAGCGCGCTCTGCGGGAACGTCGGCCTGCGGCCGACGTACGGCACCGTCTCGCGCTACGGCGTCGTCGCGTTTGCGTCGTCGCTCGACCAGGTGGGGCCGGTCGCGCGCAACGTGCGCGACTGTGCGCTCCTCTACTCGATCATCGCGGGTCGCGATCCATCGGACTCGACGACGGTCGAGCTGCCGAGCGAGATCGCGCTGCCGACGGGTGACCGGCTCGACGGCGTCCGCGTGGGTGTCCCGAAGGAGTTCAACGAGCACGAGGCGCTCGAGCCCGGTGTGCGCGACGCGGTGCAGCGCGCGATCGAGCTCTGCCGCGAGCTCGGTGCGGAGGTCGGCGACTGCTCGCTTCCGCTGGCGCTCGAGTACGGGGTGCCGTGTTACTACCTGATCGCGCCGGCCGAGGCCTCCTCGAATCTCGCGCGCTACGACGGCGTTCGCTACGGCTATCGCACGCAGCGGGCGAGCGACCGCTACGAGATGTACACGCGCACGCGCGACGAAGGCTTCGGCGACGAGCCGAAGCGGCGCATCCTCGTCGGCACGTACGCGCTCTCGGCCGGCTACTACGACGCGTACTACGGGCAGGCGCAGAAGGTGCGGACGGTGCTCGGCCGCGAGCACGCGGCCGCGTTCGAGCGCTTCGACGTCCTCGTCACGCCGACGTCGCCGAGCGTCGCGTTCGAGCTCGGGGCGAAGACGACCGACCCGATCGCCATGTATCTCTGCGACCTGTTGACGATTCCGTCGTGCATGGCCGGGCTCCCCGGGCTCAATGTGCCGTGCGGACTCTCCGAGGGGCTGCCGGTCGGGCTCCAGCTCGTCGGGCCGCAGTTCAGCGAGAACACGCTCTTCCGCGTCGGCCACGCGCTCGAGCAGGCGCTCGGCTTCGATCCCGTCCCGGAGCGGCTCCGCGCATGACGATGCGCTTCGAGGACCCGGCGGCCGACTTCATCCCCGCCGTGCAGCGTGTCTTCGGCACAGACCCGCGCGTGCTCGACGGCTCGCGCGCGGTGCTGCTCGGCCACGTGAAGCTGCAGCTCGAGGCGGGCGAGCGGGAGCTGTGGCTGATCGAGACGAACGGCGTCCTCGAGCACCGGCTCGGCATGGTCGAGGTGCACGACGACATCGAGGCGGCGCTGCTCGAGGCGAAGGAGCGGCTCGATGTCGGCCGCTGAGTGGGAGGCCGTGATCGGCCTCGAGGTGCACGCGCACCTGAAGACGCGCACGAAGATGTTCTGCCGCTGCCCGCTCGAGTACGGCGCCGCCGAGAACACGAGCACCTGCCCCGTCTGCCTCGCGCATCCGGGTGCGCTGCCGGTCCCGAACAGAAAGGCGATCGAGCACACGCTGAAGGTCGGGCTCGCGCTCGGGTGCGAGATCGCCGAGCACTCCGTGTTCGCGCGCAAGAACTACTTCTATCCCGACCTGCCGAAGGGCTATCAGATCAGCCAGTACGAGGCCCCCCTCTGCCGCACGGGCGCGCTCGACGTCCCCGGCGGTCCGCGCGTCGGCATCACGCGCGCGCATCTCGAAGAGGACGCGGCGAAGACCGTGCACGCGGGCGGCGCGACCGGCCGCAGCGTAGGGGCGGACTACTCCCTCGTCGACTTCAACCGCGGCGGCACGCCGCTGCTCGAGATCGTCACCGATCCCGATCTGCACGGCGCCGAGGACGCAGACCGCTTCCTGCGCCTGCTGCGGCAGACGATCGTCGAGCTCGGCATCTCGGACGCGGAGATGGAGAAGGGAACGCTCCGCGCCGACGTCAACGTCTCCGTGCGCAGGCAAGGAGAGACCGGCTTCCGGCCGCGCTGGGAGCTGAAGAACATGAACTCGTTCACGTTCATCCGCCGCGGGATCGAGGCGGCGATCCGCGAGCAGGTGGCGGCGTACGAGCGCGGCGAGTCGTTCGAGCAGTCGACGTACGACTACGACCCGGACACCGACCGGCTCACCGTGCACCGGTCGAAGGAGGAGGCGGACGACTACCGGTACTTCCCGGAGCCCGACCTCGTCCCGGTCGAGCCGCCGGCGGAGCTGCTCGCGTCGCTCGAGCTCCCGGAGCTCCCCGGCGCGCGCATCGCGCGGGTCGGGGAGCACGTCGGTCTCGAGAGCGCGTGGGAGCTCGTCTCGACGGGCAACGACCGCAAGGCCGAGCTGCTCGCCGGCGCGGGGCTCGAGTGGAAGTCGGCGGCGGCGCTCGCGATGAACCGCGGCGACTTCCTACCGGGGAACGCCGCTGCGCTCGCCGAGATCGTGCAGGCGAACGTCACGCGCGAGGCGCTCGACGACGCGTTCGCGCGCGCCGCGACCGAGCGCATCGACGCGGCGCCCTACCTTGCGCAGACGACGGTCGGCGACGAGTCCGAGCTCGTGCCGATCATCGACGCGATCCTCGCGGCGAACCCCGACGAGGTCGCGGCGTACCGCGGCGGCAAGGAGGGCGTGCTCGGCTTCTTCGTCGGCGCGGTGATGCGCGAGACGCAGGGCAAGGCCGACCCGAAGGTCGTCAACCGCCTACTGCGGGAGAAGCTTCAGGCGTAGCCTCCGCGAGGCCGCGCGTCAGCAGATAGACGGCGCTGATCGCGACGCCGACGAACATCGCGACGATCTCGACGCGGAAGTCGACGAGCGTGATGAGCACCGCGCCGGTGGCGATCGAGATCGTCTGCGGCACGCTGAAGACCATGTTCGCGGCGGCGGCGACGCGCCCCTGGATCTCTTGCGCGCTCCGCCGCTGGTACGCGGTGGCGATCGCGACGATCGCCCACACGATCCCGAGCCCTGCGACAGCCGCGGCCGCGAGCACGAGCGGGGTGGACGGCACGATCCAGAGGAGGTCGCCGACGGCGAACGCCGCAACGCCGATCCCGGCCAGCCGGACGTCGCCGAAGCGGCGGAGCAGCTTCGGCGCGGTGATCCCGCCGACGATCGCGCCGACGCCCTGGAAGGTCTCCAGCACGCCGATGAACGAGGGCGGGTGGTGGATAGCGGCGGTGACGGCGAAGATCAACGTCTCGCTGAAGCCGATCAGCAGAAGCGTCATCGAGAGCCCGATCGTCAGCTGCCGCAGCGCCGGCTCGCGCCAGATGTGCGTCAGCCCGGCCGAGGCTTCGCGCAGGACGTGCGACTCGCGCGACGCCGGCGCCGGCTCCTCGAAGCGAAGCGCGACGAGCGTTGCAGCGGACGCGACGAACGTCGCGGCGTCGACGAGTGCGACGACCGAGCCGCCTGCCGCGGCGTAGAGACCGGCGCCCGCCAGCGGCGCGAAGATCCGCATTCCCTCGCGCAACGACTGGAGCGCGCCGTTCGCCTCGGCGAGCAGCTCGTCGGGGAGCATTGCCTTCTGCATCGCGCCGCGCGCGGCGGCGAAGAGATCGCCGCCGAGCCCGTAGAGCGCCGTCACGAGGTAGAGGAGCCAGAGGTCGCCCCGGTCGTGCACGAAGAGGAGCAGGCACATGACCGCCGCGAGCGCGAGATGCGTCCCGATCATCAGCGGCCGCTTGTGCACGCGGTCGACGACGAGGCCGCCGAGCGGCGCGAGCAGGCTCGCGACGGCGAAGGTGAAGAAGACGAGCCCTGCGGCGCTGTTCGACCCGGTGATCACCTTCGTCCAGATCGCGAGGACGATGATCATCATCCAGTCGCCGAACATCGAGAGCGCCTGTCCGGCGAGCAGGAGCCGGACGTCGCTGCGCCGCAGGAGCGTCCTCATCGTCATGGCGCTATGCCCTGACGATCCGGAAGTCGCCGCTGACCGTCTTGCCGCGGACGACGAGCGTCGGGCCCTCGTCCTCGAGGCCGTCGAGCTCGCCGCCGAGCGCGACCTCCGAATCGAGATCGCCCGAGACGGAGTTCGCGTCGACGTCGAGGCTCGTCCCGCGCTCCACCGCGAGGTGGATGTCGCCGGAGACGCTCTGCAGCGTCGCCTTGCCCTCGCGCACGGACTCGATCCGCACGTCGCCGGAGACGGACTTCGTCGTCACCGAGCCGCCGACCCGCGTTGCGAAGACGTCGCCCGAGACGGTCTGCACCTGGAGGTCGCCGCCGACGGACGATTGGAACCTCACGTCGCCGCTCACCGTCTTGATCGTCGCGTCTCCCTCGACGTCGGCGAAAACCGCGAGGTCGCCCGACATCGTCTTTGCGTCGATCGCGCCGATCCGGCCGGCGATATTCGTGTCGCCGGAGACCGTGTTGATCGTCGGCCGGCTCGAGTGGGGGATCCGCGCGTGGATGTTGAGCTTCTCGTTGCCGATGCGCCAGCCGGCGATCTCGATCGTGAACCCGAACGGCTTCGGCCCGCGGAACTCGACGACAAGGCGGTTGCCGCGCTGCTCGACGAACGTGTGCTCGACGAGCTTCTCGCTGCCCTCGACGACGATGAGCGACTCCTCGCCGTCGACCGTCTCGATCACGATGTCGGCCGCCGGGACCTTCACGTCGAGCTCGATCGGCTCGGGCGTGTGGAAGCGGTGCTCCGGCATCGTCAGCTCTCCAGGTGCACCACGCGGAGCGGGCGCCGGATCGGGGTGCGCGGCGAGCGCACCTGAGGCTTGTAGGAATCGCTGATGCCGGACGGGTCGTCGTAGACCCAGTGCTGCTTGGTGGGGGGTGGCGCGATGAACATGCCGACTCCTTTCAGCTCTTGCCGTAGCCGGTGAGGCGCCGTCCAGACGATCCGCGGCGGGGCGCGGTGCCCGTGCCGGAGGCGACGCGGGCCAGGGCCTGGACGATCCATGTGTTGACGGAGACGCCCTCGCGGGACGCGGCGTCCTCGACGCGCTGCTTCAGGGCGTCGGGGAGACGGAGCGTGATGCGGGCGCTGAGCGGGTCGTCGCTCGACGCCTCGGGCTCCTCGACCTCGTCGCGGACGAAGACGAACTCGGGGTCGGCGCCGGCGAACCGGACCTCGACCCGTCCGCCCTCGAGCTGGGCGGACAGCTCGAGCGCCGCCTCGGCGAGCGCCTCGAGGAGGCGCCGGCCGACGGACGCGTCGAGCGCAACCGCGAGCAGCTCGGCGGCTCGGGCGGTCGACTCGTCGCCGACCGCGGCGACCCGTGCGAGGTCCTCGCGGAGTGCCTGGATATAGCCGTCGATCTGCACGACGGCATGATGACATCACTGTGATGTCATTGTCAAGTCACGATGGCGTCAGATTGACGGCTAGATGAGGCCGCAGTACCTCGCTGTGCTCGGCCAAGGCCAAAAGCCCCTGCTCCTGAGCGCTTTTTCCGCCACCCAGATCTGCTCGAGCGGCGTCCAGTGATCGGCCGTTCCCTTCCTCTGGAGCAGCCAGCCGCCGTACGCGCCCTGGAAGCCGAGGTTCATCTGGAGGCCCCCGTAGTACGGGCCGCCGCTGTCCGTCCAGCTCCCCTCGTAGCGGTGGATGCACATGAAGGCCGCCAGGTGCGGTGGATGCTGCGCCCGGCGCCGCGCCACGCGCGCCAGCCGCCGCCAGCGCCGCAGCGCGAGCTTCGAGCCGGCGACGCCGAGCTCCGCCGGCGACTCGCCGGTCGTCGGGCTCGGCGAGACGCCCATCAGGTGCTGCCAGTGCCAGGTCGCCTGCTCGTAGGTGCGGATCTGGCTGCCGAGCCAGGCGATCGCCTGCTCGTTTGCCGTTGCCGCCGTCGATTTCGTTGCGCCTGCGCAGAGAACGCAGACGAAGAGGCCCGCCAGGGCCAGCGTGAAATGCCGCAAGTTGAAGCCACCCCCCAGTGGATTCGCTTGGCGTAGTCGTGGACCGGACGGGGCGGGAGAATCGAGTGGCACCCGGCCGGTGCGGCTATGCGTGCGTTGTCGGGAGAGTAGACGATCGTTACGACTCGTCGTTGGTAAAGATCCCGTCAAGCCCGGCGTGTGTGCGGAAACTGCGGTACAACGGTGGGCGGTCGTGCGGGGTCTTGGTCTTGCACTTTTGTCAGCTCTGGCCGCGTGCAGCGCGGCCGCGACGGCTGCGACCGCAGCGCCGCCGCCCGGCCAGCTCGCGGCGCAGCAGAACTACACGCAGGCCGAGCGGCCGGCCCGGTCGATCCACCTGATCGTCATCCACGTGACACAGGGGCCGTTCCTCGGCACGGTGTCGTGGCTGCGCGATCCGCGGGCCCACGCGTCGGCGAACTTCGTCGTCGACCGGAACGGCCACGTGCAGGAGCTCGTGCCGTTGCACGACATCGCGTGGCACGCCGGCAACTGGGCGGTCAACCGGCAGTCGATCGGGATCGAGAACGTCGGCTACACCGACGATCCGGCAGGCTTCACGAACGCCGAGTACCGCTCGGCGGCGCGGCTCGCCGCCGTCGTCGCGCGGCGCGCGCTCCTTCCGATCGACCGTCAGCACATCATCGGGCACTACCAGGTGCCCGACCCGAACGACCCGACGCAGGGCGGCGGCATCGACAAGCACACGGATCCGGGCCGGTACTGGCGGTGGGGCTACTTCATGAACCTCGTCGAGCGCTTCGCGTACCCGCAGAAGTGGTGGCGCGAGCACCACGTCGGCCTGAACATCCAATCGAGCACGATCTACGGCGGTCAGGTCGTCGCCGGGCGCGTGCCGTGGCGGACGAGGGTCGGGGGGCCGGTCCGGCGGGTCGAGTTCCTCGTCGACGGCCGCGTCAAGTGGGTCGACCACGTCGCGCCGTACGCGTTCGCGGGCGGGCGGCTCTGGAACACGACGTCGCTGCGCAACGGCCGGCACAGGCTCGAGCTCCGCGCGTACGGCACGAAGTCCTGGACGCGGCGGCGGTTCACGCTGCGGGTGCGGAACCAGCCGTTCACGCTGCAGCAGGTCGCCTTCAAGCCGAAGCAGCAGGTGAGCGGCGTCGCGCCGGTCCGCGCGATCTTCACCGGGAGGCCCGCGCTCGTCCGCCTGCTCGTCGACGGCAAGGAGATCGCGCACGATACGTCCGCGCCCTATCTCTTCCAGTGGGACACGCGTCGGACGAAGGACGGGACGCACACCGTCGCGCTCGTCGGACGTGCGCCGGACGGGCGCATCGTCCGCTCGTCGGTCGTCGTCGTCGTGAACAACGCTGCGGTCGCGCCGCAGCTCGTCGCCGATTCGCTCGTCGACGGACAGACGGTCGCCGGTGTGCAGCACTGGCTCGTCCAGACGGGCGGCAAGATCGACCACGTCGAGTTCTCCGTCGACGACGTCGTGCGCGGCGCGTCCGCAACAGCGCCGTACGCATGGGACTGGGACACCACCCAGGAGACGGCGGGCCCGCACGTGCTGCTCGTCCGCGCGATCGGCGCCGACGGCACCGTCGCGCAGCAGCAGCTCACGGTGACGGTCGCTGAGGCCGGGCCCCCGCCGGCCGGCTGAACGGAATCCGGCCCGGCGCGACGAACCCTCCGTACAGCAGCGCGACGCCGACTGCGATGCCGATCGCTGCACCGCCTGCGCCGAGGCCGGCGAGGCCGGAGCCGAGGGCCGCGGCCGCGACGCCGAGGATGATCAGGACGTTGCCGACGGGGCGGCGGCCCAGCGAGCGCAGCGCGACGGCGACGACCACGAGCGTTCCGCCGGCGTTGCAGAGGATCGCGAGCAAGCGGGCGGGCAGGAACTGCAGATGATCCTGCGCGGGCGGAATCCCGTGCGCGGCGAACGCGCCGTGCACCGGCATCGCGAGCGCAACGCCGAGCCCGAGGCCGGCGACGACGCAGCCGATCGCGCCCGCACGACGAACGCCGGCGAGCAGCAGCGAGCCGACTGCGAGCAGCGGCACCGTCAGGAGCGCGCCGGCGGCGTAGTAGACACGGAAGGCGCGCGCGTCCCACTGCGCCGCCTCGCCCCACGCGATCGCCGCAGCGGCGACCGCGTACGCCGCGAGCGACCACGCCCACACGGCGAGCTCCGGGCGCCGCGTTGCGCGCCAGCGGCGGGCGAGGAGGCCGGCGAGCCGCAGCGCGAGCAGTGCGGCGGCGAAGGCGAGAAGCGCGTTCACCGCGGGTAGGCTCGCACGTATGAGCACCGAGGGGCTCCGTTCCGACTTTGCGCAGCTGATCCGCGACCTGCTCGACGAGTCGTACCGCGAGGACAAGCTGCCGATCTCCGAGCCGCTCCGCGAGCATCTCGGCGGCGACGTCGACGACCTCGCGGTCCACGGCGAGTCGCTCGAGAACTACGACCTGCCGAACCTCCAGCTCGCGCTCGACGCGGCGCTCGCCCGACCGGGGTTCTCGGCGCGCATCGTCGGCGTCTCCGGCCAGGGGCGTCGGTTCTCGGACGTCGCGCTCACCGACCTCCTGACGGCTGCGACCCACCTCAGCGTCGGCCCGCCCGAGTACGTCAACGTCGCCGTCGGGCCGCACGAGACGCTGCCGTGCCTCACCTGGGGCGTTCTCCTCGTGACCGCGCCGGAGGGGCCCGTGTGCGTGTTCGTGCGGCAGGGCGAGGAGCACGGGCCGACGCCGGGCGTCGTCTTCCAGGCCGTCGCGCACGACCCGGATCTCGCGCGCCGCTTCCTCGCCGACGTGCGCGCCCTCATGGACGAGCACGACATCTTCCGCAACCAGGTGCTGACGATCGAATCCGACCGCCGCGGCCGGAACAGCGTCGTGTTTCTCGAGCGGCCCGCGATGGACGAGCGCGAGCTCGTCCTGCCCGACGGCGTGCTCGACCGGGTCGAGCGGCACGTCGTCGGCCCGTCCCGGCATCGGGAGTCCCTGCTCGCACTCGGCCGCCACCTCGGCCGCGGCCTGCTCCTCTGGGGGCCGCCCGGCACCGGCAAGACGCACACCGTCCGCTACCTCACCTCGCGGCTGACGAACGCGACGGTGATCATCCTCTCCGGGCCGAGCCTCGGGCTCGTCGGCGCGTTCGGCAACCTCGCGCGCCGCCTCGCGCCGGCCGTCGTCGTCCTCGAGGACGTCGACCTCGTCGCGCAGGAGCGGAACTTCGGCCCGTTCGGCGCGTCGAACCCGGTGCTCTTCCAGCTGATGAACGAGATGAGCGGGCTCGGCGCGGACGCGGACGTCGCCTTCGTCCTGACGACGAACCGGCCGGATGCGCTCGAGCCTGCGCTCGCCGCGCGCCCCGGCCGCGTCGACCTCGCGGTCGAGATCCCGCTGCCCGCCGAGGCGGAGCGGCGGCGGCTGCTCGCGCTGTACGGCGAACGTCTCGAGCTCGAGCCGGCCGACCTCGACGATGTCGTCCTGCGGACCGGCGGGATGACGGCGTCGTTCTTCCGCGAGCTCCTGCGCAAGGCGTCGCTCGCAGCGCTCGAGGCGGGCCGTGACCGCGTCGGGCGCGACGACGTCGTCGCGGCGCTCGAGGAGCTGCTCGCCGACACCTCGGCGTTGACGCGCGTCCTGCTCGGCAGCGAGGCGCCGCGGAGCGGCGAGCCGCACGCCTGGCTGCGGCAGCAGGCGCTGGAGTAGGCTCGTCATTGTGAGGCGCCGGGCGCTCGTCGTGCTCGTCGCGGCGCTCGCCGCCGCCGCGGGCGTCAGCGCCGCGGCCTCGGGCGACCACGCACTGCTCGCCCTCAACATCCTGCCGCCGGGCGAGGGTCCGAATCTCCCGGACCTGACCACGCAGATAGGGATGTACGACGAGCTGACGCCGCTGCGGGGCAACGTGACCGCCGCCGACCTGACGCTGCACTACAAGCCGGAGACGCTCGATCTCGGCGGGCAGCCCGCCGTGCGCGTCGAGCACCCGAGAGACGGCGTGACGATCAGCCGCGACCGCTTCGACGTTCCGCACATCGTCGGCACGACCCGCGCGAACACGGAGTTCGGCGCCGGCTGGGCGACGGCCGAGGATCGGGGCCTCTATCTCCAATTGCTCCGTGGCCCGGCGCGCATCGCGGCGCTCGACGTCCCGGGGTACGACGCGTTCTCGCTCGCGCTGACCGCGAGCAGGTTCGTTCCCAGCGCGCAGACGGAGGCGTTCCTCGCCTCCCAGGTGAAGCTCGCGCAGCAGACGGCGCGCGGGCGGCAGCTGATGGAGGACGTGGACGCCTACATCGGCGGCATCAACGCCTACTTCAAGCAGCAGGGCGGCGCGGTCGCACCGTACACGCGCAACGACGTGATCGCGCTCGGCACGTTGATCGGCGCCGTCTTCGGGGCCGGCGGCGGCCACGAGGCGCAGAGCGCCGAGCTTCTCGCCGACCTCCAACAGAGCCTCGGCGCCGCGAAGGGCCTCGGCGTGTGGAACGACCTGCGCGAGCAGCTCGACCCGGAGGCGCCGGTGACGATTGCGCAGCGCTTCCCGTACGAGCAGGCGCAGTCCGCGCCGGGCCCGGGCAACGTCACGCTCGACCCCGGAAGCCTCACGCCGGTGACCGCCGCGCCGACGACCCGGCGGCGGCTGATGTCGAACGCGATCCTGATCGGCGCGAAGCGCTCGTCGAACGGTCACCCGATCTTCGTCGCCGGCCCGCAGGTCGGCTACTACGCGCCCGAGATCCTGATGGAGGAAGACCTGCACGGCGGTGGGCTCGACGCACGCGGCGTCGCCTTCCCCGGCCTCGGGTTCTACCTGCAGATCGGGCGCGGCCCCGACTACGCGTGGAGCGCGACGTCCGCGTCGAACGACGTCGCCGACGAGTTCGCGGAGACGCTCTGCGGCAACGGAACGACGCAGTACGTCTACAAGGGATCGTGCCGCGACATGGGGATGTTCGACGCGGGCACGCTCAACGGTCAGGAGCTCGACTACCGCACGACCGTGCACGGGCCGGTCGTCGGCTTCGCGACGAGCGGCGGCAGAAAGGTCGCGATTGCGCTCGACCGTTCGACGCGCGGGCGCGAGCTGCTCGGCGCGATTCCGTTCCAGGTCCTGTCGACCGGCGGCGTCCGCACGCCGCAGGACTTCTTCAGGACGATGTCGCAGTTCGAGCTGACCTTCAACTGGTTCTACGCCGACTCGAAGCACGTCGCCGTCTACTCGAGCGGAAGGCTGCCGCTGCGGGCGGCGGGCGTCAACCCGGCCCTTCCGACGAACGGCAACGGGCAATACGACTGGCGCGGCTGGCTCGCACCGCTCGCGCACCCGCACGGCGTCGACCCTGCGAGCGGTCAGATCGTCAACTGGAACAACAAGCCGGCGACCGGGTTCGGCGCCGCCGACGACAACTGGACGTACGGCTCGATCCACCGAGTGCAACTGCTCGATGCAAACGTCTCGCCGAAGCAGAAGTTGACGCCTGCCGGTGTCGTGTCGGCGATGAACGAGGCGGCGACGCACGATCTGCGTCAGCATCTGATCCCGCTGCTCGCGCTCGTGATGACGGAGGCCCCCGCGCCGAGCCAGCGGGACGCGCAGGCGCTCGAGACGCTCCAGGCCTGGGACGGGAGCCGTCTCGACGGCGACGGCGACGGGAAGGTCGACGCGCCGGCCGCCGCGTTGATGGACGCGTGGTGGCCGCGGCTCGCGGTCGCGGTGCTGCAGCCCGTGCTCGGCCCGCTCACGGACGAGCTCAAGCGGCTGAACCCGATCTCCGACGACGCCAACCCCGGCGGCAGCTCGTACGACGCCGGCTGGTACGAGTACGTCGACAAGGATTTGCGGACGCTAACCGGACAACGTCTCCACGGCGTCTACTCGACCCGCTACTGCGGCAACGGCGACGTCAGCGCCTGCGCCGCCTCGCTCTGGACCACCCTGGATGCGGCCGTTTCGGCGGCTCCGCGGCTCGCAGACGCGACGAAGGAACGGATCTCCTTCGGAGCGTTCCTCGGCGCGACGATGCGGTGGACGAACCGGCCGACGTTCCAGCAGGTCGTCGTGTTCCGGAGCCATCGCTAGCCTGGGCCGGGTGAGTGGAAAGCGGTACCTGCTGACGCCCGGGCCGACGCCTGTGCCGCCGCAGGTGCTCGCCGCGCTCGCCGCGCCGATCGTCCACCACCGCAGCCCGGACTTCCGTCCGATCTACGACCGGTGCCTACAGCGGCTTCGCGCAGTGACGCGCACGAAGAACGAGGTGCTCCTCTTCGCCGCCTCCGGGACGGGCGCGTTCGAGTCGGCCGTCCAGAACCTCGTCACGCGCGGCGAACGGCACCTCGTCGTCACGAACGGGAACTTCGGCGAGCGCTGGGCTGCGCTGACGACCGCGTACGGCGCCGACGTCGACCGGCTCGACTACGCCTGGGGTGAGACGCCGGACCCCGACGACGTGCGGGCGCGCCTGCGTGAGCGGAGCGCGAAGGCGGTCTGGGTCGTGCACTCCGAGACGTCCACCGGCGTCGTCTCCGACGTGCAGGCGCTCGCCGCGGCCGCCAAGGAAGAGGGCGCGCTGATCGTCGTCGACGCCGTGTCGTCGCTCGGCGCAGTGCCGTGCGAGACGGACGCGTGGGGCCTCGACGTCGTCGTCTCCGGATCGCAGAAGGCGTTGATGACGCCGCCCGGCCTCGGCGTGTGCGCGGTCTCCGACGCCGCGTATGCCGCCGCCGGCGAGACGCCGCGCTTCTACTTCGACTGGGAGCGCACGCGGAAGGCGCAGTCGAAGCTCGACGCCGCCTTCACGCCGCCGGTCTCGCTCGTCGCCGGGCTCGACGTCGCGCTCGGGCTCCTGCTCGAGGAAGGGCTCGACGCCGTGTACGAGCGGCACGTGCGCCTCGGCCGCGCCGCACGCGCGGGCGCGAAGGCGATGGGGCTCGACCTCTTCTCGCCGGACGACGACCGCAGCGCCGTCGTCACCGCGGTCCGTGTCCCCGAGGGCATCGACGCGGGCGACGTCGTCAAGGGACTACGCGACAAGCACGGGATCACGATCGCCGGCGGGCAGGGCGACCTGAAGGGAAAGGTCTTCCGGCTCGGTCACATCGGCTTCTTCGACGTCTTCGACATCACGACCGCGCTCGCCGCGGTCGAGCTGACGCTCGCCGAGCTCGGCGCCGACATCGAGCGCGGCGTCGCGGTGACCGCGGCGCTCGAGGCGTACGAGCACACCCAGGTGGCGTAGGTGAAAGTGCTCGTTCGCGAGTCGATCGCGCCGGCGGGCGTCGATCTGCTGCGCGAGCGCTTCGACGTCGACGTCGACGCCGACAGCGCGCTCGAGGAGATCATCGGCCGCTACGACGCGATCGTCGTCCGTTCGGCGACGAAATTGACTGCGGAGCTGATCGAGCGCGCAACGAATCTCAAGGTGATCGGGCGCGCCGGCGTCGGCGTCGACAACGTCGACGTCGAGGCTGCGACGCGGCGCGGCATCGTCGTCGCGAACGCGCCGGAGTCGACGGTCGTCTCCGCGGCGGAGCACACGATCGGCCTGCTCGTCGCGCTCGCGCGCAACATCCCGCAGGCGCATGCGGCACTGAAGCAGGGACGGTGGGAGCGCAAGGCGTACGGCGGGATCGAGCTGGCGGGCAAGACGCTCGGCGTGCTCGGCTTCGGCCGCATCGGCCAGCAGGTCGCGCGCCGCGCCGCGGGGCTCGGGATGCGGGTCGTCGCCTACGACCCGTTCGTCGCGGGCGAGCGCTTCCGCGAGCTCGGCGTCGAGCGCCTCGAGACGTCGGAGGACCTCTACGGCGCCGCCCAGTTCGTGACGCTCCACCAGCCGCTGACGCCGGAGACGCGCGGCTCCGTGAACGGCGACGCGTTCGCGCGCATGCAGGACGGCGTCCGCTTGGTCAACGCGGCGCGCGGCGAGCTGATCGACGAGGACGCGCTCGTCGCCGCTCTCCGGTCCGGCAAGGTCGCGGGCGCGGCACTCGACGTCTACTCGGAGGAGCCGTACAGCGGTCCGCTGCTCGAGTTCGACAACGTCGTCGCGACGCCGCATCTCGCCGCGTCGACCGGCGAGGCGCAGGACCGCGCCGGCGTGATCGTCGCCGAGCAGGTCGCGGCGGCGCTCGAGGGCGGGCTCGTCTCGAACGCCGTCAACATCCCGGTGCTCGGCGCGGAGGAGCTAGAGGTGCTCGGCCCGTACGTCCCGCTCGCGTCGAAGCTCGGGCGCCTCGCGATGGAGCTGGCGGAGGGGCACGCCGACGAGATCGTGCTGACGTCGTACGGCGGTCTCGCCGACTACGACACGCGGCTGCTCACCGTCGCC
>DATCJJ010000155.1:0-20351 GCA_036562845.1 Gaiellaceae bacterium | reverse complement strand
GCGGAAGACGAGAACGACCGATGCGCCCACATTCGCCTCCCCGACCTGCCGCAGCACGCTCGCCTTGAACGGGCGTGCGATGCGCCAGACCCGGCCGGCACCGCGCCGCGGGAGTGCGACCGCGACGAGCTCGCCTCGCTGCGAGCCGATCGACGAGACGGACCCTCGCGGGAGCGCGCCGATCGGCGTCGAGTCGGCGAAGGATGCCGCAGCAGCCCCACCAAGCGCTGCAATCGACAAGGCAAGCACAATCGATTTCTTCATCCTCCCCTCCCGCGGGCTCGCTCGACCGGGCGGGCCTCCTTCCATGTTCCTTCGCGCTGACACATCGGGCAGCGCTCCGGTGGCACCGCACGGGCGGCACCGTAGCCGCAGACCGAGCATTCCAAGCGCAGCCTCTGTGGCTCACGCTCGGGCTCCCGCGACAACGCGCCTTCCATCCGGCTAGCGCACCACGAGCACGTCGCATGGCGCGCGGGCGACGAGCCTCTCCGCGACGGAGCCGCGCAGGACCCGCTCGAGATAGCTCCCGCCGCGGGCGCCGACGACGATCAGGCCGGCGCCCGCTTCGCGCGCCGTCTCGATCAGCGCCTCTGCCGGGTCGCCCTCCAGGGTCTGCGTCGTGGCCCGAACGCCCTGCTCCCGAAGGAGGCGCGCTGCCTCGTCGGGCAGCGGCGCGGTTTCGCGTGCCGTCGCGTCGCCCCCGTCCGCCGGCGGACGTGCCGTCACGACGACGACGCGCCCGCCCGCTCCCGCTGCGGCCGCCGCGCGGGCGAGCGCTCGGCGCGCCGCCTCGAAGCCGTCGTAGCCGACGACCACCGCATGGGTGCTTCCAGGCTTCATGCGCGTTACCGAAGCTAGCCGGGCCCCGCACATGTGTCGTTGGGGGCTGGACCCCATTTGCCGGCGTCCGGCGGTGCATGCTGTGAGCGCGCCCGCATGATCCACCGCCTCGTCCACGCCATCGACGTCTTCGCCGGCCACCTCGCGGCGATCGGCTGGACGGCGGTCGCGCTCGCGGCGGCCTGCCACCTCGCCAAGATGGCCGTCCGGACGCGCGCGTGGCGCAACATCGTCGCTGCGGCCTATCCCTCCAGCCGTGTCCGCTGGCGCGGGATCTTCGGCGCCTACGCGGCCGGCGCCGCCGCCAACGCCATCCTCCCCGCGCGCGGCGGGGACGCGCTCAAGCTGTACCTCGCGAAGCGGCAGGTCGCCGGCTCGACCTATCCGAGGCTCATCGCAACGCTTGCGGTCGAGACGCTCGTCGACCTCGTCCTCTCGGTGGCGCTCCTCGTGTGGGCACTCGAGCAGAACGTCCTCCCGGGGCTCGACGCGGTCGGACGGCTCCGCTCGATCGACTGGTCGTGGGCCGACCGGCATCCGATCGGCGCGCTGATCGTGCTCCTCGGCCTGCTTGCCGCCGCCGCGGTCACGGCCGTCGTCGCGCGCAAGCGGGTCGAGCATCTCGTGACCGACCTTCGCGCGGGCGGCGCGATCCTGCGCCGGCCGTCCCTCTACGCGCGGCGAGTCGTGACCTGGCAGCTCCTCGACTGGGCGCTGCGCCTCGCGACCATCTACTGGCTCCTGCGCGCCTTCCACCTCCCCGCAGACGCGCACACGACGTTGCTCGTGCAGGTGACGCAGAGCCTTTCGACGATCGTGCCGCTCACGCCGGCCGGCATCGGCACGGAGCAGGGCCTGCTCGTCTACGTCTTCTCGGGCAAGGCGGCGGCGGCAAAGGTATTGAGCTTCAGCGTCGGCATGAAGATCGTCCTGATGACGATCACCGTCGCCGTCGGGGCCGTCGCCACCGCGCTGATGCTGCGGACGCTGAGCTGGCGGCGGGCGCTCGAGGCGGCAGAGTCGTCCGTCTCCGACGCAAGATCCGGCGCTGACCCGATGGCGGAGACGGTCGAGGCTCGCGACGCTTGAGGCGTGAAGACCGGACGCGTCGTCGTGTGCGGGATCGACGGCTCGGCAGCGGACGCCGCCACCGTGGAAGTCGCCGCGCAGCTCGCGGTGCTCGCCCAGGCCGAGCTCGCGCTGATCGCGGTGGCGCCGCTCCCCGAGTGGACGCTCGAGGAAGCGCGGAGGATGCTCGAGCTGACGGCGGACGGGCTGCGCGACCGGGTCGCGGTCGAATGGCATCTCGACTCGGGGAACCCGCTCCGTCGGCTCGCCGAGTTCGCGGCGCGAAAGCGGGCGCTCCTGCTCGTCGTCGGGACGCGTGCACCGGCGACCGGCCGGCCGCCGTCGCTCGTCGCGAGCGGGCTCACCCGGGGCGCGCCGTGCCCGGTCGTGGTCGTGCCCGAGGCCGCACCGGTGCCGGCGCTCGCGGACGCCTGGCTCGACGAGTGAGCGGGCTCGCCGCGTCAGGCGCCGGCCGACGCGAGCGAGCGGCGCAGGTCGGCCACAGCCTGCTCGCCGATCGCGGCGACGACTTCCGGACGTTCGAGCAGCCGCGCCCGCTCCTCCGGCGTCGACCGGTTGCGGACGTACGGATCCTCGAGGATGCCCCCGAGCGACCGGCCGCGCGCGTACTCGCGTAACACGTACTGCACGAGGTATTGGTCTCGCCGCGAGCGCACGAAGAGAAAGGAGAAAGGATTTCTCGGCATGGCCGTAGCGTCGCGTGCCGTGCCCTCGGCGGCCATGGGGCGGTGGCCCCATTTTCCCGTCGCTAGATCCGCTGGCGCCAGCGCGAGAAGACGTCCTCGAGCTCCGGACGCTTGCCGTGCGGAGCGAGGACGAAGAGCACGTCTCCCGGCTCGATCGTCGTGGTGCCGCGCGGCGGGATCGCGTCGTCACCGCGCACGAGCACGGCGACGAGCGAGTCGCGCGGCAGGCCGAGCTCCCGAACCGTCGTGCCGGCGATGGCGTGATCGGGCGACACGGGGAACTCGACGAGGTTCAGGGAGTGCCAGTCTCGTGTGACTTCGATCGGCGCCTCGGTCCGCGCGAACGAGACCAGCAGGCCGAGCTTGTTCGCGAACCACTCGAGCGTCGTGCCCTGCAAAGCCGCCGACACGAGGACGACGAAGAAGACCGCGTTGAAGATCGTGTCGGCACTGCTCACATGCGAAGAGAGCACGAACGTCCCGAGCACGATCGGCACAGCCCCGCGCAAACCGGCCCAGCCGAGCAGCAGACGCTCGCGCCGGTCGAACCGGCGCAGCGCGACTGTCGACATCCACACAGCCACCGGTCGGGCGACGAGGATGAGCACCGCGGTCAGTCCGAGGCCGGCGAGAGCGACGTGCGGCAGCCGCGAGGGGAAGACGAGCAGGCCGAGCACGATGAAGAGCGCCACCTGCGCCACGTAGGCAAGTCCGAGGTGGAACGCGACGAGCTGCCCGCGGTAGCGCGACGGCGTCGAGCCGACCGCGAGACCCACGAGGTACACGGCGAGGAAGCCGCTGCCGTGCGCGGCATCGGCTGCGCCGTACGCGACGGCCGCGGCCGCCACCGACGCGACCGGGACGAATGCAGCGATGGACGGCGGGATCCGCGCGAACACCCACATCGCGACCAGGCTCAACGCGACGCCGATCACGAGGCCGAGGCCGAGCTGGCGGACGACCAGCAGCGTGAGGTCGCCCGCGCCGTAGCCCGGCTGCTCGACCCACGCGATCAGGCCCAGCGTCAGCGCGATCGCGACCGGGTCGTTCGCGCCGGACTCGGCCTCCAGCGTGCGGGCAATCCGCCGCCGCAGACGCGTCGTGCGCAGCGTTGCGAAGACCGCGGCGGCGTCCGTCGACGCGACGACGGCTCCGAGCAACAGCGATTCCGTCCACGAGAGATCGAACAGGCTGTAGGCGGCGACACCGGTGACGCCCGCCGTCACGACGACGCCGACGGTCGAGAGGGAAAGCGCGGGAAGTGCGACTTCGCGCAGGCGCCGCCACGACGTCGAGAGACCGCCCTCGTAGAGGATCGCCGCCAGCGAGACCACGCCGACCTCGCGTGCAAGGCGCGCGTCGTCGAAGTCGATCCCGCCCGGCCCGTCGGAGCCGAGCAGCATGCCGAGCCCGAGGAACGCGACGAGCACGGGCAGACCGGACTTCGCGGCGCCCAGGGCGACGGCGACGCTCGCGGCAAGCACCGCGCCGATCGCCAGCATCGCCAGTCCGATGTTCACGGCCGGATCTTCGCTGCAATCGCGAAATGGGGCCTTGACCCGATCGCAGCTCCGGCCTCCGTCGGCGACGCTGGCCGGGTCATTCGAACCGAAGGAGCGACATGAACGAGACGGTGATCACGCCCGAAGGCCTGCAGCGCCTGAGCGACGAGCTGCAGCGGCTCGTGACCGAAGGACGCCGCGAGATCGCGGAACGCCTCCGCCATGCCGCCGCGACGGAGGCGAACCCCGACGAGAACGCCGACTACCTCGGCGTCCGCGAGGACCAGGCGCTGCTCGAACGGCGGATCGCGGTGCTGGAGGAACGGCTCGGCTCGGCTCACGTCGTCGAGCCACAGGTCGGCAACGGCCGCATCGACGTCGGCGAGCGAGTCCGGCTGCGCAACCTCGACTCCGGCGAACGGCTCGAGCTCGAGCTTGTCGGGCCGCTCGAGGCGGACCCGGCCGGGGGCCGGATCTCGATCGCGTCGCCGCTCGGGAAGGCGATCCACGGCCTGCGCCGCGGCCAGGTCGCGGAGGTCGCCGCACCGCGCGGCACGCTTCGGTTCAAGATCCTCGCCGTCGAGGTTGCTGCCTGATCAGGCAGCGCCGTCGACCACCAGCGTGGCCACGAGCATGCACACGAGCAGGGCCACGACGAGCCAGACGAGCACGCGGCGGAACCGTGTCACGGCTGGATCAGCCCGCGCCGGATGGCGTAGCGGGTCAGCTCGACACGGTCGCTCATGCCGAGCTTGTCGAGGATGTTCTGGCGGTGCCGCTCGACCGTCTTCAGGCTGATCACGAGCTCCTGCGCGATCTCCTTCGACGTGTACGCCTCCGCGATCAGCTTCAACACCTGCAGCTCGCGCGGCGTCAACACGTCGAACTGCTGCTCGTCGGGCCGGCCCCGCTCGACGAAATCCTTGACGAGGGTCGAGACCGCGGACGGATAGAGGAACGACTGGCCGCGCATCGTGCGCCGCACCGCTTCGACGATGTCCTGGTCGGCGTCCGACTTCAGCACGTAGCCGGAGGCGCCCGCTCGCAGCGACTCGAACAGGAACTGCTCGCTGTCGTACATCGAGAGCATCAACAGCTTCAGCTCCGGCTTGCGCTTGTGCAGCTCGTCCGCCGCCTGGATTCCTGTCGTCTTCGGCATCGAGACGTCGAGGATCGCGAGGTCGATCTCATCAGACATCGACTTCTTCACGGCCTCGGCGCCGTCGGCCGCCTCGGCGACGACGCGCATGTCAGGCTGTTCGTCGATCACGCGCTTCAGCCCGGAGCGGACGATGGGGTGGTCGTCGGCGACGAGGATGCGCGTGACGAGCGGGATCGGCATCAGGCGTTCCCCGCCGGGACCTCGAGCCGCACCTCGACGCCGCCCGTGCGGCCCGGCTTGATTGCGAGCGCGCCGCCGACGAGCAGCGCGCGTTCACGCATCCCGCGCAGGCCGCCGTGCCCGTTCGTCGCCGCGGCTTCGGAGATCCCCCGGCCGTCGTCGGAGACGGAGAGCACGACGCTTCCGACACCCGGCTCGAGGGCGAGGTCGACCTGCGTCGCGCCGGCGTGCCGCGCCACGTTCGTCAGGCTCTCCTGCGCCACGCGGTAGACCGCGAGCTCCGCCTCGTCCGAGAGCGGCGGCAGCTCGCTCGCGAACGCCCGCTCGACACGGATGCCGCTCGACTCGGCGAAGCGGCGCGAAAGCTCCGTCAGCGCGCTGACGAGGCCGAGCTGCTCGAGCATCTCCGGACGGAGCTCGCGCGCGATCCGCCGCACCTCGTTCAGCGCCTGCCTCACCGCTGCCTTCGTCTGCTCGTCGTCGAGCTGGAGCAGCACCCCGGTCAGCACCTGCCCGACCTCGTCGTGGAGACCGCTCGCGATCCGGCGCCGCTCGGCCTCCTGCGCCTGGAGCGCCCGGCGTCCGCTTTCCCTCCGCTCCGTCTCCAGTCGCTCCAGCATCTGGTTGAACGCGCGCACGAGCTCGGTCACCTCGACCCCGCCGGGCTCGACGAGCCGCTGCCCCGGCCGGAGCAGGTCGACCGTGCGCATGCGCTCGACGAGCCGGTTGATCGGAGCGAGCGTGTGCCGCAGGAGGAGCAGGTTCGCGGCCAGCATGACCACGAGCGCGACGGCGAGGTCGACGCCCTCGATGAGCGCGAGCGACGCGTGAATCGTCACCGGCGTCAGCGCCAGCAGAAGCGTGGCGACGACGAGCAGCGCCGCGTTGATCGCGAACACGCGCCACAGCAGCGGCAGCCGTGAGAACCGGTTCAGCAAGGGACGTCCTGCGTATGTTCTAGCGCCCGTTGGCCTCGACGGCCACAGCGAGCCGCCGCTCGCTGCGCTTCCGCGTCGACGGCGGCGCGACGAGGACCGGCACAGGCGTCAGCGCCTCGAGCCGGCGCGCCAGCGTCGACCGCAGGCTCCGGCTGCCGAGGCCGGCCGGGCGAGAGCCCACCACGATGACGTCCGCTCCCTCCTCCGCCGCCACTTGCGCCAGCGCTTCCGCCCGCTCGCCGTGCACGACGCGCGTCTCGGTCCCGTCGCCGGAGCTCCGCGCCAGCTCCGCCAGCGCCCGCTCGGCGCCGCTCTGACGCTGCCGCGCCGTCAGGCTGTCGCGGGCGCCTGCCGGCACCCCGTCGACCACCGACACGAGCACGAGACGGAGCCCGAGCCTTGCGCCCAGCGCGCTCGCCAGATCTGCTGCCGCACGTCCCGCCGGCGTCTCGCTCACCCCGCACACGATCGTTCCACCCATCGCCGTTCCTCCTTCGCACAGTCCTCCGTCGTCGCTTTACAGCGTCGCGGTCGAAGGCCGGGGCCGCGATGGGGTCGTGGCCGCATTTCGCGGTCGTGAACGGCTCAGCTAGGCCGCGAGCCGATGACCGAGACGACCGTCTGCGCGAGGTGGGGGCAACCGGCCGACGGGAACGCGTCCCGGCGGTGCCGATGAAGGACGAGGAAGAGCTCACCCGTCAGCGCGTCGCGGTCAGCGCCGCCGAGCCGCTGGATCGCCGTGAGCGTCGGTTTGTAGATCGCGTCGTACCAATCGCGCGCGATCTCCGCGTTCCCGAGGACGCGCCCACGGCCGCGCATCAGGTGGTAGCCGTGCACCTGGATGTTCTCGAGCAGCTCGAGGTACTGCGCCGGCCGGCTGACCGGGATGCGCACGCCGGGCCGCGCCTCGGCGAGCCCGCTGTCCTCGAGAAAGATCCGCTCGAGCTCCCGCAGCACGACCTCGAGCATGTCCGCCCCGGCGCCGAGCGGGACGCGCGCGATCAGCTCGGTGACGTCGGCGTCGATCGTCGCGGCTCGGCTTCGCCGCGCCAGGGCGGCGCGATGGTGGCCGTCGATCACGAAGTACGCCTCCCCGAGCTTCACCGCGACGATCGGCGGATAGCCGCCGTCCCCGAACGCGCGCCGGAGCGAGCGGAGCCGGTCGCGGCTGAAGGCGTGCAGCGGGCGGAAGTCACGGGTGAATGCGTTCGCGCGGCCGTCCGTGCCGACGAGCGCGTCGAGCGGGATCGCGCGGACTCCGAGGTACCGGCGCCGGAACGGCTTCAGCCGCCGCTCGACCTCGTCGAGCTCGAGCAGTCTCTCTGCGCGGTGGGTCCTCATGCAGCTTCCATCTTGGGCCCGCGGACGGTGTGCTCGCATCGGGCACGTCCCCAGGGAGAGCCCCAAGATTCCTGCCAAGCTGGCGCGATGGAACGGGTGCAACTCGGGCCGGTGCCGGCGCTTGCGACCGGCGACGGGCCGCCGCTGCTGTACCTCGGCGGCCTGCTGCCGACGGCCGGCGTGGACGGTCGCCTTGCGCTGCGGAGCGCCGAGTTCTCGGCGCGTCCGCTCGCCGGCATGCGACGCGTCTTCTACACGAACCGGCGCTCGGGCCTGGCGAGCGGGACGATGGCCGATCTCGCCCGAGAGCATGCGGAGGCGATCGACGCGATCGACACGGGGCCGGTCGACGTGGTCGGCGTCTCGACCGGCGGAAGCATCGCGCAGCAGCTCGCGGCCGATCATCCCGGCGCGGTTCGACGGCTCGTCCTCGTCTCGACAGGCTGCCGCCTCTCGCCGGGCACGCGCCGGCTGCAGTCCGGCGTGGCGGCGGAGATCCGCGCCGGGAACGGCCGGCGGGCGCTCGCGTCGGTCGCTGTCGGCATCGTCGTTCCCGGCGGCGAGTCCCTCGGGCGCTTTCTGGCGCCGTTCGTCGGGAACGTCGGCGACCTCTCCGACCTCGCGAGGACGATCGACGCCGAGGACGGCTTCGACCTCGCGCGGTGCGACGGCACGATTGCGGCACCGACGCTGATCGCCGCCGGCTCGCGCGATCGCTTCTATTCTCGCCGGCTGCTCGAGGAGACGCAGCAGCTGATTTCGGGAAGCGCGCTTCTGCGCGTCCCACGCCGCGGCCACCTCACCGTGATGGCTGCACCGCGCCTCACGGCGACCATGCGCGCGTTCCTGTCGGGATGAAGGTCGCGATCCTCGACGACTGGTTCGACACGCTGCGCACGCTCCCGTGCTTCGAGAAGCTGACCGGTCACGAGGTCACGGTCTTCACCGACCACGTCCAGGACACCGAGGCGCTCGCCGAGCGCCTCGCAGACTTCGACGCGCTCGTCCTGATCCGCGAGCGCACGGAGATCCGCGCGCCCCTGCTCGAGCGCCTGCCGAACCTTCGCCTGATCAGCCAGCGCAGCTCGTATCCGCACATCGACGTGGACGCCTGCACGCGCCGCGGAGTCACGGTGTGCTCGAACCTGCACACCGACTCGCCCTCGTACTCGACCGCCGAGCTGACGTGGGCGTTGATCCTCGCGGCGCTGCGGCAGATCCCGCAACAGGCCGCATCCCTGCGGGCCGGGGACTGGCAGGCCGGCGTCGGCCATTCGCTCCGCGGCAAGACGCTCGGCCTCTACGGCTACGGCCGCATCGCGCACGTCGTGGCCGGTTACGGCGACGCGTTCGGGATGCGGGTGCTCGTGTGGGCCCGGCCCGAGTCGCTCGGGCGGGCGCGCGCCGACGGCCGCGAGACTGCGCCCACCAAGGACGCCGTCTTTGCGGAGTCGGATGTGCTCTCGCTGCACCTGCGGCTCGTCCCCGCGACGCGTGCAATCGTGACGGAGAGGGATCTGACGCGCATGAAGCCGACAGCACTCCTCGTCAACACGAGCCGCGCGGAGCTGATCGAGCCCGGAGCGCTCGTGCGCGCGCTCCGGGGCGGACGACCCGGCCTGGCGGCGCTCGACGTGTTCGAGCAGGAGCCGCTCCGCGACACGACGCATCCGCTGCTCGCGATGGACAACGTTCTCTGCACGCCGCACATCGGCTACGTCACGCGGGAGGAGTGGGAGCTGCAGTTCGCCGACGTCTTCGACCAGATCAACGCCTTCGCTGCGGGCGCGCCGATCAACGTCGTCAATCCGGACGCGTAGGCGATGCCGATCACGCTTGCCTGGACGGGAGACGGCGCACCCCGCATGGAGGTCGCGCACGTCGAGCTCCACGAGCGCGACCTGACGGCGGTCGGGACGCAGCTCGGCGCGGCGTACGAGCTGCGCTACCGGCTGGAGGCCGAGCTGCTCCGCGTCGAGGTGGTGGGCGACCGCTCGCTCGACGTGCCGCTCGACGGCGCAGATTTCTTCGACCTGGGGTGGTCGCCGTTGTTCAACTCGCTGCCGGTCCTGCGCGACCGCCTGCTGGAGCCCGGTCCGGCACGCGACTACGTGATGCGGTGGGTCGATGTTCCCTCGCTGCGGGTCACCGAGTCGGAGCAGCGGTACGAGCCCCTCGGCGACCTGCGCGTTCGCTTCCGCGCGGACGGCTTCACGGCTGACATCCAATTCGACGAAAGCGCGTTCGTCGTCGACTACCCGGGCATCGCCCGGAGGGCGTGAGCGTGTTCGAGGTGGAGCCGATCGGCGTCGTCCGCTCCTCGCTTCGCTCGAAGGCCGACGCCCCCAACCAGGCGTTCGAAGGAGCGCCCGCGGCGGCGCTCGAGATCGATCCCTCTTTCGCCGACGCGCTCCATCTCGTCCAGCCGGGCGACGAGCTCGTCGTGCTCACCTGGCTTCATCTGGCCGATCGAAGCGTGCTCCAGACGCACCCTCGCGACGACGAGACGATTCCGCTGACCGGGGTGTTCAGGACGCGCTCGTCCGACCGGCCGAACCCGATCGGCGTCCACCGGGTCACCGTCATGGCACTCGACGGCACAACCGTGCACGTCGGCGCGCTCGAAGCGATCGACGGGACGCCGGTCATCGATCTCAAGGTCGCGCTCAGGAAGTAGAGGTGGTCGCGGCCGTTACGCCGCGACCACCTCGTCGCGTTACGGCAGGGTCGGCAGGAACGACGGCGCGCGGCGCGCGTGCGTCGCCTGCTCGAACGCGTACCCCATCGCGATGAGCGACGGCTCGCTGAACGCCGTCCCGAAGAACGACATCCCGATCGGTAGCCGGCCGTTCTCGGCGTACCCCGCCGGCACGGTCAGGTCGGGGTAGCCGGCGACCGCGGCCGGGCCCGACGCGCTGACGAAGTCGTCGAACGTGTCGCCGGTCTGATGGTTCGTCACCCAGGCCGGCCCATTGGTCGGCGCGACGATCGCGTCGAGCTGGTTCGCGGCCAGCGCACTGTCGATGGCATTGCGTGCCGCGGTGGTGGCCGTGGTCCGCTCCTGGACGTACACGGGATCGGCGAGATCGCCGTTCGTCGCCTGCGCGAGATCGAAGATCTCCTGCAGGAAGAACGGCATCTCGATGTCGGCGTGCGCGATGTCGAAGGCGATCAGGCCGGCGAGGTCGGCCGGATGCGAGCCCGGCGTCGCCGCGAGGTAGGCGTTGATGTCGTGCTTGAACTCGACGAGCAGCGCGGGGAACTCGTTGTTGAAGGCGTCGTCGAGACCCGGCAGGTCGATGTTGTCGATGACCGTCGCGCCCTGCGCGCGCAGGACGGCGATCGTCGCATCGGTGACCGCGTTGACCTCGGCAACGTCGCCGCCGCCGCGCCAGATGCCTATCCGCTTACCCTGCAACGCGTCTGGATCGAGGTCGTCGAGGTAGTTGCGGCCGACGAACGGAGCCGCCGCGGCGGTCGCGGCGTCGGACGGATCGACGCCCTGGATCACGGACATGACCGCGGCCGCGTCCGTCATGTTGCGCGTGATCGGGCCGGCGGTGTCCTGCTCGGCGGAGATCGGGATGACTCCGCCGCGGCTGACGAGCCCGAGCGTCGGCTTAATCCCGACGTCGTCGTTCGTCCCCGACGGACAGACGATCGAGCCGTCCGTCTCGGTGCCGATCGTCACCGTCGCGAGATCAGCGGCAGCCGCGACCGCCGAGCCGCTGGACGAGCCGCACGGGTTGCGGTCGAGCACGTACGGGTTGTTGGTCTGCCCGCCGCGTCCGCTCCAGCCGCTCGACGACGTGAAGGAGCGGAAGTTCGCCCACTCCGACAGGTTTGCCTTGCCGAGGATCACGGCTCCGGCCGCGCGGAGCCGCGTCACGAGGAACGCGTCGTCCGGCGTGTCGCCGACGAGCGCGAACGACCCGGCCGTCGTGTGCTCGCGGTCGCCGGTGTCGACGTTGTCCTTGAGCAGCACCGGGATGCCGTCGAGCGGCCCGCGCGATCCTTGCGCCTTGCGGTGCCGGTCGCTCGCGGTCGCTTCGGCGAGCGCGTCCGGATTCGTCTCGATGACCGCATGCAGGATCGGATTGAGCTGCTGGATGCGGCCCAGGTAGAAGGACGTCAGCTGAGCGGACGTAAAGCGGTGCTTGTCCATGTAGCCCTGGAGATCGAGCACGGTGGAACTGTCGAGATCGACGCCGTGCAGCGTGACCATGGTGGCGGGAGGCCGTGCGCTCGCGGACGTCCCGCCGAGGACCGGGACGGCCGCGAGCGCAGCGGCTACGAGGACGACTGCTAACCGACCCGAGCGTCGCATCGTCTACCTCCGGGGTTGGGCGAAGGGTGTCCGCGACGTTCTATCAGTGTCGAGACGGGTTTACGATCGCAGTGTGGGAGGCGGCCGGACGACGTTCCGACGCACCGAGGTCGACGGCGTCGACTGCTTCTGGCAGGAGGACGGCGCGGGAGACCTGCTGGTCGGGCTGCTCTTTCGAGTCGGGTTCGCGGACGAGTCGTTTCGGACGTCGGGAATCTCCCACCTGGCCGAGCACCTGGCATTGCCGACGGCGCCGCTCGCCGGCGTCGACTACAACGGCACGGTCGACTGCCTGATGACGCTGCTGTGGGCGCGGGGCGATCCGGCCGGAGCGTGCGCGTTGATCGCGGAGGCCGCGAGCTCGTTGAGCGATCCGCCCCTTGCGCGCTTCGAGCGGGAACGCGAGATCCTGCGTGCGGAGGCGCTGACGCGCTCGTGGAGTCAATGGCGAGAGGCCCTGTCGCTGCGCTTCGGCCCGGTCGCGCATGGTCTCGTTGCCTACTGGGAGGGCGCGCCGGACGCGGCGACCGACGACGAGATCGTCGCGTGGATGCGCACGCGCTTCACGAAGGCGAACGCCGTCCTCTACCTGACCGGCAAGCCGCCGCCGAGCCTGAAGCTCGGGCTCCGTGCCGGCCGACGCCATCGCGTCCCGGCGCCGAGGCCGATCGACTACATCTCCTATCCCTCGGCCTTTGCGCACAGCACCGACGGGACGATCGCGGTGTCGCTCGTGTATCGCCGCTCGTACGCCATCGCGACGGCGCTTCAGATCGCGGGCGCACGGCTGCATCAACAGCTACGTCACCAGGCGGGCACGAGCTACTCGGTCGACCACCGGATCGAGTTCCTCGACCGCAACCATGCGCATGCCCTCATGTGGGCCGACTGCGTGCCGTCGGAGGTCGTCGACGGACGCAACACGCTGCTCGGAGTGCTCGAGGAGCTCGCGCTGAACGGCCCGACCGATGCCGAGCTCGCATTCCAGGTCGAAGCGGCCCGACGCTGGGCAAACGACGTCGCAGAGACACCGAGGAACCTCTTCACCGCCGCCCACCACCACCTGCTGGGCCGGGAGCCGCACTCGCAGTGGGACGCGGTCGCGGCGCTGGAGTCGTTGACCGCGGCCGAAGTCGCGCAGGCCCTGCGCGATGCGCTCAAGTCGATGCTGCTCCTGCTCCCGGACGAGACGCCGATCCCGGGCGGCCGGTTCACCGCGTATCCACTCGAGCCGCGCCGCGTGCCGAGCGGGAAAAGCTTCCGCCCGACAGCCGACGGCGACGCCGATGACGATCAACGCCTGATCGTCGGCCCCGACGGCGTCGCGGTCCGCTCGCCCTCGAGGGATCAGGCGGTCGTGTACGCCGACTGCGTCGGCATTCGACGCTGGGACGACGGGTCGCGCGAGCTCTGGACGACCGACGGCTTTCGGGTCTTCATGGACCCGGCGGACTGGAAGAACGGCGGAGCCGCGACGCAGGAGATCGACCGCTACAGCCCGCAGGAGCTGTGGATCGACTTCGTGCCGACGCGCAGCGCGCTCGGGCCGGACATCGACGCCGCCGTCGAAGCCGGAGACTGGGATCGTCAGATCGAGTTGCTGCGCGCCGAGCTCGAGCGCGATCCGCGGAACGCCACCGCCTGGGGATACCTCGCCCGGGCGCTGCGCGTCCGCGGGTCCTGGGGCCAAGCGCTCGCCGCGTCCGAGAAAGCCTGCGAGCTCGACCCGCTCGACAGCTGGGCGCAAACGCTTCGCGCACGGACGCTCCTCGCGCTCGAGCGAAGGGCGGAGGCGGCAGATGCCGTGCGCGCAGCGGTCCGCGCAGACCCGGGAGACGCGGACATCCTCTCCGACGCGGCGTGGATCCTCTCCGAGGCCGACGAAGAGGACGAGGCGATGCACTACGCCGAGCGCTCGCTCGAGCTCCATCCCGACGACGCAAATTCGTGGTTTGCACGCGGACGTGTCTTCGAAGAGCTGGACCGGCTCGACCGCGCAGAGCACGACTACCGGCGCGCCGTCGAGCTCGAGCCGGAGTCGGCGTCCTGGTGGAGCAACCTTGCCGGCGTCCTCATTCGGGCCGATCGCCTCGACGACGCGCGCGAGGCGTTGGAACGCGCCACGGCGCTCGACCCGACCAACTCGCGCGCACGCTCCAATCTCGCCCTCGTCGCCGGGCTCCAGGGCGACCTCGACCATTCGCGCGCCCTTCGGCGCGCGCGGGAGGAAGATCGAGCCGCGGACCTCGCAGACGTCCTGGCCGCCGCCCCCGACGACGCACGGACGCGCCGGAAGCTCGCGCTCTCCCTGCACAGGCTCGGCCGTCGCGACGACGCACTCGCGCTGGCCCGGACGCTGGACAGCGACGGGCATTCGACGCATGCGTGGATCGCGTTGGCCGCCGGACACGCGACGGAAGCGATGGACGTCCTCGAGCGATTGAGCAGGATTCAGGAACGGCCGTGGTGGACGTACCTCGACGAAGCGAACCTCGCCTCGCTCCTCGGCGACGCCGAGACTGCGGCACGCGCAGCGCGCGCGGTCGAAGAGCACGCGCCCTATCTCCAACACGACCGGCTCGCCCAGGGCTACGAAGCGGCCGCGGCGAATCGCTGGCGCCGCGCCAGACAGCGGTTCCGCCAGGCCCTCGAGGCGTCGCCCCGGAACTGCTGCGCTGCGACGTGGCTCGGTCTCGCCGAGGCGACCGTCGGCGACGGGGAGGCCGCGCTCGCGGCATACCTCCGAGCCGAAGCTCTCTCCAGCTGCGACTGCGCCGCGCGGCAGCGGTTGCGCGACGCACATGGGGTCGAGGCCCCATAGACCGGGGCCTGCGGAGGGCGATACGGTCCGCCTCGCATTGCCGGCCGACGCACACGACACTCGCCGCCTGAGGCAAGGAGACGTGGTCGCGGTCGACGGGCGCGAGGCGGTCTTCCTGTACCAGCGCGGCGTGACCGCAGCGGTCGTCCGCTACCGGGGTGAGTCCGCAAGTCGCGTCGTGCCGGCGGCGAAGCTCGAGCGGCGCGCCGCGTAATCGTGCGGGTACGCTCGCTCGATGGCGGATCCCGGAACGCAGTCGTTGTCGTCGTCCCAGTTGGCGACACTCGCGGCGGCGGGCACGGAGCTGACGGCCGACGTCGATGACGTGCTGTTCCGGGTCGGCGACGCGGTCTATCCGTTCATCGCGATCCGTGAGGGCGAGGTGGCGATTCTCGACGCTGCCGGAAACGAGATCGTCCGCCACGGTGCGCCGAACTTCCTGGGGGAGCTCAACCTCCTCTCGGGCCAGACCGTCTTCCTGACCGCCGTCGTGACGAAGCCGCTGCGCTACATCGCGGTCGACCGCGACGCCCTGCGCGCGCTCCTGTTCGAGGACGGGCCGCTCAGCGATCTCATCCTCTCGACCTTCATTGCGCGACGCGAGGCGCTTCAGCGCGTGCAGGGGATCGGCCTCGAGATCGTCGGGCCGCGCTCGTCCGGAGCGACGATGCAGATGCTCGACTTCGCCCGCGCGAACCGGCTGCCCTTCAGCTGGCAGGAGACGGCGCCGCCGGACGGCGCGGAGCCGCCGCTCGTCCGGCTGCCGGGCGGTCCGGAGCTGCAGCAGCCGTCGCGAGGCGAAGTGCTGCGTGCGCTCGGCATCGGCCGTGAGCTCGCGGCCCGCGAGGAGTGCGACCTGCTGGTCGTCGGCGGCGGCCCCGCCGGTCTCGCCGCAGCCGTATACGGCGCCTCGGAGGGGCTCGATACGCTCATCGTCGAGAGCACCGCGCTCGGCGGACAGGCCGGTTCGTCGCGCCGGATCGAGAATTACCTCGGCTTCCCGGCCGGGATCACCGGCACGGAGCTCACGAGCCGCGCCGTCAGCCAGGCGCGGAAATTCGGCGCACGGCCGGCGACGCCGTACGGAGCGGTCGCGCTCGAGCCCGGCGAGCACCGGCACGTGGTTCGGCTCGAGGAGAACCACGAGATCGCAGCACGTGCCGTCGTGCTCGCGACCGGCGCCGAGTATCGCCGGCTCCCGCTCGACGAGCTCGCGGAATACGAGGGCCTGAGTGCGTTCTACGCGGCCGGCCCGCCCGAGGCGCAGCTGTGCGGCGCCTCACGCGTCGCCGTCGTCGGCGGCGGCAACTCGGCTGGGCAGGCAGCCGTCTGGCTCGCGCGCGGCGGAGCGCTCGTGACGGTGCTCCACCGCCGCGCTGACCTGCGCGAGACGATGTCCGACTACCTGCTCCACGAGCTGGAGCGCTACGGCGTCGCCGTCCGCGATCGCAGCGAGATCGCGGCGCTGCACGGCGTGGCCGGACGGCTCGAGGCCGTCACGCTCAAGGACGGCGAGCGCCTCCCGTTCTCCTTCCTCTTCTTCTTCCTCGGCGCGCAACCGTGTACCGAGTGGCTCGGTGACGCGGTGGCGCGCGCCGCCGACGGCTTCATCCTCACCGGCGACGCGGCCGGTGCCGAGTACCTGCTCGAGACGAGCGTGCCCGGGATCTTCGCCGCCGGCGACGTCCGCTCGGGATCGACAAAGCGTTGCGCCGCGGCTGTCGGCGAAGGGTCGATGGCGGTGCAGCTCGTGCATCAGCGCCTCGCCGCCGCCGCGGCCCGAGTCGCCTGAGCTACGCCGGACCGCCCGGTCGCACGAGGCCGGTCTCGTACGCGAGCACGACGGCGGTTCCGCAGATCGAGCTTTTGCAGGATGCTCGCCACCTGTGTCTTTGCGGTGTGCTCGCTGACGACGAACTCGGCCGGATGTCGGCGTTCGAGCGGCCGCGCGCGACGAGGCGCAGCACCTCCTGCTCGCGCGGGGTCAGCTCTCCGAGTGCTGCGTCCGACGGGGAAGCAGGGCGCGCGAACTGCTTCGATCGCCGGCGCGTCACCGACGGCGAGAAGAGCGATCCACCGTCCGCAACGACGCGGACGGCCGCAACGAGCTGCCGGGCCCATCATCGTCGGGCCGCCGGCGGCGTATGCGCCGGCCGCCGCGACCGCGCTGCCGAGCGCGGCCGCGGCGACGATCAACCGCTTCTTCCGCATGCTGCGTCCTCCTCGCTGGGGAATCCGCTCGGGGTCCGTACGCGGAGGGTCGACGCGGTGGTTCGCGGTTCTTAGGGACTCCTCATCTTCGTGCCAGCTGCTCGAGCACCGCGTCGACGCGGGCGAAGCCGCCCTTCGCGCCTTCCTCGACGCCGTACTGCATCGTCGTGTCGCGCTCCTCGGTCGTGGCGAAGCGCATGGTCTGCGTCAGCTTCGTCCGCTCGCCGAGGTCCTCAAACTCGAGCGTCTGCAGATGGTTCTGGAACGTCTGCACGAGCCGCTCCGGAGCCTCGACCTCGCGGAACTCGCCCTCGACGACGCCGAACGCCGTGCGGAAGCGGTACGTGCCGCCCGGGCGGACGTCCATCTCCTCGACGACCGTGCCGTCGCCCCACCATTCGGGGATCAGCTGCGGATCCGTCCAGACGGAGAAGACGTGCGCGCGCGGCGCGTCGAACACCCGCTCGACGCGGATCTCGAGCTCGCTCGGCGTGGTGACCGTGGTCTCGTGCATCAGCTCACCGCCTGCTTCACGAGCTTGGCGATCTTCGCCTCGTCGGCCTTCGTCAGCTTCGGCAGTGCGTAGGCGACCGGCCACATCGAACCGTCGTCGAGATTCGCGTTGTCCTGGAAGCCGAGCATCGCGTAGCGCTCCTTGAACTTCGCGGCATCGCGGAAGAAGATGACGACCTTCCCGTTCTTGTCGGCGTAGGACGGCATGCCGTACCACGTCTTCGGCGTGAGGTCGGGCGCTGTCTCCATGACGATCGCGTGGATCCGCTCGCCGATCTTGCGATCGCTCGGCGTCATCTTCTTGAGCGCGGCGAGGATCGCGCTCTCCCCCTCCGCAGCGAGCTTCAACTCCTTGGCGCGCGCCCGCATCGCGGCCTTTTCCTCGGCGGTGAATCCCTTCTGCGTGGTGCTCACGTTGCTCCTTTCGTGCGTTCGACGACCTGGGCGAACCGGCCGAGCCGCGTGAGCCACGTGCTGATGCCCTCGAACGCGTAGGGCGCGAGCATGCACCTGCGGACACGGCCGACTTTCTCCGTCGTGACGAGCTCCGCCTCCTCGAGCAGCCGGACGTGCTTCTTCATCCCGGTCAGCGACATGCCGAAGGGCTCGGCGAGCTCGCTGATCGTCGCGCTGCCGGCGCCGAGCCGTTCGAGGACGGCGCGGCGGGTCGGGTCGGCGAGGGCTGCGAAGGCGCGATCGACAGTGCGCGAATACTGAACCATTGGGTTCACTATAGTCGGTTGGCCGGCGCAAAGCAAACCACTGACGCTGGCCAGGCGGTTGGAGGGCCGGAGGCCTCAGCCGATCTGCTCGACCAGCTCGACGATGATCCCTTCGGGGCCGCGCGCCATCGAGCCCCACTATGCGGTCGACCCAATCGCCCTCGACCGTCCCCTCGCTCTGCAGCTCGAGTCCGGGCTCGACGAAGAACGCCGTCGCGGCCGCGAGATCGTCGACGACGATGCCGACGTGGTCCATGCGTTAGATCGTCATGCGCTCGACGGTAGCCGAACGACGGCCCCAGCTACAGCGTCTCTCGGTTGCCGATCGAACCGCGACGCGTCAGACGGTTCCTTCGCGGCGCTCCTCGTCCTCGGCAACGTCTTCCGCGGCGCCGAACTTGTCGACGACGACGTAGCGGGCGGTCTTCTCGACCACCCGTTCGAGCTCGGGGTTCTCGTGCCCGGGCGCGACGGCGAAGCGGTCGCGCTGTCGGTGCACGCCGTCGTACTCGGCGATCGTCAGCGTCAGGGTTGCTTTGCAGCCGTCCTCGCCGCACTCGCAGACGATCTGGAGCTCGTCGTCGGGCCCATCCCCGAGCTGCTGCGCGGTGTACTCGATCTCACGGTTGACGGTGCGGTACATCGCCTCGTTCCGTGCCACACGGTCCTCGCGAGCGTCCATCAGCAGGAGTGTACGAATCTGCGCGGCGCCGGCCAACTGTCGCGCGCCGCCGCCGTCGTGACACGCGGGTCGGCGAGAATGCGTTCGTGCCCGCCTACACGGTGAACGAGGACGCGGTCAGGCACGCGAAGCGGTTGATCGACGCACGCCAGTACGTGCTTCGCTCGCGGTGGCAGGACGTGCAGCCGCGCGCGCGGGAGCAGAACGCGTTCCTGAAGTCGCATTCCTGGGAGGAGTACGCCGCCTGGCATCTCGGCCTCACCGAAGGCGCGGCCGAGGAGACGAAGGCGCGCTACGGGTTCGTCTACGGCGACTTCCGCCGTCTGCACCGGATGGGGCTGATCGCCTGCCACTACCGTGCCGCTGAGTGGCGGCACAAGGAGATCGAGCTTGCAGCGAACGAGCTCCTGCAGTACCTCGACCGGAAGAGCGCCTCACGACCCGCCGGCGCGACGCGCCGCGGTCCCTCTTAGCGAAGCCCGGGAGAGAGCCGCGCTCGACGTCCGGTTACGCTTGACCTCGAGATGAAGGGACTGAGGGCCCGACGCCGCGGCGACCGCCTGCTCGAGCTCGACGAGGTCGAGCGGCGACTGAAGCCATTCGGGCGCCGGTACCTGGGCGTCTATGCAATCCCGCTCGACGCGCTCGTCGGCACAGACAGCCGCGCCAGCTCGTTCACCCGCGACTTCCGGCCGCTTCACGCCTTCAGCCGCGACCGGATTCGCTCGCTCGAGCGCGCGTTCGCCGACGGCGCCTTCCCACCGATCGTTACGGTCAAGCTCGGCGAGACGTACTTCGTTCATGCCGGGCTGCGCGTAGTGGTGCGGCTTCGAACGCCTCGGTAGTAGCCGCGTCTCGGCGGGTTTTGCATGTGGTGCGACCCCGGTGCGAGCTCAGGCAGCGACGCCCGGTGGTGGCGCGACGGGCAGTTGCACCGTAACGCGGAGCCCGCCGGCGGCCCGGGGGGTGAGGGTAAGGGTCCCGTCGTGTGCTTCGGTGATGCTCTTGACGAGTGCCAGGCCGAGGCCGACACCTGCGTGGTCGGTGCGGATGCGTTCGGTGCCGCGAAGAAACGGCTCGGCAAGCGTGGAAACCAACTGCGGGGTGAGCTTCTTGCCGGTGTTCTCGACGGTGAGCACCACGCTCTTGGGCTGAACGCTGGTCGTCACCCACACGGCGCCCTGTTCGGGCAGGTTGTGGACGATGGCGTTGTGCACGAGGTTCGTGGTCAACTGCAGCAGGAGCGCGTATGAGCCGATGGTTGGGGTCACGTCGCCGGAGGTCTCGATGGTGAGGCCGCGCTTTTCCGCGAGGGGGAGGAGCGTCTCGGCGGC
>DATCJJ010000149.1:0-2131 GCA_036562845.1 Gaiellaceae bacterium | reverse complement strand
CGGCGTCACGCGCTTCCCGCAGCCCTCGGCTCGCTCCTCGTCGGCGCACTTCTCTTCATCCCGGGCGCGCTCGGCACATACGGCGGCGCAACGCACCTGCGTCCTTCGCTCGGCCCGCTTGCGCACTGGACGCTCGTGAATGGGACGCTCTTCCCCTACGCCCTCGGCTTGGCGGTCGTCCCGGGTGCAATCGTCGGCCTCGGCTACATGCTCGTAAGTCCGCGCAGCAAGTTCGACCGCGCGGTGGCAGCTCTGACGGTCGGCTCCCTGGCCCTCTTCATCGGGCAGGCCGCACTGGTGTCGACCGCCGAAGCGCACCGGCCTCTCGAGCGCTACCTCTTCTACTGCACCCCGCTCGTCTTCCTCGCGTTCTTCTCCTATGTGGAACGGGGCGCGCCTCGACGGTTCCTCTACGTCGCGATCGGCCTCATCGGCGCGCTCGCACTCTCGAGATTCCAGCTGACGGGCCTGACGGGGACGACGGCGTACTTCTTCGACGGCATCACGCTGACAGGCTTCGCGCGCGTCGCATACCTGATCGGCCTGACGAACGCGTCGCTGCTCTACGCGCTCATCCCACTCGCGCTCGCACTGCTCGCCTGGGCATTGCCGTTACGGAAACGGGGCGTGCCGGAGCTCTTCGCGTCGCTCGCGATCGGGCTGTCACTCGCCGCCGGCGTCGGCGTCTACGCGACCGACAGCCTCGCCACGAGCTGGGCTGCCCGAACGTTCGGCTCGAAGCACATGGACTGGCTCGACCGCTCCAACCTCGGCCCCGCCCGCCAGCTCATCCTCCCGAGATCCAACATCTCCGCCCGCGCGAACCTCGAGACCTGGAACCGCAGCTTCAGCGGTGTCGTCGTCCTTGGGACCGACGCGCCCGACCGACTGCCCGAGGCGGTCGCCCGGATCCGCAGCGACGGCACGCTCGAGATCGACGGCGCGGTCGCCGGCGCCCAGACGCTCGTCGCCAACATCGCCGGATCCGCGATCGACCTCGAAGGCAAAGTCGTCGCGCGTCCTCGCGTCGATCTCGTCGCCTACCGGATCCCCGCCGGCGCGCACGTGCGCTCGCTCACCTGGGGTCTCGAGCCGGACGGCTGGATGGGCTCCGAGCTGCGCTTCCGCGCCTGGCCCGGGAACACGTCGGCGACCGGACGCTACGAACTGACCCTCGCACTCCCGAAGGACAAGCTGCCGCGAATAGGAGAGATCACGCTCGGCGGCAAGCAATTGCGCAAGCTGCGCTTCGTCCCCGGCCAGACGCTCCACCTCAGCATTCCCGCCGGCGGCTCACCGACCGAGGCGCTCGGCCTCTCCATCGGCGTGCCCGATACGCCGCTCGACGGACGGGTGCTCGGCCTGAAGGTCGTCGAGCTGCGCTACGTGACGGGCAAGCGCACGTTCGACGTACTAAGCCGAAGCGGCTGAAGCGACCCCGGCCGCATCGCGCAGCGCATCTGCCTTGTCGGTGCGCTCCCACGTGAAGTCACGGTCTTCGCGGCCGAAGTGCCCGTACGCAGCCGTCTTGGTGAAGATCGGCCGCCGCAGGTCGAGATCACGCAGGATCGCGGCCGGCCGCAGGTCGAAGTGGTCGCGGACGAGCGCCTCCAGCTGGTCGGTCGGGAGGTGCTCGGTGTTGAACGTCTGGACCGCGATCGAGACCGGGTGCGCGACGCCGATCGCGTACGCGACGTTGACCTCGCACCGATCCGCCAGCCCTGCCGCGACGATGTTCTTCGCGACGTAACGCGCGGCATATGCCGCCGAGCGGTCGACCTTCGTCGGATCCTTGCCGGAGAACGCGCCGCCGCCGTGCCGCGCCGCTCCGCCGTACGTGTCCACGATGATCTTGCGGCCGGTGAGCCCGGTGTCCCCCATCGGGCCGCCGAGCACGAACTTCCCGGTCGGGTTGACGAACACGAAGTCGCGGTCCTCCATCAACCGCTTCTCGTCGTACAAATCTGACGGCAGGATGGGACGAAGAACGCGCTCGACGATGTCGGGCTTGATCAGGTCCTCCGAGGAGATCCCGTCGGAGTGCTGCGTCGACACAAGCACGCGCTCGATCTCGACGGGACGCTGCCGTCCGTCGTCGTCGATCTCGTAGCGAACCGTCACCTGCGCCTTG
>DATCJJ010000148.1:0-12575 GCA_036562845.1 Gaiellaceae bacterium | reverse complement strand
CGATGTCCTCGTCACGGACACGTGGATCAGCATGGGGGACGAGCACGAGCGAGTCCAGCGGCTGATCGACCTCGAGCCGTATCGCGTGGATTCCGCACTGCTCGCGCACGCGGCGTCGGACGCCTTCGTCATGCACTGCCTGCCCGCCCATCCCGGCGAGGAGATCAGCGCCGATGTCCTCTACGGCGACCGCAGCGCGGTCTGGGACGAGGCCGAGAATCGCCTGCACGTGCAGAAGGCGCTGCTCGTCTCGGTTCTGACATAGGCCGGCACGTGCCGATGACCGGCGAAGCCGCGTCCCGCAACCACGTTGCCGGACATGGCCGGCGCAGGCCTACAGAACCAGCGTCCCGTCGAGCCAGGCGCGCCCGACGACGACGCCGTCGACGCCGAGTGCGAGGACCTCGTCCACATCCGCCGCGTCGCGGATCCCGCCGGCGGCGAGCAGCTCGCCGTCGAACAGGCTCCGCGCCTCGCGGAGCAGGTCGAGGTCGGGGCCGCTGCGCGTGCCGTCGCGCTCGACGGAGGTGCACAGAACCTTTGTGACGCCGGCATTCGCGCAGTGCGCGAGGGCCTCGCGCGTCGTCAGGCCCGACGATTCGCGCCAGCCCTTGGTGCGCACCACGCCGGCCGCGACGTCGACTGCGACGACGACGTCGCCGAACTCGCGCAGTGGGATCTCGCCGAACGCAGCCGTGCCGATCATCACACGCGCGACGCCGGCCTCGCGGAGTGCGGCGACGTCCCCGACCGTCCGGACGCCGCCGCCGAGCTGGACGGGCACCGGCGCGGCCGCGAGCACGACCTCGCGCGCGAGCTCGACCGGCGCGCCGCCGTCGCGGGCCGCGCCGAGCGCGACGACGTGGACGAACGGGGGAGCGGAGGAGGCCGCCAGCCGCACGAGCTCGAGCGGGTCGCCGGCCTCGACCTCCACGCGGTCGTAGTCGCCCTGCACCAGCCGGACGGCTCTGCCGTCCAGCACGTCGACCGCGGGGATTACCACCGTGTTACCATGGTAACACGATGAGACAAAGCGAGACCGAGCTCTACGCGACGATTGCGTCGCTGCGCACGACCGATGAGACGCGCCGCTTCCTGCGCGATCTCTGTACGCGGTCGGAGCTCGAGGCGATGGCGCACCGCTGGGAGGTCGCCAAGCTGCTCGATGAGGGCCTGCCGTACCTCGAGGTGGCGAAGCGCGCGCACGCGTCGACCACGACCGTGACACGGGTCGCACAGTGGCTCCACAACGGCGAGGGCGGGTATCGCCTCGCCCTCAAGCGGAGGAAGCGGTGAGGATCGCCGTCCCGTCCAAGGGCCGCCTCCGCGAGCCGGCGATCGAGCTGCTCCACGACGCAGGCCTCGGTCCCGAGACGCCGGGCGACCGGGCGCTCGCGTTCCCCTGCCGCAACGCCCCGGTCGAGGGTCTGCTCGTCCGGGCCGACGACATCCCGGAGTACGTCCAGGACGGCGTCGTCGACTGCGGCATCACGGGGATCGACATCGTCCGTGAGAGCGGGGCGAAGGTGACGGAGCTCGTGCGGCTCGGCTTCGGCGCGTGCTCGCTCGAGGCGGCCGTGCCGAACGAGTCGCCCGTCCGGACGATGGCCGATCTCGCAGGCGCGCGTGTCGCGACGAGCTTCCGACGGCTGGCGCGCGAGGCGCTGCCCGACGTCGAGCTGGTGGACGTGCACGGCTCGGTCGAGCTCGCGCCTCGGCTCGGTCTCGCCGATGCGATCGTCGACCTCGTCTCGAGCGGCAGCACCCTGCGGACGAACGGGCTGCGCTCGGTCGGCGTGCTGCTCGAGTCGGAGGCCGTGCTCGTCGCCGGCGCCGAGCCCGACGGCCCCGCGGAGCAGCTGTCCGCGATCTTTCGCAGCGTCGTCGACGCGCGGAATGCGCGCTACCTGATGCTCAACGCGCCGGAGTCGGCGCTCGAGAAGATCTGCAGCCTCGTTCCCGGCTCGCGCTCGCCCAGCGTGCTGCCGCTCGCGGAGTCCGGGATGGTCGCGGTCCACAGCGTCGTCCCGGCCGACGAGGTCTGGCGCCTGCTGCCGGCGCTCGAGGCGGAGGGCGCGACGTCGATCCTGCTCGTGCCGCTGGAGCGGATGCTCGGATGAGCGTCGAGCAGATCGTCGAGGACGTTCGCGCGCGCGGCGATGACGCCGTACGCGCCTGGGCGCTGCAGCTCGACGGCGTCGAACCCGCGCGCGCCGCCGCCGGCGGCGACGTGCCGGCGGAGGCCGTTCGGGTGCTCGCCGACCGCGTCCGCCGCTGGCACGAGGCGCAGCGTCCGCCGGACATCCGCCTCGAAATCGAGCCGGGCGTCGAGCTCGAGCGGCGTTGGCTCCCGCTCGAGTCCGTCGGGATCTACGTCCCGCGCGGGCTCGTCTCGACGCTCGTCATGTGCGCAGTGCCGGCCCAGGCGGCGGGCGTCGAGCGGATCGTCGTCGTCACGCCGCCCGCCGGCGCGCGGCTCGTCGCCGCGGCGGCCGAGCTGCTCGGCCTCGGCGAGGTATGGGCGGTCGGCGGACCGCAGGCGATCGCGTGGCTCGCGTACGTTCGCGGCGTGGACAAGATCGTCGGTCCGGGAAACGCGTTCGTGAACGAGGCCAAGCTGCTCGTCTCCCGCGACGTCGCGATCGACCTCCCGGCTGGGCCGTCGGAGGTGGTCGTCGTGCTCGGTCGCGGCGGCGACCGCGCGATCGCCGAGCTCGAGCTCGCGGCGCAGCGGGAGCACGGCCACGATGCGACATGTGAGATCGTCGAGGCGAACGGCGACCTCGACGCGGCGCTGGCGCGCGTGAACGAGCTCGCTCCCGAGCACGTCGTGCTGCTCGGCGACGCGGAGCAGCTTGCGCCGCGGATCCGCAACGCCGGTGCCGTCTTCGTCGGCGACTCGTCGCCGGTGCCGACCGGGGACTACGCGACCGGCGGCAACCACGTTCTCCCGACGGGGCGCTGGGCGCGCTCGAGCGGCGGGCTCGGACTCGAGACGTTCCTGAAGCCGGTGACGACGCAGCGCCTGACTCCGGACGGCCTCGCGCGCATGCGGCCGACGGTCGAGGCGCTCGCGTCCGTCGAAGGGATGCCGGCGCACGCGCGGGCGGTGCAGCGGTGAGGGCGGTCGGCCCCGGGTTCCAGCCGTATCAATGGGCGCCGTCGACGGAGGAGCTCGCACGCCGCGCGGGCCTCGACCCCGTGGAGATCGTCCGGTTCGACGGCAACGTGCCGCCGCTGCCGCTGCCGAGCTCGCGGCCCGGCGCGATTGCGGCGGCGCTCGCGGAGATCAACACGTACCCGCACGGCGGCTATCCGTTCATTCACGAGGCGATTGCCGAGTACGCAAGCGTCGAGCCGGCGAACGTCGTCCTCGGCGCGGGCGCCGACGACCTGATCATGCTCGTCGCGCGCTCGTACGCGGGCGAGGGCGACACCGTCTCGATCCCGCAGTCGCCGACGTACCCGGTGTACGAGGTGGCGACCCAGGTCGCCGGCGCCGCGGTCGGTGAGGACGCACCGGTCCTCACGTTCCTCTGCCGTCCGGGGAACCCGTTCGGCGACCTGCCGACGATCCCCGACGCACGGCCGCTGGCGGTCGACGAGGCGTACTACGAGTACAGCGGCGGCGAGACGGCGGTCGGCCTGATCGAGGACGGCGTCGTCGTCATCCGGACGTTCTCGAAGGCGTTCGCGCTCGCCGGAGCCCGTATCGGCTACCTGCTCGCCGACAAGGACACGGCGCGCGAGCTCTACGACCGGCAGGCGCCGGCGCAGGTCTCGACGCTCTCGGTCGCGCTTGCGCTCGCCGCGCTTCGCACGCCGCCCGACGTCGGCGCGGTGATCGAGGAGCGCGAGCGCCTGACGGAGGAGCTGCGCGCCCTCGGCTACGCGCCGCTGCCCTCGCGCGCGAACTTCGTCTACGTGCCCGTCGACGACGTCGACGGGGCGTACGAGCGCCTGCTCGCTCGCGGCTGCGTCGTGCGCCGGCAGCCCGGCGGCATCCGCATCAGCGTCCGCGACCGCGACGACGACGACATGCTTCTCCGCGCGCTCGGCGGCGACGAGCCGCGCACGTCGCGGGCGGTGCGCAGCGTCCGTGCGACTGCTGAGACGACGATCCGCATCCGGCTCGGCCTCGACGGCGCCGGTCGTGTGCACGTGGGGACGGGCGCGGGGCTCTACGACCACCTGCTCGAGCAGCTCGCATTCCACGGCGGCCTCGATCTCGTCGTCGAGGGCGTCGGCGACTGGGAGACCGGCGCCCACCACACGGCCGAGGACACGGCGATCGCGCTCGGCGAGGCGATCGACCGCGCTCTCGGAGATCGCCGCGGCATCGCGCGCTACGGCTCCGCGGTCGTGCCGATGGACGACGCGCTCGCGCGCGCGGCCGTCGACCTCGGCGGCCGGCGCGGTGCGGAGATCGCGCTCGCCGAGGATCCCGGGCTCGCACGGCACGTGCTCGAGTCGCTCGCCAACGCCGCGCGCCTGACCCTGCACGTCAGCGCCGAGGGCCGCGACGCGCACCATGTCGCGGAGGCGGCGTTCAAGGCGGTCGGCCGCGCGCTGCGCGACGCGACGCGCGTCGGCGACACCGTCGAGCTCCCGTCGACGAAGGGCGTGCTGTGAGGACGGTTGCGATCTGCCGCTACGGCGCGGGCAACGTCCGCTCGGTCGAGCTCGCGTTCCGGCGGCTCGGCGCCGAGCTCGTCGACGACGTCGAGGCCGCCGACCTCGCCGTGCTGCCCGGCGTCGGCTCCGCGCACAGCGCGATGCACGGGCTACGCGAGCGGGGCCTCGACACGGTGCTGCGCGCGCGGACGAAGCCGACGCTCGGCATCTGCCTCGGCCTGCAGCTCGCGCTGGAGCACACGGAGGAGGACGGCGGTGTCGAGGGGCTCGCGATCGTGCCGGGCAGGGCCGTCCGCGTTCAAGCGGAGCGCGTGCCGCGGATCGGGTGGGCGCATGTCGAGCCCGGCGGCGACGCCTATTGGTTCGCGCATTCGTACGTCGCCGAGTCTCCGGCCACGACGGCGACGAGTGAAGGGCTCGCGGCGATCGTCGAGCACGGCACGTTCATCGGCGTGCAGTTCCACCCCGAGAAGAGCGGTCCGGCGGGCGCGCGGTTTCTGGAGCGATGCCTCTCCCGCGCCTGATCCCGTGCCTCGACGTCGCCGACGGGCGCGTCGTCAAGGGCGTGCGTTTCGAGCAGCTGCGCGACGTCGGCGATCCGGTCGAGCTCGGCGCCGCGTACTCCGATGCGGGCGCCGACGAGCTCGTGTTCCTCGACATCACCGCGACGCTCGATGCACGTGCGGCGGCAGTCGCGACGGCGGCGCGCGTTGCAGAACAGGTGATGATCCCCTTCACCTTCGGCGGCGGCATCCGCTCCGTCGACGATGCCTGTGCGGTGCTCGAGGCGGGCGCGGACAAGGTGAGCGTGAACTCGGCGGCGCTCGCACGACCACAGCTGATCGAGGAGCTGGCCGACGTGCTCGGCTCCCAGGCCGTCGTCGTCGCGATCGACACCGAGGACGGCCGCGTCCGGTCGCACTCCGCCACGAAGGACGCAGCGCGCGACACGCTCGAGTGGGCTCGCGAATGCGAGGCGCGCGGCGCCGGCGAGCTGCTCGTGACCTCGATCGACCGCGACGGCACCCGCGAGGGCTACGACGTCGGCCTGCTGGAACGGATCGGCCACGCCGTCTCGCTGCCGGTGATCGCATCCGGCGGCGCGGGCAACGCGCAGCATGTCGCCGACGCGCTCGACGTCGCCTCCGCCGCGCTGCTCGCGTCCATCCTCCACGAGGATCCTGACCGTCTCGTCTCTCTGCGCAGCGAGCTGAAGGACCTGGGAGTGGAGCTCCGGCGTGCGTAGGCTCGACGGAGCACGCGAAGGAGCGAGCCGTCGGCTTGGACGGCGGCGGACGCGGGCATGCTGAAGGCGGCGATCGTCCAGGATGCGCGCGACGACCGCGTGCTCATGCTCGCGTGGATGGACGACGAGGCCGAGCGGTTGACGCGCGAGACGGGCGAGGCATGGTTCTGGAGCCGCTCGCGCGAGCGACTGTGGAAGAAGGGGGAGACGTCCGGGAACACGCTGGCCGTGCAGGAGATCCGCGACGACTGCGACGAGGATGCATTGCTGCTCCGCGTGATCCCGCGCGGCCCCGCGTGCCACACGGGATCGCGGTCATGCTTCGCGCCCGAGCTCTGGCAGACGGTGGTCGAGCGGGTGCGCGAGCGCCCGGAGGGCTCGTACGTCGCCTCGCTCGCCGACGCCGGCGTCGAACGCGCGGCGCAAAAGCTCGGCGAGGAGGCCGTCGAGGCGGCGATCGCCGCGACCGCAGGCGATGGACGGCTGGTCGAGGAGGCGGCCGACGTCATCTTCCACCTGTACGTCCTGCTCGCCGTCGCGGGCGTCGACATCGACGAGGTCGAGCGCGCGCTTGCGGCGCGGCGCCGCTAGCCGGCGGGCGTGACGACGCCGTTCTCGTACGCGTAGATCACGGCCTGCACGCGGTCGCGAAGGCCGAGCTTCTGGAGGATGCGCGCGACGTGGGTCTTCGCCGTCGCCTCGCTGATCACGAGCTCGGCGCAGATCTCCGGATTCGAGCGACCGCGGGCGAGCAGCTCGAGCACCTCGCGCTCGCGTGCAGTCAGCTCCGCGAGCGCGGGCGACGGCTCCGGCACGCGTTCGACGGGCCGGCGGGCGAACTCCTCGATCACGCTGCGCGTCACCGCGGGCGCGAGCAGCGCCTCGCCCCGTGCAACGAGCTTGACCGCTGCGATCAGCTCCTCCGGCGGCGCGTCCTTGAGCATGAAGCCGCTTGCGCCTGCACGGAGCGCGTCGAAGACGTACGTGTCGAGCCCGAAGGTCGTCAGGATGAGCACCCGCACCGTCGGCTGCGCCGCGACGATCCGCCGCGTCGCCTCGATGCCGTCGAGCGCCGGCATGCGGATGTCCATCAGCACGACTTCGGGTCGGTGCAGCCGCGTCTCGGCGACGGCCTCTTCGCCGTCGGGAGCTTCGGCGACGACGTCGAGATCCGGCTCGGCCTCGAGGATCTTGCGCAGCCCGACCCGGACGAGCGGCTGGTCGTCCGCGATCAGGATGCGCGTCATCCGATGGGCAGGAGGACGCGCACCGTGAACCCGCCGGCGGGGCGACGCCCCGCCTCGAAGCGGCCGCCGTACAGAGCGACCCGCTCGCGCATCCCGACGAGGCCGTGCCCACCGCTACCGAGCTCGACAAGCGCTCCGGCTCCGTCGTCGACGACCTCGAGCTCGAGCGAGTCGTCGGCATAGCGGACGCGAACGCTCGCCCGCGCGTCGCCCGCGTGCTTGAGCGCGTTCGTCAACGCCTCCTGGACGATCCGATACGCGGAGAGCTCGAGGCCGACCGGCAGCGTGCGCGGCTCGCCTTCGACCCGGAAATCCACCGGGAGCCCTGCCTCGCACACCTGGCCCACGAGCGTCGGCAGGTCGCCGAGACCCGGCTGCGGCGCGAGCGGGTCCTCGTCGTCCGTCCGCAGCATCCCGACGAGCCGCCGCATCTCGGTGAGGGCGTTGCGGCCGATCTCCTCCAGCGTCTCGAGCACGTCGCGCGTGGACGTCTGGCTCGCGTCGAGGACGCGCCGCTCGGCACCCGCCTGCACGACCATCATCGAGACGTTGTGCGCGATGGCGTCGTGCAGCTCCCGCGCAATGCGGGCGCGCTCTTCGACGACCGCCTCCCGTGCCGCAACCTCCCGCTCTCGATCCGCGAGGTCCGCGCGACGGTCGCGCGACTGGATGCCGAGGCGGACGAGGACGACCACGATCGACGAGATGAGCAGGAAGAAGCCGGCGTTGCTGCCGCCGCCGCCGAACGGCCAGAGCGCGATGTCGCCGAGGAGGTAGACGGCCATCAGCGCGACGAACGTCCGCCAGCGCGTCCACACGGCGAGCGCGTACATGTCGCACATCCAGGCCACCGCGCCGCCGGTCAGCTGGTTCGGCCAGAACGTCTGGCCGACGTTCGACGTCACGATCGCTGCGAGCGCCGCGAGCGCCGGGCTCCGGCGGCGGATTGCCACCGCGAGCGTCGCCGGCAGGCAGAGAAGGGGCACGAGCACCTGGCGGTGATCGGCCGCCGCGGGATTCGTCCACGCCTCGAGGCCGAGGGCGACCGTCGTCCCCGCCGCGACGACGTAGTCCACCTTCTGCCAGTCGATCTTCACGTCCCGCACGCTAGAGACCCCGTACCTCATTGTCATCAGCCGAGCGGCTGACCTCAAGATCGCCCGCGCGGCCGACGACGCGCCCACGGCTCCTTCGTACGGTCGCTACGTCATCGACCCGGAGGTACGGCATGAACATCCGCAACTCGCTGCTCGCGACCGGCATCGCATTCGGGGTCTTCGAAACCGTCGACATCCCGGACACGGGCGTCGCGGCGCTCGTCTTCGCCCTGCTCTTCTTCGGCCTGACGGCCTGGATCTGGCGGCGCGACAGCCGTTTCGCGGCTGCCGTCGTCGGCGTGCTCCTCGCCTTCGAGGCGACGCAGGCGCAGACGTGGAAGGACGCGTCGCCCGCCGCGAGGGATGTGGCGATGATCGGCGGGAGCCTCGGCCTGGCCGTCGTCGGCGCGTACGTGCTGCGCCGCAGCGCACGGGCGGCCGTGCCGCTGGCAGTCGCCGCTGCCCTCGCCGCAGCGCTCGCCGGTTCGGCCGGCGCGGCGACGCAGGCGCAGACCCTGCAGCTCCTGACGGTGCAGCAGACGTCCGCGTTCACTCCGGACGCGCCGCCCACACCGGGAAGCCGCATCCTCTTCTCGGACGCGCTCTACAACCGCGCGGCGCAGTTCGGGAAGCCCGCCGGCGCGCGCATCGGCCACGCGGAGGGCGTCTGCACGCTCGTCACGGCCGGCGCCGCCCAGTGCGTGATCACGGCGCATGTGCCGAACGGCCAGATCGTCCTCGTCGGCGCGATGCGCCTGACCCGCGGCCTCGCGACGAACCATCTCGCCATCGTCGGCGGCGCCGGCGCGTACGGCAGCGCGCGCGGCAGCGTCGTCTCGCACGACGTCAGTCAGACGAGGTCCGTCGTCACGCTGAGGCTCGGCGCGTAGTCGTCAGCGAACGTGCAGGGTCGCGACCATGCCGAGCCGCGCATGGTTCGCGACCCCACACGTGAGGCGATAGCTGCCCGGGACGAGCTTGAGCTCCTTGTCGATCGTCTGGCCGGGCTGGGCAACGCGCCAGACGTAGACGCGGGTGCCGCCGACGCGGCGTAGGCGGAGGTCATGCGCATCCTCGCCGAGGTTGCGGAGCTCGATGACCGCCCAGCCGTGCTTGATCACCGCGCGCGAGAGCGTGAAGCGGAACTCCTGGGCGACGACCTGCACGCGTGCGGGCGGCGGGGGAGCGGCGGTGATCACTTGAGCAGCGCCGCACGGGCGAACGAGCCCGCGCCGGGGATGACCGCGGCGGCATCCATCCCGAGCCACTGCTCGAGCAGCGACGCGTACACACCGCGGAAGTCGGCGGTCGCCTTGACGTTGCCGTCGTCGTCGAGCCCGCTCTTGAGGCCGGGGAACTCGCCGATCATCTGGCCCTTCGCGTGCGTGCCGACGAGGAAGCCGACGCCGGCAGCGCCGTGGTCGGTGCCGCCGCTCCCGTTTTCCGCGCCGCGCCGTCCGAACTCCGACCACACGTGCACGAGCACCCGGTCGGCGAGGCCGCGCGCCTCGACGTCGCGCTGGAAGGCGAGGAGCGAGTCGGACGTCAGCTGCAGGCCCTGCGCGAGTGCGTCTGCCTGGTCGGAGTGTGTGTCGTAGTGGCCGGGCGCCGTCAGCGCGACGACCCGCAGCGGCAAGCCGGACGCGATCATCGCGGCGAGGCCTGCGAGTCGCCGCGGGAAGGCGTCGTTCGACTTCGGATACGCGACCGGGCTCTTGATCCCGTCGTCGCCCTGGAAGGGAAGCAGCTGGTTGCGGAGCTGCGCGACCTGCGCCTGCGCGCCGGCGGCCGCGGCGAGCGCCGGATCGCCGCCGCCGTTGCCGAACGAGCCGATTGCGCCCAGCATCCGCGTCTCGACCTCGCCCCAGACGTTCCGGCTCCAGAAGTCGTACTGGTCGGGGCCGTCGATCGACGCGACCGGGACCTTCGCCGTCGCAAGCGCCGGCGCGAGCGTGTCGTCGAGCGAAAGGCCCTGGAGCGGGTTGTCCATCGTCCCGACGCGGTCGAGGTAGCGGCCGAGCCAGCCGGTGCGGAGCTGCGTGCTCGTCGCACCGACCTCCCAGTAGTGGCGGGAGGTGAAATGGCTCTGATCGGCGTTCGTGTACCCGATCGCGGGCATCACGGTCACCTTTTGCTCGCCGTAGAGCTGCACGAGCGACGCGAGCGACGGATGCCAGAAAAGCCGGCCGTCCTCCGCGAACTGCGTCCCGCCGCTCAGCCCGAGCTTCGGGCGGAGCCTGCCGTAGAGCGGATCGCCCTGCGGCGAGAGAACCGACAGCGCGTCGGCGCCGCCCTCGAGGAAGACCGAGACGAGGATCGGCTGCGCGGGCCCGCTCGCCGCGAGCGCGATCCCGTCCTCGAACAGCCCCGGGAGGAGCTTGTCGGCGCCGTAGACGGACAGCGCGGCGCCGAGGCCGCGCGCGACGAAGCTGCGCCGCGACATCCCGGTGCCGGCCGGCAGTGGCATCCCCGGCTCGATCAGCGGCAGCCCGCGGCCGGCCTCTGCCGCGGCGCGGTGGAGCAGGCGCGAGCGCGACAGCCCGGCGCAGTGGTTGCAGTTGCGACTCATGCTGTTTGTAGCTCCGGGCTGACCGCGATCAGATGCCGCAGGGCGTTCTCGACCATCGGCGGGTACTGCTGCTTCTTCCAGCTCGCCTTCGCGGCGTCGGCGAGCGCCGCCTGTGCAAACGCATGCAACGCGGTGTGGGTACGGTCGCTGAGCGCGGGCGCATGCCAGAACGCGAGCGCGTTGGCGACGAGCGCCCTCGCGTCGTACGGCCGGTGGGCCTTGCCGGGATCGAGCACGCGCCCGCCGAGGACGTACTGCGCGATCCACCAGCGCCCGCGCCAGGTCGCGGTGTCGAGCCAGCGCGAGTCGTCCCAGCCCGCCACGTTCGGCGGATAGAAGAGCTGCTGGCCCGCCATTGCGCCGAGCCACGCGTACGCAGTCGTCTTCACCGGCTCGCCGAGACGACGGAGCAGGCCGGCGGTGTAGAGCGTCGGTGACTTGACGACCCGCGGACCGTCGTACAGCGCGGGATGCCTGAGGATCGCCGCCAGCACCGGCCGCATCTGCCAGCCGCTCGCGACGTAGAGCTTCGCGAGCGCCGCAACCGTGTGCGCGTCCGGCTGGGAGCCGATGAAGTAGCTCCACAGCTTCGTCACGAAGAACGACGCGTGGCTCGGGTTCTTCACGGCGAGGTCGACGGAGTCCGTCCAGGTGAACGCGCCGCGCTTGTGGAAGATCGTCTTGACGCCGGTGTCGTGCCACGACGGGTCGTAGCGGAAATTCGTCGGGCCGGTGTTGCGCTTCCAATCGTTGCGGAAGCCGGTCAGCGCGCGCGCCTGCTGACGGACGTCCTGCTCGCTGTAGCCGCGGTCGGCGCCGAGCGTGAACAGCTCCATCATCTCGCGCGCGTAGTTCTCGTTCGGCGACCACTTCGAGTTGTCGCTTCCGTTCAACCAGAGCAGCATCGCCGCGTCCCGGGTCACGTCACGGAGCAGGTTGTGGAACGATCCGAGCGCATGCGTTCGGAAGAGCTCGTTCTGCCGGAGCATCAACCGCTGTGAGCCGACGCCGTCGTTGGACGTCGCGAACCAGTCGTGCAGGACGAGCGTCATTCGCTCGACGAGCGGCCGCGAAGTCCGCACCATGCGGTCGAGCCACCAGACGTGGTCGTGGCCCCATGCGTCGTACGGTGCGAGCGGCCGTCCCTTCTCGTCCGTCGGCGCCGGACCGACGAGCTTCTCGGCGCCGGGTTGCGTCAGCGCGCGCACTGCGCCCTCGAGGCCGAGCCGCGCGAGCGCCTCCGCCTCGCCCTTGCGCGGACCGAAGCCGGCGCGCCAGAGCAGGCGCTCCGCCTCTGCGACGCCGAATCGACCGCTGTAGACCGCAACGCCGGGCACCTGCAGACCAAGATGCCGACCGCACCGGCTCTCTTTCACCCCCGAAAGAGGGAAGGCCCCGCGAACGGGGCCTTCCCAGGTGATCAGTCGAGCCGGTTCTACTCCTCGGACGACTCGCCCGCGCCTTCCGACCGTTGCGCCTCGGACAGCGTGTCGAGGCCGCCGATCGTTCTGAGCGACGGGGTCGTGCCGAGACCGCCGGAGACCTGGGTCTCCGTCACCAGCGACGGCGTGCCGACGCCGGAGCGGCTCGTGCCGGTCCGCGAGCGCGCCGTGCTGCTACGCGCCTTGGCCCGCCGAGTCGTGCTCCCGCCCGTGCGACGGGTGGTACCCGTGCTCCTGCTCTTGGTCGCCCGGGCGGTGGTACGGCCTGAGGACCTCCGCCCGCTGCTCCGCTTGGCGGTGCTGCGGCGGGCGGTGCTGCGCTTCGCGGTCGCCCGCTTG
>DATCJJ010000146.1:0-10363 GCA_036562845.1 Gaiellaceae bacterium | reverse complement strand
GGACCCGTCGCCGTTCTTCCTCGCCCGCGGCCGCGAGCTCGCGGCGGGGATCGACAACCTGTCGTTCGTCGAGGCCGATGCGCGTGCGCTGCCGTCGAGGACGAGACGTTCGACGCCGTCGTCTTCCACACGACGCTCTGCCACATCCCCGAGCCGTCGACGGCGCTGACAGAGGCGCGTCGAGTCCTGCGCAGCGGCGGTCGCGTCATCGTCTTCGACGGCGACTACGAGACGACGACGGTCGCGCGCGGCGAGACCGATCCGCTGCAGGCGTGCGTCAGGGCGGCCGTGCTCTTCCTCGTGCACGACCGGTTCCTCGTGCGCCGGCTACCGGCGCTCGTCATCGACGCGGGCTTCGAGTCACCCGTGCTGCGGAGCCACGGCTACGTCGAGGCGCCGACCGGCGGGTACATGCTCTCGCTCCTTGAGCGCGGCATCGACGTGCTCGGGGCGGACGGGACGATCGGCCGGGAGCTCGCACAGGCGCTGAACGGCGAGGCGCGCCGGCGCTCGGACGAGCGCGAGTTCTTCGGCCACATCGCGTACGCGAGCGCAATCGCCGCGAAGCCCTAGGCCGGCCGGCCGCGACGCGCGACACTTGGAGGTGCCAGGCACCTTCACCGAGCCCTAACAATCGTGAATCGCGAAACGTCTATACGGTCCGACCCTGTGCGTCCCGCGGCCGACATCGACCGGCTCACCCGCGCGGTCCAGATCGCGGACCGCCTGCGCGCGAACGTCGAGTCGGTCGTCCACGGCAAGACGGAGGAGATCAAGCTCGTGCTGGCCGCGCTCGCGTGCGAGGGCCACGTCTTGTTCGAGGACGTCCCCGGCACCGCGAAGACGGTGCTCGCGCGCTCGATCGCGCAGTCGATCTCGGGGATGGACTACTCGCGGATCCAGTGCACGCCCGACCTCCAGCCGACCGACGTCACCGGGCTCTCGATCTACAACCAGCGCGACCGCGACTTCGAGTTCCGGCCTGGGCCGGTCTTCGCGCACGTCCTCCTCGTCGACGAGATCAACCGTGCGATGCCGAAGACGCAGTCGGCGCTGCTCGAAGCGATGGCCGAGCAGCAGGTGACCGTGGACGGCGAGACGCGGAGGCTCGACGACCCGTTCCTCGTCCTCGCGACGCAGAACCCGATCGAGTACGAGGGGACGTTCCCGCTCCCCGAGGCGCAGCTCGACCGCTTCCTCGTGAAGACGGCGCTCGGCTATCCCGATGCCGAGGACGAGGCGCGCATCGTCGAGGAGCAGCTCGGCGGTCACCCGCTCGGCCGCCTCCAGGCGGTCATCTCGCTCGCCGACGTCGCAACCATGCGGACCGCCGTGGCCGAGGTCTTCGTCCACGAGGCGGTTGCCCGCTGGGTCGTCGAGCTCGTCCGCGCGACGCGGGAGCTCGAGCTCGTCGCGATCGGAGCGTCGGTGCGCGGCACGCTCGCGCTGAACCGGACGGCGCGCGCGTGGGCGCTGCTGCACGGCCGCCGTTACGTGACGCCGGACGACGTTGAGCAGCTCTTCATCCCGGTCCTGCTGCACCGCATCCTCTTCCGCCCGAGCTTCCTCGCCGAGATCCGTGACCGCGGCTGGGACGCTGCGGCATCGGAGGTGCGGGCACGCTGCCTCGTCGTCGCCCCGAAACCGGGCTTCGACATCGACCTCGACGTTCCGGCAGCTGCGGGCGCGTAGTTGGCGACCGTCTTCCCGCTGATTCCACGCCGCCGCGTGCTCGGCCTGGCGTTCGGCGGCGTGCGCAGCGTGCGGCGCGGCATCGGCTCCGACGTCGCCAGCACGCGCGAGTACCGCCCGGGCGACGACGTCGCGTGGATGGACTGGGCGGCATCCGCTCGGCTCTCCGCCGCGCGCGGCTCGGACGAGTTCATCATCCGCGAGCGCTTCGCCGACGAGGCGCCGCGTGTGGTCGTCCTCGCCGACCGGCGCCGGTCGATGTCGATCGCCGCGTCGAAGCTACGGCCGCTCGACAAGCCGCGGGCGATCCTCACCGCCCTCGACCTGATCGGACAGAGCGCGATCGCCGCCCGCAGCCTCACCGGGTACCTCGACTACGCGGAGGGCGAGCCGTACTGGCGCCCGCCGCGCACCGAGTCGCGCGCCGCGCCCGGGACGTTCGACCGCGACTTCGGGGCACCCGAGGACACGGTCTCGGCGGGGCTGCAGTTCCTCGGCGAGCACCGGCGCGACCTGCCGACGCAGGCGTTCGTGTTCGTCCTCTCGGACTTCATCGTGCCGCCGGACCTCGACGTCTGGCAGCGCGCGCTCGAGCACCGCTGGGAGCTCGTGCCGGTGATCATCCAGGATCCGCAGTGGGAGCGGACCTTCCCGGACGTCGGCGGCATCTCGGTCCCCTACGCCGACCCGGCGGGCACCGGCGTCTCGCCGATCTACCTGACGCGCCGGGAGGCGAGGGCGTTGCGCCGCGAGCACGAGCAGCGCTACGACGCGCTCATCCGCGGCTTCCGCTCGCTCGGCCTCGAAGCGGTGGTCGTCGAAACGCACGACATGGGCGACATGCTCGGCGCGTTCCTCCGCTGGGCCGACCTCCGCATGATGTGGCGGGGGGCGCTCCTGTGAAGCGCGCTGTCCTGTTTGCAGTGCTCGTCTCGCTCGCTGCGGCCGCCGTCGCCGTCGCGGCTGCACCGCCGAAGGGCATCCCGCCCGCGGCCACCGGCTCGGTGATCGGCGAGGGGCTGCCGCTCAAGGCCTACGCGTCGATGACGCCGACCGTGCACATGTTCGGAGACACGCTGACCGCGAACCTCGCGATCCTCGCGGACACGAAATGGGTCGATCCGCGCAGGCTGGACGTGCAGGCGCAGTTCGCGCCGTACAAGCCGATCCATCCGCCGCAGGTGCTGCGCCTCCACTACGGCCGGTTCGAGCAGGTGACCTGGACGTGGAAGCTGCGCTGCCTCGACTCCAAGTGCGTCCCGCGCTTCCCGCCGAGCGACAAGTCGCGGGCGTTCCACTTCCCGCCCGCGCACATCAGCTACGGCAAGCAATACGGGCTCAACGCGTACTGGCCGCGCGTGGAGGTGCTCTCGCAGATCAGCCCGGGTGTCGAACGCCTGATCCTCCTCACGAAGCGGATCAGGTGGCAGACGCCGATCACGCCGGTCGCGACGCCGACGTACCGGATGTCGCCGTCGCTCGTCTTCTGGCTCGCCGTCGCGCTCGCGTCGGCGCTGGGCGCCGCCGCGCTCCTCTCCGGCGGGCGCTGGCTCCTCCTCGTCCGGCCGCGGAGCTCGCGGCTGCAGCTCGCGCCGGGCACCCCGCTCGAGCGTGCGCTCGCAGTGCTCCGGTACGCGCACGAGCGCGGCGACGAGACGTTGCAGCGCAAGGCCTTCGAGCGGGTCGCCGACGAGCTCGGCGTCGAGCGCGCCGACGAGCTGACGCGTGTCGCGCGCGAACTCGCCTGGTCGCCGAGGACGCCCGAGGACGAGGAGATCGAGGCGTTCGCCGTCCAGGTGCTGGAGGACCGCGAGTGATCGTCCCGACGATCCACCGCAGCAGCGCCGTCATCCTCGCCGACCGGTTCCGCCTGCGCGGGCCGCGGCTGCGGAGCGACGGCGTTCGGATCATGCTCGCACTGGCGCTGCTCGGAACGCTCACGCTGCTCTTCCTGTCGGCGCGTCACGCCGGCGCCGGCCGCGCCGCCGTCTTCCCCCAGGGCACCGACACCGGCGTCGTCGCACTCGACATGTCGGCGAGCATCTCCGGCCCGACGTACGCGCGCGTCGCGACGACGCTCCGCGGGATCGCCGCCGCGAACCAGTCGGTCGGGCTCGTCATGTTCTCCGACACGGCGTACGAGCTCCTGCCGCCGAACTCGCCGCCCGCCGCGCTGACCGCGTTCGTGCCGTTCTTCGTCCCGCTCCGCTACTACGGCACCACGCCCGTGTTCGGCCAGGCGCCGTGGGACATGTTCATGGGTGGGACGCGAATCGCACCCGGCCTGATGATGGCCGCCCAGGCGCTGCGCCGCGCGAACGTCGAGCACGGCGCGATCCTGCTCGTCTCGGATCTCGACGACTCGTCCGCCGACCTGCCGCTGCTCAATCAGGAAGCCGTGCAGCTCCGCCAGCAGCACATCCCGCTCCGGATCGTCCCGCTCTTCGCCTCGCAGCACAACAAGGCGCTGTTCGCGGAGCTGTTCGGAGACGGCGCATTCGTCGATCCGCGCGCATTCACGCACACGGCGCGCCGTCAGACGCAGCCGATCGCCGCGCCGGCTCCGTGGGAGCTGATCGGGCTCGGCTTCGTCCTCGTCCTCCTGCTCGCGGCGAACGAGCGCTGGAACGGACGACTGGAGACCGCGTGATCCGTCGGCTGCGCAGGCACCGGCTGCTCGCGTTCGCACTCGTATGCGCCGCCCTGACGGTGGTGCTCGCGCTGCTCGCCGCCGACGTTTCGGCGTGGCAGACGACGGTCTCGCGCGACGACCTGCGGTTCCGGGCGCAGCCGACGCACGGCGCGCTCTGGAATCCCGTGACGAGCCTGCCCGGCGATCCCGCGTCCGCGCTCGTCGGGACGTCGAGCACGATCAAGTGGCGCCGGGCGGTCCAGTATTTCTGGTACACGCGGATCGGCAGCAATCCCGACATCCGCATGGACACACCGACGCTGCGGGCGGCGACGCAGGACAAGCTCCTGACGGAGGTGTCGTCGGCGCCGACCGCCGAGGAACGCTCGGCGGCGGCGAACCTGCTCGGCGTGCTTGTCGTCACGACGCCTGCCGTCGGCAACGACCAGAGCGCGATCAAGCAGCTGATCAAGCGCGCGACCGGCTACTTCCAGCAGGCGATCACCCTCGATCCGGCAAACCGGGCGGCAAAGCAGAACCTCGAGCTCGCGCTGCGCATCGCCAAGCCCGGCAAGGGCCGGCTCGGCCAGGACGCGCGCAGCGGCTACGGCTTCGGGCGCGGCGAGAGCGTCGTCGTGACCGGCAGCGGCTACTGATGTCGTTCCTGACGCCGCTCGGGGCGCTCTTCGTGCTTGCGGCCGCGATTCCGGCGGCAGCACTCCTGCTCACGGAGCGGCGTGCGGCCGCCGTGCGCCGTGTGCTGCGGGTGCACGGACCCGGCCGGCGCGCGCTGCTCCCCGTCGTGCTCGCGCTCTTCCTCCTCCCCGCGCTCGTCGCGGTCGCGGCGGCCCAGCCGGTCGTCGTCCGGCAGGAGAGCGTCTCGCAGCGCGCCGACGCCCAGGCGTTCGTCCTCTTCGACACCTCGCTCTCGATGGAGGCGTCGAGCGGCCCGGGGCAGCCGACCCGCCTGGCCCGGGCGAAGCGGATCGCGCTGCGCCTCGAGCACGCGATGCCGGATCTTCCCTTCGGCATCGCGTCGATGACCGACCGGTCGCTGCCGAACCTCATGCCGACCGTCGACCGCACGCTGTTCGACCGGACGGTTCAGCAGTCGATCGCGATCGACCGGCCGCCGCCGAGCCAGGTGCACCAGGGACGTGCGACGACGTTCGACGCGCTCGCGCCCGTCGTCCAGTCCAACTTTTACTCGACCGGCGTCCAACGCCGCCTCCTCGTCGTGTTCACGGACGGCGAGTCGGCGAAAATGTCGCCGCTGCTGCGGCTCGAGCTCCAACGGCGCGTGGCGCCGGTCTTCGTCCACGTATGGGCGGACGGCGAGCGCATCTACCGCAAGGATGGCAAGCCCGACCCGAACTACGTGTCGGACCCGCTGAGCACGGGCGACCTGGCGAAGCTCGCAACGCTCGCCAACGGGGAGGCCGTCTCCGAGCAGCAGTTCGGGCAACTGCTGCGCGACTCGCGAAACGCCGTCGGTGACGCGCAGACGCACACCTTCTCGGCCGGCTATGCGCGCGTCCCGCTCGCGCCGTGGTTCGTGCTCGCGGCGTTCGCGCCGCTCGCGTTCCTCCTCTACCGCCGGAACGCCTAGGTCTTCACTTGTTGGCGACGGCGCGGTTCAGCGCCGTCCAAAGGCGGTTGAACCGCTTCAGGCAGGCGCCGTGCACCCGCACCGTGCGTCCCTCGACCCGGATGAACTGGGCCGCGATGTCAGGAAGCGTGTTCGGGCACGCCGTGACCGCAGGGATCGTCGAGAACCGGACGGCGAGCGCGATGCCGGTGAGCACCGCCAGCTGGTGCTTCGACACGACGGCGATGTGCTTCGGGGCCGCGCCCGCGGTCCGCACGACGCCCGTCGCCGAGATCGTCACGGTGAACGGCCTGATGTTGCCGCCCGTGCGGCCGAACTCGAACCCGTGCGTGCCCGGAAGGAGCAGGGCGGCTGCGAGCAGGACGGCCACGCGTCCACGTTACCCTGGTGCGCGGATGCGGCGGCCGTCTCTCCTCCTGCTCGTCTTCGTCGCGGTGCTCGCTGCAGGGTGCGGCGGCAAGGGCCGCTCGTCGGCGTCGCCGCCGAAGGCGCTCCTCGATCCGTCGAAGCTCACGGCCACGGCGCCGCCACGGTTCACCGCGACGTTCGAGACGACGGCGGGGACCTTTGTCGTCACGGTGCACCGAACGTGGTCGCCGCACGGCGCCGACCGCTTCTACAACCTCGTGAAGAACGGCTTCTACGACGGCCAGAAGGTCTTCCGCGTCGTCCCGCACTTCGTCGTGCAGTTCGGGATCAGTCCGTATCCGGAGGTGTCGCAGGCGTGGCAGGCCGCCGACATTCCGGACGACCCCGTCCGGAAGCTCCACAACCGGCGCGGCACCGTCGACTTTGCGTCGGCCGGGCCGAACACCCGCACGACGCAGATCTTCGTCAACACGGCCGACAACCTCCAGCTCGATGCGGCCGGCTTCACCCCGATCGGCGAAGTGACGTCCGGGATGGACGCCGTCGACCAGCTGTACAGCGGCTACGGCGACGCGCCGACGCAGGAGCAGGCCCGGATGGCGGCCGAAGGCAACGCGTATCTCGAGAAGCAGTGGCCGAAGCTCGACACGATCGAGTCGGCGGCGATCGCGCTCCCCTAGTCGAGGGATGGCGCCGGGTGCCGGCCGCCCGCACACTCCGTCGGTAGCGGGGGACTGACGGCAACAGCCGCCGCTGCGGCGAGGGCTCCCGTTTCGGGAGCCTTCGGTGTCTTTGGATCGTGGTCCGTCGTTCAGCGGACGCCGACATCGGGCAGGTCGAGGGAGACCCCTGGCGGGGAGCTCTGCTCCAGGCGGCCGTTCCCCCCGGGCGGCCGCCTGTCGAGCACCGGCCCCAGTCGAGGGATCCGGCCCAGCACTCCGCAAGTCGACCGACGTGTTTGGCATCTGTCTATCCGGTCAGCACGTCAAGCTTCGTCACGGAGGGTTCCATGAAAAAGATCGCAATGTTCGCCACGCTCGCGCTCGCCGTGCCGGCGCTCGCGCTCGCGGCCAAACCGCCCTCGCCGGGCTCGCCGGCGGGGAACCAGTACCACAAGCCCGCTGGGCACGCCTACGGCTTCTACTGCCAGAGCGAGAGCAAGACCCATGTCGCGGGGACGCCCGGCACCCCGTTCAGCAAGTGCGTCACCGCAATGGCGAAGCTCGCGAGCGGGGCCACGTCCTCGCCGAAGACCGCCTGCGCGTCCGAGAGCAAGAAGCACGTTGCCGGCAAGCCGGGGACGCCGTTCAGCCTCTGCGTGTCGGGCGGCGCGAAGCTCCTGCAGGACAAGAGCTCCTAGCCACCTTTTCCGTCGGCCCCCAACCGTGTGAGAGCGCCGTTCGCGGCGCTCTCGCCGTTTCGGGAAGAATCGACGCCCGTCGTTCGTCTTATTCCATGGAGTGGGACCGACGTCGAGTACCCGTGGACCGCGCCGCGGCGTTGAGGGGATATGAGGCGGCGCCTGCTGATCGCTCCTGCCCTTGCAGCGGTCTGCTGCGCGCTCGTCGCCGGCGGGACGCCGGCCGCGCACGCGCAGCTGCCGCAGACGGGCTCGACCACGACGACCACGTGCCGGTTCGTCAGCTCCGACGGCTCGACGGTGTGCACGCAGGAGACCCTCGTGATCAGCGGCGGCGCCTGCTACGGCGACGGCCAGCGGCTGTACTCGGAGGACCACCTCGACTCGTCGCGGACGTACCGCGGCAACGCGGTCCTGCCCGGGCTGGACGGCGTGACGGTTCAGGGCGACTACGCCGACGTCGTTCGGCCGCACGCGTTGCTCGTCTATGACAGCGGTGTGCACGCGTACAGCGAAGGCGTCGTCGTCGACGACCCGGACTGCGGCTGACGCCGGCCCCGGGTTCGCTCGAGCTCCGAGTGACTCGAGCTCGGCGGGTAAGCTGGCGCGCTGATCCTGTCCGCAAGCACGCGCACCACGCGACTGACGGCCGTCGCTGCCCTCCTCGCGGTTCTGGGCCTGTGCCTGTTCTTTCGGTGGCACAACCCGCAGCCGTACTCCGGCGACGAGCCGCACTACCTGCTGGTGAGCGAGAGCCTCGTTCGCGACGGCGACGTCGATCTCGAGAACGACTACCTCGAACGGCGCTACCACGAGTTCTACGCAGGCCGCCTCGGCCCGCACGTCAACACGAGCATCTTCACCTCGGGGAGCTCGCATTGGTACTCGATGCACGGCGTCGGCCTGCCGGTCGTGCTCGTTCCTGCGTTCGCTGCGGACAGAGCGCACGGCGCAACGGTGGAAATGGTCGTCATCGCCGCGCTCGTTCTCGTGCTGACGTTCCTCTGGGCGCGGCGGTTCACCGGCGAGGTTGGCTTCGCCGCGATCGCGACGGCCGTCTTGGGCTTCTCGCCGAGCTTTCTCGGCCTCGAGGGACGCGTGTTCCCCGACCTGCCGGCCGCCGCCTTGCTGCTCGCCTGCCTCCTGCTGCTCGAGCTGCCCGAGCGCAGATCCGGCCACCTGCTGCTGCTCGGCACCCTCGTGGGCGCCTCGTGGTGGTTCCACTTCAAGAACGGTCTCGCCTTCGGCACGATCGCGGCGATCGCGGTCGTCCAGGTCGTCCGGAGCACGGGAGGACGCGATCGGCTCCGTCGGCTGCTCGTGCTCACCGCTCCGGTCGCCGCCTCGCTCGTCGGCTACGTGCTCTCCAATCTCGCGTGGTACGGCTCCCCCTCGCCGACGCGCATGGTCCTGCCCGGCAACAGCCTGTTCGCGCTGAACGAGGCCCGCGGGCTCGCCGCCGTGTCCTTCGACGCTTCCCGCGGCCTGTTCACGAACAGCCCCGCCTTGCTCCTGATCTTCGCGGGGCTGCCGGTGTGGCTGAAGCTGTTCCGCGGGCCGTTCCTGCGACTGGCGGTCGTGCTCGGCCCGACGATCTTCCTGCAGGCGACGTTCAGCGACTGGTCGGGCGCCTACGCACCCGCGGCGCGCTACGCGTTGCAGTTCATTCCTGCGGCGGCCCCTGCGATCGCGCTTGTGCTGCGTGAGGCCGGTGCCGCGGTGCGCCTGGTGGCTGCGGCGCTACTCGCGTTGCAATGGGTGCTCGCCGCTGTCTTCGTCTGGCTCCGCCCGTCGTGGAGCCTCGGCGGCGAGCGGAGCTCGTTCTTCGCCGCGATCGACAGCCACCACGGGCCGCCGCTCGACCACCTGATGCCGAGCTTCACGCCGTATACCGCTCTCGTCCACGGCGGCTGGCGGCTTGCCGGCTGGGTGCTCGCCGCCGGGCTTCTCGTCGCGTTCGGCTCGAGGAGCGGCGGGCAGCCGCGCCGCGAGGCGCGGTTCTAGGAGGGTTTGGCGAAATTCGGTCGGTCGTGCCTACGATCCGCGTATGCGGGTCACGGTCAACCGGGCGACAAACACCGCTCATATCCGTCTCACCGAGTACGAGGATGGCGACGTGGCACGCTGGCGTGGGCTAGCCGACCATGAGATCGGTGGAGAGTTCGTCTTTGAGTTCGACAAGGGCGGAAGGCTCCTCGGAATAGAGGTCAAGTTCGCTGCGGAGGGGTTGCCGCCAGACTTCCTTGACGACGCCGAACGCGAGCCGTAGCGCGTCAGAAAGTCCGGACGAAGACGAGGCTGTAGCGTGGCCGTATGGAAGCTGCTTCGATCTCTTCCATAGAAAAATCTGTGAAGTTCACCCGGCCGTAGCGGAGGGTACTTGGTAACTAAAATCGTTACCGAGGTCCGCGGCAGCACCGCTGGCCGACATAACCCTGTGAGGGTGAGTGGGCCGGTGGCGAAACTGGCAAACGCGGGCGCCTTGGGAGCGTCCGGCGGTGTTCCGTCTTGCGGGTTCGAATCCCGCCCGGCCCACTGACTATCAAAGAGTAGACGCGGTTCACGCGCTTTGGCAGGGCCAGCGCAAATGGCCGGGCGCAGCACACCGCGAGCCATCCCATGAGAGGGGCGCTTGACCCTGCCGAAACGCGCTGTCGTGAACGTCCTTCCACGTCCGCCACCAGGGGCTTGTCCGTCCGAT
>DATCJJ010000101.1:0-23185 GCA_036562845.1 Gaiellaceae bacterium | reverse complement strand
CCGCACGAGCGCGCACGCATGCACGAAGCCGCTGAGCTCGTCGCACGCGAAGAGCGCCTTCTTGAGAAGCGTGTCGCGCGGCATCGCGAGGTGCTCGGCATGCGACAGCACCGTCTCGACCACCTCTTCCGGATAGCCCTCGTCGCGGAGGATCGGCGCGCCGTCCTGCGGGTGCTTGTCGAGCGTCGGGTGCATCTCGTAGTCGAAGTCGTGGAGGAGCGCGGCGACGCGCCAGAGCTCCTCGTTCTCGCCGAACTTCCGCGCATAGGCCGCCGTCGACGCCTCGACCGCGAGCGCGTGCCGAAGGAGCGACTCGCCCTTTGTGTACTTCCTGAGGGTGTCCCAGGCCTGTTCGCGAGTCGGAGCCACCGGCTGGCTAGCATAGCCCGCCATGGCAGTGGCACCCGCGCTCGCAGACGCCTTTGTCATCGAGGGATCCCAGCCGCTGAGCGGCCGGATCCGCGCCGCCGGCAACAAGAACGGCGCGCTGCCGATCCTCGCCGCCTGCCTGCTCGCATCCGAACCGGTGACGATCACGAACGTCCCGCGCATCCGCGACGTGGACACGATGCTCGAGCTGCTGAGCGACCTCGGCGCCGACGCGGGGTGGACCGGGCCGAACGAGGTCCGAATCGAGACGGCGAACGTCGCGAAGTCCGCGCCGGACGTTGCGCTGTGCAAGAAGATCCGCGCGTCGTTCCTCCTCGCCGGCCCGCTGCTCGCCCGGTTCGGCCGCGCGACGATGCCGCCGCCGGGCGGCGACGTGATCGGGCGGCGCCGGCTCGATCCCCACATCCACGCGTTCGCCGAGCTCGGCGCCGCGATCGACATCGGCGGCCCGACCTTCGAGATGACGACCGACGGCTTGCGCGGTGCGCACGTCTTTCTCGACGAGGCGAGCGTGATGGCGACCGAGAACGCCGTCATGGCCGCCGTCATGACGCCGGGCGAGACGGTGATCGGCAACGCCGCCTGCGAGCCGCACGTGCAAGACCTCTGCCGCTTCCTCGTCTCGCTCGGCGCGCGCATCGAGGGGATCGAGTCGAACGTGCTGCGCATCGAGGGCGTCGACCACCTCGGCGGCGGCGACTGGGCGATCGGCTGCGACCACATCGAGGTCGGCAGCTTCATCGGCATGGCCGCGATCACCGGCGGCGACGTGACGGTCGAAGGTGTCCGCGCGAAGGACCTCGTCTCGATCGTTCCCGCGTTCGCAAAGCTCGGAGTGCGCGTCGAGGTCGGCGAGGACGTTGTCCACATCCCGTCGCGCCAGCAGCTGATCGTGCAGGACGACCTCGGCGGGATGATCCCGAAGATCGAGGACGGCCCGTGGCCCGCCTTCCCGTCCGACCTGACGTCGATCGCGGTCACCGTCGCGACGCAGGCGTTCGGCACCGTGCTGATGTTCGAGAAGATGTTCGAGAACCGCCTGTTCTTCACCGACAAGCTCGTCTCGATGGGCGCGCGGATCATCCTCTGCGACCCGCATCGCGCCGTCGTCACCGGACCGGCCCACCTCGTCGGCCAGCGGATGGAGAGCCCGGACATCCGCGCCGGCATGGCGATGCTGCTCGCCGCGCTCTGTGCCCAAGGTCAGTCGACGATCGGTGCCGCGCACCAGATCGACAAGGGCTACGAGCGGATCGACGAGCGCCTGCGCGCGCTCGGCGCGCACATCGAGCGCGTCGACCCCTAGCCGGTGCCGCGCGCGGTCTGCTGCGCGACCGCGACCGCTGCGGCCGCGTTGACGACCCCGTAGCCGAGCTCCGCCGTCCACGTGCCGTTGCCGGATGCCGTCGCCTTCAGCGTCTGCGCGACCTGCTGCGCCGTCAACGACGGGTTCGCCGCCCACACGAGTGCGGCGGCACCCGAGACGAGCGGCGCGGCGAACGAGGTCCCGCTGCCGTAGCCGTACAGGCCCCTCACACCCGGCAGCGTCGTCCGCGGAAAGATCAGCGGCGACGACGCGCGCGAGAGCGCGGCGAGCACGTGGTCGCCCGGCGCCGCGAGCGACACCCACGAGCCGATGTTCGCGAACGGCGCGTGCCGTCCGTCCGCCGTCGTCGCAGTGACTGCGAGTCCCGCCCCGCCTGCGCCGTCCGAGCCCACCGGTTGGACGAGTGCCGCGGGGTACTCGACCGGGTTCCCCGACTGGCCTTGGTTCCCGACCGCCGTGACGACGAGCACGCCGTGGTCGATCGCGTACGTGATCGCGCGACGCTCGGTCGTCGACGTCGTCGCGCCGCCGACGCTCAGGTTGAGGATCCGCGCACCGTGGTCGACGGCGTAGATGATCCCCGCGGCCTCGTCGATATCGGTGAACGAGCCTCCGTCGCTGCCGGACTTGATCACGAGCAGCTTCGCCTCGCCGCTCGCAGCTGCGACGAGCGACGCGACGAAGGTGCCGTGCCCGTTCACGTCTCTGACGTCGGTGGAGCGGGAGCGCGTGTTCCACGTCTCGGGCGAGCGTGCCGCGAGCTCCGGCGCGGTGACGTCGGCTCCCGTGTCGATCACGGCGATCGTCAGTCCTGCCGCATCGCGGCGCACGCCGACGGGCACCTGGTCGACGCGCGCCGCGCGCAGCTGCCACTCCTGCGCGGCGGCCGTGCCGACCGCGCCCGTGCCGAGCGCCGCCCGTGCGGCAGGCTGCTCCGGGGATGTCGCGGTCGCGCACGCGAGCGCGGCTCCGGCTCCGACCGCAGCGAGGGCCCTCATACCCTGCATCCGACTCCGATTCTCCGGATGCCGCCGCCGCGGATGAATGGGCCGAACGGCCCATCTTTTCGAGACGTGTAGCCTCACCACCAGGCATGGCGGCGGCGGGACGCAGCGGGATTCGCCTCGGGCTCCGGGGCAGCGGTGCGGCGAGCGTCGCCACCGGCGTGGCCGTGCTCGACCGCCTGCTCGAGCGCCTTGCCGAATATGCGCGGTGGGACCTCGCGCTCGAGGTCGAGCCCGGCACCGGCGAGGACGAGGTGGCAGAGGCCGGGCGGGCGATCGGCTCCGCGCTCGCCGAGGGCCTGCGCGCCGGCCGCGGCTACGGCTTCGCCTCGATGACCTCGGCGGAGGCGCTCGCGAGCGTCGTCCTCGAAGTGTCGGACGAGCCGCTCGTCGTCACCAACGTCGACCTGACCCAGGCGAGGATCGGCGGGCTCGGCACCGACGTCGTCCGGCGTTTTCTCGAGCGGCTCGCCGACGGCGCCGGCGTCACGCTTCACGTCAGGCTGCTGAACGGAACCGACACACAGCACGTGCTCGAGGCGATCTTCAAGGCGCTCGGCGTCGCCCTCGCGCACGCGTGCGCGACCGAAGGAGGACCGGAGTGAGCAAGACCGTCGTGCGCACGGAGGCGGCGCCCGCGCCGTTCCAGGGCGCGCCCTATTCGCAGGCGATCCAGACCGGGGACCTCGTCTTCGTCTCGGGCCAGCTCGCCCTCAAGCCGGGCGACAAGGAGCTCTCGGGCGGCACGATCGAGGAACAGACGGAGCAGATCTTCGCGAACCTCCGCGCCATCCTCGAGGAGGCGGGAACCGGGCTCGACAGGCTCGTCAAGACGACGGTCTTCCTCCAGAACCTCGACGACTTCCAGGGTATGAACTCCGTGTACGCGAAGCACGTCGGCGACAGACCGCCGGCGCGCTCGACCGTGGAGGTGGCACGGCTGCCATCGGGCGCGCTCGTCGAGATCGAGGCGATCGCGCATCGCTAGAGCCGCGCTCGAGGATTACGTTCGGTCCCTCGAGCTCGACGCGTACGTCGTCGGCGGCGCAGTCCGCGACGAGCTTCTCGCCCGCGAGTCGAAGGATGCGGACTTCCTCGTCCCCGGCGTCGACACCGACGAGCTGAAGCGGCGGCTCGCGCCGCACGGGCGCGTCGACGACCTCGTCGTCGCAGGGCGGCTGGTCGGCGTCCGACTTCATCCACGCGACAAGGCCGTGCGGCCGTACGCGCGCGCCGGGATCGAGTTCGCGCCGCCGCGGCGCGAGGTGAGCACCGGCCGCGGGCGACACGACTTCGAGATCGTCGCCGACGCATCACTCTCGGTCGAGGACGACATGCGCCGCCGCGACTTCACCGTCAACGCGATGGCTAGACGGCTGTCGACCGGCGAGCTCGTCGACCCGCTCGACGGCCGCGCCGACCTCCAGCGGCGCGTGCTTCGAACCGTGTCCGCGACGAGCTTTTCGGAGGATCCGCTTCGCATCGTTCGCGCGCTCCGCTTCGTGTCGCAGCTCGGCTTCGACCTCGACGACACGACGCTGCAGCAGATGCGCGGCGAGGCGCAGTCGGTCGAGCTCGTCTCGGCCGAACGGATCGGCGGCGGCATCGCCGCCGACGGAATGGGAGAGCTGTCGAAGCTCGTGCTCGGCGCGGAGCCGGCGAAGGCGCTGCGGATCGCACGCGACACGGGCGTGCTCGTGCATGTGCTGCCGGAGTTCGAGCCCGCGGTCGGCTTCGACCAGGAGTCGCGCTACCACGACATGACCGTCGACGAGCACACCTTTGCGGTCGTCCAGGCGACTGCGGACGCGAAGCGCGCGCTGCCCGTGCGGCTCGCCGCCCTGTTCCACGACCTCGGCAAGCCGCTCGCCGCCTGGCGTGGAACCGACGGTCGGCTCCACTACTACGCAAAGCGCGGCTATGCCGACCGCAGTCACGAGCAGGTCGGTGCGGAGCTCGCCGGCACGGCACTGCGCCGGCTGCGCTACCCGAACGCGCTGCGCGACCGCGTCTGTCGCATCGTCCGCCACCACATGTTCCAGGTGGGGAAGGGCGACGAGCTCCGCGCTCGGCGCTTCCTCGCGAAGCACGGCGACGAGGTCGCCTTCCAGCTCGTCGACCACAAGGAGGCCGACTTCCTCGGCAAGCGCGGCTCGAGCGGGCCGCCGCCGCTCGAAGACATCGAGAAGCTGCGGCGCTTCCGGCGGGTGCTGGAGCACGAGCGGAAGCAGCCGCACCGGCTCGCCGACCTCGCGGTGGACGGCCGCGACCTGATCGCGATCGGGTTCGCGCCGGGGCCCGAGCTCGGCCGCGCCCTCCACGAGCTGCTCCGCGAGGTCGTCGACGACCCCTCCCGCAACACCCATGACGACCTCGTCCGGCGCGCGCGTGCGAAGCTTCGTCAGTGAGCGGCGTGGGCGGCCTCGACCTCATCGACTGGGATGCACCGGGGCCGTACCGAGTCACCTTCTCGACGCGAATCGGGGGCGTCAGCGAGGGCCCGTTCTCGTCGCTCAACCTCGGGATCCTCACCGAGGACGATCCCGCGCGCGTCGTCGAGAACCGCTCGCTGCTCTGCGACGCGGTCGGCGCCGATGCGAACGAGGCGACCATGGCGTGGCAGCGCCACGGCGCGAACGTGACGCGCGCAGATGCGCGCGGCATCGTCACTCCGGGAACGGTCTACGACCACTGCGACGGCTTGTGGAGCGACGAGCCCGGCCGCGCGATGCTGTTGCTGACCGCCGACTGCATGCCCATCGCGCTCGTGCGGTTGGACGGCGACCAGCCGGCGGCGGCGATCCTCCACGCGGGCTGGCGCGGTCTCCTTGCCGGCATCATCGGCTCCGGCGTGCGCGCGCTCGCGTCGGGACACCTCGTCGCCGCGATCGGCCCGAGCATCGGCCCGTGCTGCTACGAGGTCGGCGAGGAAGTCGCCGCGCCGTTCCGCGAGGCGTTCGGCGACGACGTCGTGCGCGACGACTTGCATCTGGACCTCTGGACTTCCGCCGAGCGCGCGCTGCGGGCGGCCGGCGTGGACCAGGTCGATCGCGCCGACCTCTGCACGTCCTGCCACGGCGACCGGTTCTTCTCGCATCGGCGCGACCACGGCCGCACCGGCCGCCAGGGGGTCATCGCCTACGTCGGCTGACGAGATCCGCGAGCGCTACACCCGGCTGCGCGAGGAGGCGGGCGAGGATGTGACGGTCGTCGTCGCCGCGAAGTACGTGAGCGTCGACGAGCTCGGTCTGCTCGCCGAGGCCGGTGTCGAGGTCGTCGGGGAGAACCGGGCGCAGGACCTCGCCGCGAAGCACGCACGGTGGGGCGCCGCCTTCCGCTGGCACTTCATCGGCCACCTCCAGAGCCGGAAGGCGAAGACGGTCAACGAGCTCTGCGAGCTCTGCCACTCGCTGTCGTCGGAGTCGGCGGCAGCGAAGCTGACGATCCCCGCGCTCGTCGAGGTCAACCTCAGCGGCGAGCCGACGAAGTCCGGCGTGACGCCCGAGGAGCTCCCCGTGCTGCTCACCGCGTACGCGGGCGTCCGCGGGTTGATGACGATGCCGCCCTTCACCGACGACCCCGAGGCGTCGCGCCCGTACTTCCGTCGGCTGCGCGAGCTCGCCGAGGAGCACGGCCTCCGGGAGCTGTCGATGGGGACGAGCCAGGACTGGCGGGTCGGCGTCGAGGAGGGCGCGACCCACATTCGCGTGGGATCCAGCGTCTTCGGTGACCGAAGGCCGCAGTAACATTTCGCCCGTCATGGGCTTCGCGGACGTCTGGAACAAGACGCTCGTCTACTTCGGCATCGCCGAGGAGGAGGAGTGGGACGAGGACGGCTACCTGACGGACGAGGAGCTGCGCGCGGCGTACGCCGAGCGGCCGAACGTCCGGCGGCTCGCTCCGCGGCGGCGCAGCCAGGAGTTCGACGACTGGACGGATCCCGAGCCGGCCGCCGCCCAGCGCACGAGCGTCCTCCGTCCCTCGCCGCAGCAGCGTGAGGCCGCGCCGCGCCGGCTCCGCGGGGTCGAGAGCATCGCGTCGCCGAACGTCAAGGTCCACCTCGTCCTGCCGCGCAGCTTCAACGACGCGCAGCAGATCGCGGACCGGTTCAAGGACGGCGTCCCGGTGATCCTCAACCTCCAGCAGAGCGACCAGGACCTGTCGAAGCGCCTGATCGACTTCGCGAGCGGACTGACGTACGCACTCGACGGTGGCATGCAGCGGATCGCCGACAAGGTGTTCCTCCTGACGCCGCGCAACGTCGAGGTCTCTGCCGAGGAGCGCGCCCGGATGATCGAGCGCGGCGGCTTCTTCAACCAGGCGTAGGACTTCCGCGGCGTGCGCCGAACGGCCTCCTGATGGGCGGAACGGCCACTGTCAGCTTGCTCGCGGACGTCGTGACGTCGCTCCAGAGCTTCGTCTACGTCTTCGCGATCGTCTACTCGCTCGTGATCTTCGCCTACGTGATCACGAGCTGGCTGCGGCTGCCGTACTCGCCCTGGCTCAACCGGGTCCAGCGATTTCTCTACGACGTCTCCGAGCCGTACCTTCGGCTCTTCCGTAGGCTGATGCCGAACACCGGGCCACTGGACTTGTCGCCGTGGGTCGCGACTATCGTCCTCTGGCTACTCGCTTGGGCCGCTATCCATCTACTTGGCCTACTGGACTAGGGGAGGGCATATGGCACTGACCCCCGTCGAGATCCGTCACCTGTCGCCGCCGAAGTCGTTCCGCGGCTATGACCGGCCGCACGTCGACCGCCTGCTCGCGGAGATCGCTGCGAGCTTCGAAGATGTCTGGCGCGAGCGCGCCGACCTCGCCGACAAGGTCGAGCAGCTCGAGCAGGACCTCGTCCGCTACAAGGAGCTCGAGGCGCTGCTCCGCGAGACGCTCGTCTCGGCGGAGCGTGCAGCGAGCGACCTGAAGGAACAGGCGCGCCGCGAAGCCGACGTGATCCTCACGGAGGCGCACGCCGAGGCGCGTTCCGTCAAGCGGCGCGCGATGAACGAGAACGAGCGGCTCGTCCTCGAGACGCGCATGCTGAAGGAGAAGCTGCGCACGGTGCTGGCCGTGGTCGAGGAGGCGGAGGACACGCTGCACGGCGTCGAGCTCGACACGACGGGCGTCGAAGCTGCGTAACGCGCTCTAAGCTTCGTCCATGACGGCGACGACGACGCGGGTGCGGCTCCGCGTGAGCCCGGGTGCCGGGCGCGCGGCAGTCGTCGGTCGCCACGGCGACGCGTGGAAGGTCCGCGTCACGGAAGCGCCCGAGCGCGGCCGCGCGAACGACGCAGTCGTGCGGCTTCTCGCCTCGGTCCTTGCGGTGCCGCTCGAGGCGGTTGCGATCGTTTCGGGTCACAGCGCCCGGGACAAGATCGTTGAGCTGACCGGGGTCGGCCCGGCGCTGATCGAGCGCCGCCTTGCTTCCGCGTCGGCGCCCGTACGCGTACGAAAGGACAGGCGTTCATGAGCATCGAAACCGAGCATTTCCGCACGCTTCTCATGGAGGAGCGCGAACGTGTCCAGCGCGCGATCGCACATCTGCGCGACGAGCATCCGGGCTCGATCGAGGACGAGACGGACGAGCTCGCGACGGCGAGCGACAACCACATGGGCGACATCGCGAGCGCGACGCTCGATCGCGAGATCGACTATTCGCTCGGCGAGAACGCAGGGCAGCACCTCGCAGAGATCGACGCCGCGCTCAAGCGGATCGAGGACGGGACGTACGGCACGTGCGTCGAGGGCGGGGAGGAGATCGGACAGGAGCGCCTCGAGGCGATGCCGTGGGCTTCGCTCTGCATCGACCACGCACGCGCCCGCGAGTTGCGCGGGTGAGCGATCCGCAGGTGCGTGTCGGCTCGTCCGTGCCGGACGCAGCATCGCCTGTGCTCGTGGGCGAGCGCAAGCTCGGCGCGGGGCCGAGCCAGTGGCTCGCGCTCGGCGCGATCGCACTTGCAACGGTCGCGGCCGATCAGCTGACGAAGCATCTCGTCGCGTCGCAGCTCCAGCTGGGCGACGGCGTCCACGTCGCCGGGCCGCTGTGGATCCGCCACGTCCAGAACTCGGGCATCGCCTTCGGACTGTTCTCGCGATCGACGGCTGTCGTGATCGTGCTGACCGGCATCGCGATCATCTGGATGCTCGCGTACTTCGCGCGCAGCGGCGCGCGCCATCCCGTTCTCCCGGTTGCGCTCGGCCTCGTGATCGGCGGCAGCTCGTCGAACCTCGTCGACCGTGTCAGGCTCGGCTACGTCACCGACTTCATCGACTTCCGCTGGTGGCCGGCGTTCAATCTCGCCGACAGCTTCATCGTCATCGGCGTGCTCGTCCTGCTCGCCGCGCTCGTGTACGCAGAGCGCGAGCCGCCCCGGCGGAGCCACCCCGGTGGCCGCCGCAGTCGGACGCCGTCTTCCGGCCGGGCGAGGGCGGCTTCGCCGACGTCGCTTCCAGCCTCGCGTGACGCGCCTCCGCGTCCCTCCTGACGCAGCCGGCATCCGGCTCGACCGCTTTCTGGCCGAGCTGCCGGAGATCGGCTCGCGCGCCGTCGCGGAGCGGCTCGTGCGCGAGGGCGGCGTCCGCGTCGACGGTCGCGTCCGTCCGAAGAGCCACAAGCTCGACAGCGGGGAAGAGGTCGAGTTCGACGCGCCCGCACGGCGTCCCAGCGGTCTCGAGCCGCAGGACATGGACCTCGTCGTCCCGTACGAGGACGAGCACCTCCTCGTCGTCGACAAGCCCGCGGGTGTCGTCGTGCATCCGTCGGCGGGGCACGCTGAGGGAACGCTCGTGCACGGGTTGCTGGCGTGGGATGTGGAAGGCGGCGAGGAGGCAGAGCGGCCGGGGATCGTCCACCGGCTCGACCGCGACACCTCGGGTCTGCTCGTCGTCGCGCGCTCGCCCGAGGCGCACCGCCGGCTGCAGGAGCTCGTCCGCCGCCGCAAGGTGACGCGTGAGTACCTCGCGCTCGTCGTCGGCCGGCCGCGCTCCCGTCGCGGGACGATCGATGCGCCGATCGGCCGCGACCGCCACGACGCGCTCCGCCACTCGCTCGACACGGATTCGCCGCGCGACGCGGTCACGCATTTCGAGATCGAGCGCGAGCTCGACGGCTACACGCTGCTCCGGGTGACGCTCGAGACCGGTCGGACGCACCAGATCCGCGTCCATCTCGCGGCGATCGATCTCCCGGTCGCGGGCGACCCGACCTACGGCCGCCCCGGTGTGCTCGGCCTCGAGCGGCAGTTCCTGCACGCGGCGCGACTCGCATTCGACCATCCGTTCACCGGTGAGCGCGTCGAGGTCGAGTCGCAGCTTCCCGAGGACCTGCAGGCGGCGCTCCCGGCGTGAAGACGTTCGCGGCCTTCCGCCGCGCGTGGTCGCCGGCGGACGGCGATCCGCGCCATCCCGCCCTGCGCGAGTTCGTCGAGACCAAGCTGACGGCATACGCCGACGATCGCGACTTCCCCGGCCGCGACGGAACCTCACGGCTCTCACCGCTGATCGCCGCCGGCGACCTGACGGTCGGCGACTGCGCGGTGGCGGCGCGGGAGGCTCCGCCTTCGCGCGGCCGCGAGAAGTGGCTCGACGAGCTCTGCTGGCACGACTGGTTCGAGCACGTCAAGCGCTCCGGACTCGATGCGCCCCGGCTCGAGCCACGCTGGGATCCGCCCGGCGAGAAGCTCGACCGCTGGCGTGCCGGCGAGACCGGCTTCCCGCTCGTCGACGCGGGCATGCGCGAGCTCGCCGAGACCGGCTGGATCCACAACCGCGTCCGGATGGTCGCGGCGAGCTTCCTCGTCAAGCATCTCCACCTCGACTGGCGCGTCGGCGAGGCGTGGTTCGCGGCGCGGCTCGTCGACTACGACCCGGCGCAGAACGAGGGCAACTGGCAGTGGGTCGCCGGGACCGGCGTCGACGCCCAGCCGTGGTTCCGGATCTTCAATCCCGAGCGCCAGCGCGAGCGGTTCGACCCGGACGGCGCGTACATCGAGCGCTGGCGGGGCGGCGGCTATGCGGAGCCGATCCTCGATCTGGCCGTCGAGGCGGCCGAGGCGAAGGAGCGGTTCCGGGCAGCCGCTACCCTGTAGGCGTCCGGAAAACCCACTCCCCGGCGGATCAGCCGCGGCGCGGGTGCTCGCAGTTGACGCGAGTGCGCCCCGAGCCCCCGACCGGTGCAGGACCAGTCGAAACCAAAAGGAGTCCACACATGGCAGTCGCCTCGATGCGCGAGCTGCTGGAGGCCGGGGTGCATTTCGGCCACCAGACGCGGCGCTGGAACCCGAAGATGCGCCGCTTCATCTTCACGGAGCGGTCCGGCATCTACATCATCGACTTGACGCAGACGAGCGAGCGCCTCGACGAGGCCGCGCAGTTCGTCCGCAACGTCGCCGAGCGGAACGGCACGGTGCTGTTCGTCGGCACGAAGAAGCAGGCGCAGGACGCCGTCGAGAACGAGGCGAAGCGCGTCGGCATGCCGTACGTCAACCATCGCTGGCTCGGCGGCCTGCTGACGAACTGGCGGACGATGTCGTCCCGGATCGAGCGGCTGCACGAGATGCGCCGCCTCAGGGAGGAGGGTCAGATGGACCTCCTGCCGGCGAAGGAGCGCATCGCAATGGCGGCCGAGCTCGAGAAGCTCGAGGCGAATCTCGGCGGCGTCGCCGACATGCGCCGGCAGCCGGACGCGGTCTTCATCGTCGACCTGAAGAAGGAAGCACTTGCGGTTCGCGAGGCACGCCGCCTGGGCATGCCGGTGATCGCGCTCGTCGACACGAATGCCGACCCGGACGAGGCGGACTACGTCATCCCCGGCAACGACGACGCGATCCGCTCGTGCTCGCTCGTGACGCGCGTGCTCGCCGACGCGATCGACGCCGGCAAGCAGAAGGTGACGCAGCGCGAGATGGAGCGCAAGCCCGAGCCCGAGCCCGAGCCGCAGTCCGCTGCCGAGCCGGAGGCAGAGGCTGCTCCCGTGGAGGAGGTCACCAATGGCTGACATCCCGGCGAAGCTCGTCATGCAGCTGCGCGCCGAGACCGGCGCCCCGATGATGGACTGCAAGCGCGCGCTCCAGGAGACGGAGGGCGACTTCGAGGGCGCGAAGCGGTGGCTCCGCGAGCGCGGCATGGCACAGGCGGCGAAGCGGGCCGACCGCGAGACGAGGGAAGGCCTCGTCGGCTACCGCATCGACAACGGGCGAGGCACGATCGTTGCGGTCGGCTGCGAGACGGAGCCCGTGTCGAAGAACGACGAGTTCCAGGCATTCGCGAGGAAGGTGCTCGAGACGGTGGAGTCCGACGGCGTCGGCTCGGAGTCGTCGCTCGACGACGAGCGCCAGCAGCTCTCCGGCAAGCTCGGCGAGAACATCGTCGTGGTCGACGCGGCGCAGTTCAAAGCGGGCGACGACGAGTTCGTGACCGGCTACGCACATCCGCCGGCGAACAAGCTCGGCGTGCTCGTGCTCATGCGCGGCGGCGACGACGAGCTCGGCCGGAAGATCGCGATGCACATCGCCGCGCTCAGCCCGCAGTGGGTGACGCGTGACGTCGTGCCGCAGGATGTCGTCGACGAGGAGCGCTCGACGTTCGCCGCATCCGACGAGGTGCAGGCGAAGCCCGAGCCGGCGCGCGAGAAGATCGTCGACGGCATGCTGAACAAGCGCTTCTTCCAGGCGAACGTGCTCGTCGACCAGGAGTGGGTGCACGACAGCTCGAAGACGGTCGCCCAGGCGCTGCAGGAAGCCGGCGCCGAGGTCGTCGACTTCGCCCGGCTCAGCGTCAGCTGATGTCGGGACGACGTTTCCGGCGCGTTCTGCTCAAGCTCTCCGGCGAAGCGCTCCAGGGATCGCGCGACCACGGCATCGACGTCGCGGTCGTGCGATCCCTCGCGCACGAGCTGGCGGAAGCGCAGCAGCACTGCAACGAGATCGCGGTCGTCGTCGGCGGCGGCAACTTCTTCCGCGGCATGGAGGGCGTCGCCGACGGGATGGACCGGGCGAACGCGGATTACGCGGGGATGCTCGCGACGATGCTCAACGCCCTCGCCCTGCAGGACATCCTCGAGCGCGAGGGCGTCCAGGCACGCGTCCAGTCGGCGCTCGCGGCCGAGGAGGTTGCGGAGCCGTACGTCCGCCGCAAGGCGATCGACCATCTCGAGAAGGGGCGGGTCGTCATTTTCGCCGCAGGGACCGGCAACCCGTACTTCACGACCGACACGGCTGCTGCCCTGCGCGCACTCGAGGTCGGCGCGGATGCGATTCTTATGGCTAAGAACGGCGTGGAGGGCGTGTACGACGGCGACCCGAAGACCGATCCCGACGTGCAGTTCCTGCCGCGGCTGACGCACCTCGAGGCGATCGAGCGCGGCCTGAAGGTGATGGACACGACAGCGCTTTCACTCTGCATGGACAACAAGCTCACGATCCACGTGTTCGAGCTCGCCGAAGGCAACATCGCCCGCGTCGTGCGCGGCGAGCAGGTCGGCACCGTCATCGAGACCCCGTAGGAGGAGAGACATGGCAACCGTCGACGAGCTGATCACCGACGCGCAGACGCGGATGGGGAAGTCCGTGGAGCACTCGCGCGCCGAGTTCAACACGGTGCGAACCGGGCGCGCGTCGGCGGCGCTCCTCGATCGCATCGAGGTCGACTACTACGGCACCGCGACGCCGCTGAAGCAGCTGGCGACGATCAGCGTGCCCGAGGCGCGCATGCTGACGATCCAGCCGTTCGATCCGTCGTCGATCCGCTCGATCGAGAAGTCGATCCAGGAATCGGACCTCGGGCTGACGCCGTCGAACGACGGCAAGCTCATCCGCCTGCCGATCCCGCAGCTGACCGAGGAGCGGCGGAAGGAGCTCGTCAAGGTCGTCCGCAATCTCGCCGAGGAGCACCGGGTCGCGGTGCGCGAGATCCGGCGCGACGCGATGAAGCATCTGAAGGAGCTCGTCGACAACGGCGACGTCGGCGCGGACGAGGAGCATCGCGCCGAGGAGCGCGTGCAGAAGCTGACGGACGAGCACACGAAGCAGATCGACGAGCTGCTGAAGCACAAGGAAGCGGAGGTCATGGAGGTCTGACCGGCGCGGCCCTCTTCACGGAGATCCCGCGCGCCGTCGCGATCGTCATGGACGGCAACGGCCGCTGGGCCGAGGCCCGCGGCCTCGACGTCGCCGAGGGGCACCGCGCGGGCTCCCGTGCGCTGCGGCCGATCGTCGAGACGGCGATCGACCTCGGCGTGGGCTCGCTCGCCGTCTACGCCTTCTCGACCGAGAACTGGACGCGGTCGGACGACGAGGTGTCCGCCCTGATGGAGATCTTCGGCGAGACGATCGACCGCGAGCTCCACGATCTGGCGCGCGAGGGCGTGCACACGAGGTTCGTCGGCCGGCGCGACCGAGCGCCGGAGTGGCTCCACGCGAAGATGGCCGACCTCGAGGCGGCGACCGAGAACGAGCGCCGCCTCCATCTCTGGATCGCGTTCGACTACGGCGGTCGCGCCGAGATCGTGGAGGCGGCGCGCCGCCTCGCCGCGAGCGGGGAGGAGTACGACGAGGAGACCTTCGCGAAGCATCTCTACGCGCCGGAGATGCCGGACCCGGACCTCGTCATCCGGACGTCGGGCGAGCTGCGCACTTCGAACTTCCTGCTCTGGCAGAGCGCCTACGCGGAGTACGTCTTCACGGACACGCTCTGGCCGGACTTCGGGCCGGACGAGTTCCGCGCCGCGATCGAGGATTACGCCGGTCGCCGCCGTAGATTCGGCGGGCGATGAGCGTAGGCTCGACGGAGCTCATAGAGGAGCGGAGGTGCCGGCTTTGCCGGCGCCGGCAGCGGGCATGAGCAATCTGGTCAACCGTGTGCTCGTGGCCGTCGTCGGCCTGCCGCTCGTGCTCGCTGCTGTCTGGGTCGGGGGCTGGTGGCTCTTCGTGCTGCTCGCCGTAGCAGGCGCGGTGGCGGTGCACGAGTTCGTTGTGATGGCCCGGCCGCTCGCGCCGCTCGCCCCTGCGGCGTACGTCGGCGTGTTCCTCGCGCTCCTCGGCGCGCAGCGGGGCGGTCTGCTCTGGATGCTCGCCGGATTCCTGTCGACGCTGCTCGTCGCATTCGCCTTGAACACGCTCGCGAAGACGCGCCCGCCCGCGACCGCGGCGATCGGCGCCACGGTGCTGGCGGCTGCATGGATCGGGTTCGGCCTCGCGCACATCGTTCTCCTGCGGCGCATGGGCGCTCATCCGCAGCTAATCGCGTTCACGGTGCTGCTCGTCGTCTTCGCGGCGGACACGTTCGCGTACTTCGGCGGCCGGCTCTTCGGCCGCCACAAGCTCGCGCCGACGCTGTCGCCGGGGAAGACGTGGGAGGGCTTCGTCGTCGGCTCGCTCGTCGGGATCTTCGTCGCGTTCGTCGCCCTGTATCAGGAGCGCGACGGCTACGTGAACATCTGGGAGGCGCTCGTCCTCGGCGTCGTCGTCGTGCTGGTCGCCGTGGCAGGAGACCTGTTCGAGTCCATGCTGAAGCGCGACATGCAGGTGAAGGACACGGGGCGGCTCCTCGGGGGCCACGGCGGCGTGCTCGATCGCATCGACGCGCTCCTCTTCGCAGCGCCCGCGACGTACTACCTCGTGCGCGCGTTCGGATACCTCTAGGTCCGCTCGCATGACGGGGGTCGGCCGCGGATTCGCGAGTGAGGGCGAGGAGTCGCCCCTCGACTACCTGTGCGGTGCGGCCCGCGAGCCCAGCCCGCGGGAGGTGACGCCTGCTGCGACGTAGACTCGGTGGCGGAGTCCCGTGAGAGCCTTCGCCCTCGGACTGTGCCTCGCCGCAATCGCCGCGCCGGCTGCGTCGGCGAAGGGTCGGCTGTCCGTCACGCTCGGCAACGCGACGCCGCGCGCGAACCAGGCTTTCGTCGTCTACGTCCGCACCGGCTACATCGTGCCGAGCAACGACTGGCTGCGGCTCATCGCAGTGGCACCCGGGAAGGGCTGGTACGACGTTGTCGGGACCGTGACCGGTGACAGTTCTCGCGCGCACGCGCGCATCCCGCACGACGGGTTCGAGGTGAAGCTCGTTCGCACCGGGACGTACACGTGGCGCGCCGTCGTTCGCCTGCCGCGCGTCGGGCGCTGGCGGCTCGTCGTCCCGAACGGCACACACGCCGGGTTCATGGTCCCGCCCCCGTCGGCCTGGATGCCCTGGGTGCGGGTGCACGCATAAGGCTGCCCGACGCGAAGACGAAGTGCCCGTTCGCGGTCGCGCCGGCGCCGACGTGCCAGCCGAGCGCCGCGAGCTCGCGCTCGAGCTCCGCCGGAGACCAAAAGCGCTTCACGATCTCGAACTCCCGGCCGTCGGAGAGGCTGCGCCGCACGACCTCGCCGCGGACGCCGACCGTGTGGCGCGGATCGCCGAGCTGGGCATTGTCGATCAGGAACACGCGGCCATCGGGCTTCAGCGCTCGCCCGACGAGCTCCCAGAAGCGTGCGAGACGGGACCTCGGGACATGGGAGAGCCAGAACGCGAAGAAGCAGACGTCGAATGCGCGCGGCGGCTCCCAGGCGAAGGCGTCCGCGAGAACGTAGTCGACGCTTCCGCCGACCTTGACGCGGTTGAGCTCCAGGACTTCCGGCGCTGCGTCGACAGCGGTGAGCCTGTCGGCGTACCGCAGGAGCTGCTTCGTCCAGTTGCCGGTTCCGGCGGCCAGCTCGAGCACGTCGCCGTTCGGGCCGAAGCGCTGCAGCTCCGCCTCGAGCTCGGCGACGTCGGTGAACCACGCTGCCTCGGCTTCCGCAGCCAGCGCGTAGCGGCCTCGCCGGAACCACCAGTCGTCGTACTCGGGCGCGCGGGCGCGGTAGTAACGCTGCTGCTCGGCGAGCAAGCGCGCGTCGGCGGGCTCGCTCACACCTGGCGGTCGTCGAGCTTGGCCGCGAATGCCTGGCGCAGCGTCTCGCCCGAGACGGAGACCGCGTGGCCGCGGCGGCGCTGCGGCAGGACGTAGGGGGCGCGCTTGCTCACCCGGAGGATGTCGTTGCCGCGGTCGCCGTGGCAGCGCGCGTACGCGACCGCCTCCGTCAGCACGTGGTCGTGGCGCTTCCGGAACAACCCCACGGAGTCGTCCTACCACATTTCGCGGCGCGGCTCAGCCGACGGCGAGCAGGTCGACCACGAACACGAGCGGCTCGTGGGGCTCGATCACCCCGCCCGCGCCGCGCGCGCCGTACGCCAGCGCGCTGGGAATGGTCAGCCTCCGACGGCCGCCGACGCGCATCCCGGCGACGCCCTGGTCCCAGCCCGGGATCACCTGCCCCTGGCCGAGCTTGAACTCGAACGGTCGGCGGCGGTTCCAGGAGGCGTCGAACTCCTCGCCGCTCCGGAACGCGACGCCGACGTAATGCACCGTCACCTTCTTGCTGGTGACCGCCTCGTCGCCGTCGCCGACGACGAGGTCGTCGATTCCGAGCTCGAAGGGAATGTCGCCTTCGGGCTTCTCGATGACCGGCCGCTCCACGAGGATGCACCGTACATGGAACGCATCAGCGACCACGTGTGGTGGCTGCCGCCCGGCCCACCGGACCGGCCCTCGCTCTGCGCCGTCGTCGGAGAGCGCTGGACGCTCGCGCTCGATGCAGGCTCGTCGCGCGCGCACACGCGCCTCTTTCTCGACGGCGTGCCCACCACGCCGAGTGTCGTCGTCTACACGCATTCGCACTGGGATCACGTCTTCGGCGGCGTCGAGATCGGCGGTCTCGTCGTTGCGCACGCGCGAACCGCGGAGAAGCTGGCCGAGCTCGCTCAGCGCGACTGGAACGACGATGCGAACGTCAACGAGCACATCCGCCTGGAGCTCCCGGCACCGCGCACGGTGGAGATCGCGCAGGCCGACATCGTGTTCGACGACGCAATCGACTTCGACCTCGGCGCCGTGACCGTGCACGTCGAGCACGTCGGCGGCGACCATTGCGACGACGCGTGCGTCGCGCTCGTCGAGCCGGACGGCATCCTGTTCGTCGGGGATGCGCTCTCCGCCTCGCCGGAAGAGGTGCTGACGACGGGGAAGGCGCTGCCGCTGTACGACCGCATCCTCGGCTTTCGCGCCACGCACTACGTCGAGGGACACCACCCGGCCGTGGAGACGCGCAGCGAGCTGGAGGCACTGCTCGTGAAAGCGCGCGACGCCGCGAACGGTGTCGTCGTCGCGGGCGACGGGGACAGCGAATACTTCGCAAATGCCTTCGCCGTTTAGCCTCGCGGGGCGTCACGCCCTGATCAGCGGCTGCGGCAGCGCCGCGGGAATCGGCTTCGCAACCGCGCGGCTGCTCGCCGCGCTCGGCGCGCGCGTGTCGATCACCTCGACGACCGATCGGATCCACGAGCGGGCGCGCGAGCTCGGCGCGTTCGGCTCCGTCGCAGAGCTCACCGACCCGGAGCAGGCGCAGGCGCTCGCCGCCGCGGCGCGCGGCGCGAACGGCCCGATCGACGTTCTCGTCAACAACGCCGGGATGGTGCAGACGGGCGGGGACTTCGGCGGCGGCGAGCTCGCGTCGCTGACGCCGGCCCACTTCCGGCGCCAGCTGGACATCACGCTGAGCACGGCGTTCCACCTGACCCAGGCGGTGCTGCCGGAGATGGTCGAGCGGCGGCGCGGACGCATCGTGATGGTGTCGTCCGTCACCGGCCCGCTCGTCTCGGCGGCGGGGTCGGGCGCCTACGCCGCCGCGAAGGGCGCGATCGACGGCCTGATGCGCACGCTCGCGATCGAGCACGGTCCCGACGGCATTACCGTGAACTCCGTGCAGCCCGGCTGGATCGCAACGGCGTCTTCGGAGCCCGACGAGCTCGTGGCCGGCGAGCACACGCCCGTCGGGCGTCCCGGTCGCGCGGACGAGGTCGCCGCCGCCGTCGCATTTCTCTGCACCGACGAGGCGAGCTACGTCACGGGCGCGACGCTGGTCGTGGACGGCGGCAACATCGTCCAGGAGCACCACTGATGGCCTCCGTCCTCGAGTCGACCCCGCCGCGCTTCACGACCGTTGACGTAGCGGCGCTCGCCGCCGAGCTGTTCGGTGTCGGCGGGAACGCGCGCGACCTCGGGAGCGAGCGCGACCAGACGTTCCTCGTGGAGGGGGCGGGGGTCGTCAAGATCTCGAACGCGGCCGAGGATCCCGCCAACCTCGACCTCGAGGCCGCGGCGATCGAGCACGCGCTCCGCGCGGACCCCGACCTGCCGATCGCGCGACAGCTCCGGTCGGCGAGGTACCGAGGGCACGTCGTGCGGCTCTTCGAGCACGTGCCGGGACGACACGGCGGCCCCGGCCTCTCAGACGCCGCCGTCCAGGCATACGGCCGCACGCACGCACGCCTCGCCCGTGCACTTCGCGGCTTCTTCCATCCGGCCGCCGGACGCGAGCTCCTCTGGGATCTCAAGCACGCTCCGAAGCTGCGCGACCATCTCGAGCATCTCGGCAGCCGGCGCGGGCTCGTCGAGCCGGTGCTCGACCGCTACGACGAGCACGTCCTCCCACGCTGGGCAGCGCTGCCGGCACAGGTCGTGCACGGCGACATGAACCTCGGCAACGTGCTGCTCGACGACGAGGGCTACGTCTCCGGGATCGTCGACTTCGGCGACAGTTGCCATACCGCCGCCGTCGCCGATCTCGCTGTCGCGATTGCGTCGCTCATGCGCGGCCGCGCGCCCGACGACGCCTTCCGCGCAGCACGCCTCGCCGTCGACGGCTACGCATCGTGGGCGCCGCTCGAGCCCGACGAGCTCGACGTGCTCGGCGACCTCGTCGCAACGCGCATGGCAGCGATCGTGACGATCAGCGCCTGGCGCACGGCGCGCTACCCCGAGAACGCGACCTACATCCAGGCGGAGGACGCGGACTCGTGGGCGCTGCTCGAGCTCTGGGATCCCGAGCGGTGGCAGCACGAGCTCGGCGGCGCGGCGCCGCTCGCACCGACACGGAAGCTCGCAGAGCGCCGCGAGGCCGCCGTCGGCGCGCTCCTCACGAATCTGACGTACGACGAGCCGGTGCACGTCGTCCGCGGCGAGGGCGTGTGGCTGATCGACGACGACGGACGGCGCCTCCTCGACGGCTACAACAACGTGCCAGTCGTCGGCCACTCCCATCCGCGCGTGACCGAAGCGGTGGTGCGGCAGACACGAACGCTCAACACGCACGCGCGCTACCTCTACGAGCCGCTGATCGACCTCGCCGAGCGGCTGCTCGCCACGATGCCGGGGCTCGACACCGTGATGCTCGTCAACTCCGGGAGCGAGGCGAACGACGTGGCGTGGCGGATCGCCACCGGCGTCACGGGCAACGCCGGCGCGGTCATCACCGAGCACGCGTACCACGGCGTCACGGCAGCGATCGCCGACCTGTCGCCGGAGGAATGGCCGCGCGGCTACGAGCCGGCGCACGTCACGCGCATCCCAACGACGCTCGAGGTCGGCGAGATCGGACCGCTCGCAGCAACCTTCCTCGATGCCGGCTTGACGAGCGACGGCATCAAGCCGGCGACCGCGGAGCGGGCACGGGCGCTGCTGCAGGCGACGCACGACGCGGGCGGCCTCTTCGTCGCCGACGAGGTGCAGATCGGCTACGGCCGCAGCGGCGAGGACCTGTGGATGTACCGGCACCTCGGCCTCGAGCCCGACCTCGTCACGCTCGGCAAGCCGATGGGGAACGGGTATCCCGTCGCCGCGGTGATCACCCGGCGCGAGCTCGTCGACCGCTTCCCGTTCGCCGGCACCGTCTTCAGCACGTTCGGCGGCAACCCCGTGGCGGCGCAGGCGGCGCTCGCCGTGCTCGAGGTGATCGAGGACGAGCGGCTCGTGGCGCGTGCGAAGGATGTCGGTGACGCGCTCCGGGAACGGATCCGTGCACTCGGCCATCCTGCGATCCGCGACGTGCGCGGGATCGGCCTGCTCGTCGGGGTCGAGCTCGATACGCCGGAGCGTGCCCGTGACGTCGTGAACGCCCTCCGCGCGAACGGCGTGCTCGTCGGCCGAACCGGGCCGCGTGACGACGTCTTGAAGATCCGCCCGCCGCTCGTCTTCGCGGAGCCGCATGTCGAGCTGCTCATGGGGGCTCTGGACGCCTCCCTACACTAAGTTCATGAAGCGGGTCGCCCTGCTGGGCGCGACGGGGTCGATCGGCCGCCAGGCGATCGAGATCATCACGGAGCATCCCGAGCTCGAGCTCTGCGCCGCCGCGTCGGCGACAACGCCGCTCGACGACGTCGATGCGCCGCTCACGCAGGTCGGCGGCGATCTCACGGAACTGCTCGAGCGCGCGGAGCCCGACGTCGTGCTGAACGCCGTCGTCGGCTTCGCGGGCATCCACGCGACGCTCTGGGCGCTCGACAACGGCGTCGATCTCGCGCTTGCGAACAAGGAGTCGCTCGTCGCGGGCGGCGAGCTCGCGACGCGGCACGGTGGCCGCATCCTCCCGGTCGACAGCGAGCACTCGGCGCTCTTCCAGTGCCTCGAAGGACAGAGCGGGGTCGACACGCTCGTCCTCACCGGCAGCGGCGGGCCGTTCCGCGGCAGGACGCGCGACGAGCTCCAGGACGTGACGCCGGAGCAGGCGCTCGCGCACCCGACCTGGCGCATGGGGCCGAAGATCACGATCGACTCGGCGACGCTCGCGAACAAGGGGCTCGAGCTGATCGAGGCGCACTTCCTCTTCGACGTGCCGTACGACCGGATCGAGGTCGTGATCCAGCCGACGTCGATCGTGCACTCGCTCGTCCGCTTCCGCGACGGTGCGGCGCTCGCGCATCTCGGCTACCCGGACATGCGCGTCCCGATCTCGTACGCGCTCACGTATCCGGAGCGCGCGCCGACGCCGCTGCAGCCGCTCGACCTGACGCAGCTCACCCTCGAGTTCCGGGCGCCGGACCTCGAGACGTTCCCGATGCTCGCGCTCGCACGCGAGGCAGGAGAGAGAGGCGGCACGTTTCCTGCGGCCTACAACGCGGCGAACGAGGTCGCCGTCGCGTCGTTCCTCGCCGGCCGGCTGCCGTTCCTCGACATCTCCGCCGTCGTGGCCGACGTCCTCGCGCGCGTCGACGGCGCCCCGGCGCGCGATCTCACAGATCTCATACACGCCGACGAGGTTGCGAGGCGCTATGCGCAGGAACAATTGGCGGTGGCATGACCTATCTCGTCGTCGTCCTCGGCCTGCTCCTCCTGATCTTCCTGCACGAGCTCGGCCACTTCGTCGCCGCGAGGGCGGTCGGCATCAAGCCCCGCAAGTTCTACGTCGGCTTCCCGCCCGCGCTCGCGAAGGTGCGGCGGAACGGCGTGGAGTACGGCATTGGCACGATCCCGCTCGGCGGCTACGTGAAGATCCCGGGCATGCATCGGCCGGCCGCGCGCGACTTCGACGCGTGGATGCAGTCGGCGCTGCGCGAGGACCCGGCGCTCGCGCCCGCCGCGCAACGCGTGCGGCGGCAGCTCGAGGCCGAGAACTTCGCCGGCGCGCGCGAGGACCTGCCGGAGCTGGAGGCGCTCGTCGCACACGCGGAGCTGACCCCCGGCGCGCGCCGGATCGCAGAGCGTGCGGTGCGCGAGGTCGAGGAGGGAACGGGCACCGACGCGTACTGGCGGCAGCCGACGTGGAAGCGGCTCGTCGTGATCGCGGCCGGACCGCTTGCGAACGTCGTCGTCGCGTTCGTCATCTTCTTCGCGATGTATGCGGGAGGCGCGCCGACGGGACCGGCGACGACGACGGTCGCGGACGTCGACCCGACGCTCCCCGCCGCGCTGGCGGGCCTGCACTCCGGGGACAAGGTGCTCGCAGTCGACGGCGTGCCGACGAAGACCTTCGCCGCGGTGTCGAAGCGGATCCGTGCCAGCCACGGCCGCGCGATCACCGTGACCGTCGAGCGCGACGGCCGCGAGCTGACGCTCGGCCCGCGCAAGACGGTGAACCGGGGCGACCGTTGGATCTGGGGCTTCGTGCCGTCCGCCGACCTCCAGACGCATCCGATCGGCACCTCGCTCCGCTGGGCCGCGAGCGCGTGCTGGGCGATCACGAAGGGCACCGGCTCGGCACTCGGGGCGCTCGTCCACAAGAAAGAGCGGAGTCAGCTGACCGGGACGCTCGGGATCGTGCGCGAGTCCGCTGCGCAGCTCCGCGTCGGGCTGCCGTACTACCTGCAGATCCTCGGCATCGTCAGCATGTCGCTCGCGCTCCTCAATCTGCTGCCGCTGCTCCCCCTCGACGGGGGGCACATCGCCGTCTCGATCATCGAGTCCGTCCGCCGGCGGGCGCTCGCGCGCGAGGTGTACGAGCGCGTGTCGTTCGTGGGCATCGCGCTCGTCCTCTTCATCGCCTTCATCGCGCTGAACAACGACCTCTCGCGCCCGGGATAGAAGCTCAGCAATCGCTGAACAGGCACCGGGCTAGACTGGATCGGAGTGGCAAGCAAGCGGCAGATCAAGGTCGGCAACGTCGCGATCGGCGGC
>DATCJJ010000098.1:0-12295 GCA_036562845.1 Gaiellaceae bacterium | reverse complement strand
TCGTCCGCGTCGACGGCGAGGTCGTCAACGACCTGCCGCCGAAGGCGCGGGACATGGCGATGATCTTCCAGAACTACGCGCTCTACCCGCACATGAACGTCTACGACAACATGGGCTTCGGCCTGAAGATGCGGAACATCGACAAGGCCGAGATCCGCCGGCGCGTGGAGCGGGCAGCGCGGATCCTCGGCCTGTCCGAGGTGCTGAAGAAGCGGCCCCGCCACCTGTCGGGCGGCCAGCGGCAGCGCGTGGCGATGGGCCGGGCGATCGTCCGCGAACCGCGGGCCTTCCTGATGGACGAGCCGCTCTCGAACCTCGACGCGAAGCTCCGCGTGCAGATGCGCGCCGAGATCGCCCGGATTCAGCGCGACCTCGGCGTCACGACGATCTACGTCACCCACGACCAGAGCGAGGCGATGACGCTCGGCGACCGGGTCTGCGTCCTCCGGAACGGCTACCTCCAGCAGGTCGCCAAGCCGCAGGTCCTCTACGACCAGCCCGCCAATCTCTTCGTCGCAGGGTTCATCGGCTCGCCGGCCATGAACCTCGCCGAGGCCGAGCTCGTCGACGTGAACGGCGCCGTCAGCGTCGGGTTCGGCCCGCACACGCTGCCGCTCGAGGACGATGTTCTCTGGGCGAGACCGGCCCTGCGCGAGTACGTCGGGCGGAAGATCGCCCTCGGCATCCGGCCGGAGGATCTCGAGGACGCGTCGCTCGTTCCCACGTCGCCGTCGGACCGTCGTCTGCGCGTCCGCGTCGACATCAAGGAGGACATGGGCTCGGAGGTCTATCTCCACCTCGCGAGCGAGGCGCCCACGGTGCAGGCGGACGAACTGCGCGAGATCGTCGGCGAGGAAGCGCTCGAAGCGGCCGAGGAGCAGACGCATCACCACGGCGGTGCATGGACGGCGCGCGTCGACCGGCGCACGCTCGCCCGCGAGGGAGACGAGATCGAGCTCGCGGTCTCGACGGGGCACCTGCACTTCTTCGACCTCGAGAGCGGTGCCGGCATCTACGGCGGCGATCGCGCCGGCATGGCCGTCGTCTCTACAGGTCCAGCAGGCGGCTGAGGAGTCGCTTCGCCTCGGACCGGTCGCGTCGCGACAGCCCCGCCTCGAGCTCGGCGACCACCCGCTCGGCCACCGGGCGCAGCCGCTCGGCCCGGGCGGTCAGGTAGAGCCTCGTCGCGCGTGCGTCGCCGGGATCGGGGCGCCGCTCGACCAGGCCGTCCCGCTCGAGCGCCCGGGCCATCGTCGTGAGCGTCTGCTTGCTGAGTCGGGCTCGCCGCGCGAGCTCCCCCTGGCGGAGGCCGTCCTCCTCGAAGAGCGGGACGAGCACCGAGCCGTACGCCGGGCGCACCTCGGGGAACCCCGCGGCGACGAACGCCTCGTAGAGCCGCTCGTTCCAGCGCTGGCCCGCCTTTGCGAGGAGGAACCCGAGATTGTCACGATCGAGGGGCAAACCGGTTGCGAATGTTGTCGAATTCGCGCAGCAGCGACCGGTACTGCGACTCGAAGAGGTCGTCGGCCATTCCCGGCGCCTTGAACATCGTGAACGTGTAGGCGCTCTGCTCCGGGCCGAGCGAGACGACTCGAGTGGGGAAGAGCGCACCGTCCGCGTACATGTCGATCACGCCGGTGTCGTGGTCGGCGTCGATCGAGAAGGCGAACTCGCCGAGGCCGTTCACGACGACCGTGCGGGCACCCTCGCGTCGCAGCTCCCGGGCGAACTCCGTCGCCCAGAGCGGCAGGTTGTCGACGTCGGAGAGAAAGGCGAACACCTCGTCGCGGGGCGCGTCGAGAACGGTCGTGACCGTCCGGCTGAGCATCGTCGGCACTCCTTTAGTCCGATTACGGACTAAATAGTACGACTACAGACTAAATAGGTCAAGCGCGAGGCGTTACTTCGTCGAGCCGTGCGTGACGTCCTGGACGACGTACGTCGCGACGTCGTCGATCTGCTTCTGCGTCAGCTGACCCTTGAACGGCGGCATGCCGCCCCCGCCGTTCGACACCTGGCCGATGACGGTCTGGAGGTTCTTGGCCGACGGGATCGATGTCAGATCGGGTCCGCCGTTGCCCCCGTGACCGCTCGCACCGTGGCACGGCGTGCAGTTCTGCGCGAAGACGGTCTTCCCCGCTGCGGCGTCGCCCGCCCCCGTGCCGTTGCCCTGCTGGCCCTGTTGGTTCTGCGGCGACTCGCCCGCATGACCGACGCCCTGGCCGGAGCCCGGCGCGGCAGCCGGCTTCATCGTCCCGTCCAGGCCGAGCAGCCACACGTTGTCGCCGTGCGGTGACGCCGCGAGGGCGTTGCCGCCGGCGTAGAAGAGGAGGTACTCCTTCCCGTTCCGCTGGAAGATCGTGGGCGCGTCGTTTGCGCCGGCGCCCGTCTGCCAGCTCCACAGCTGCTTGCCGTTCCGCGCGTCGTACGCGAGCAGCCGGCCGTCACTCCGCCCGACGAACACGAGATTCCCCTTCGTCGTTGCGGAGCCTGCGTAGCACGATTCGGGCCACCGCTTCTGCCAGGCGACCTTCCCCGTCGTGACGTCGATCGCGCTGAAGGTGCCGACGTTCTGGCCGAAGCCGCCGGCGAGGTTGAGGGTGCTCCCGAGGGCCACCGCCTGCGGGCCGGCCTTCTTCTGCTTCGCCGGCAGAGCCGTCTCCGCCGTGTTCGCGCTCGGCCCGCTCTGCGCGCACACGTACATCATGTGCGTGTTCGGGTTGTACGACGACGGCTGCCAGTTCGTCCCGCCCTGCGGCCCCGGCGTGAACGCGACCGGCGTGTGCCAGTACGGCGTGTACATCTGCGTGGCGCGGACGACCTTCGTGACCTTCCCCTTCGCCGCGGCCTTCACTGCCTTCACCAGCGCCTCGTACTGCGCGTTCGAGAGGCTGTGCGGGACGAACGGCGCGTAGCTCGGGGTCGGCTGCGTCGGGTACGTCTTCTGCTGCGCGTTCTGGGGCACCGGTCTCTCGGGCATCGGGAAGAGCGGCTTGCCGTTCGTCCGGTCGAGGAGGTAGAGCCAGCCGGTCTTCTCGGCCTCGCCGATCCCGTGCACGAGCTTGCCGTGCATCTTCACGTCGAACAGGACGGTCGGGCTCGGCGCGTCGTAGTCCCAGATGTCGTGATGGACCATCTGGAAGTACCACCGCAGCTTGCCCGTGTGAATGTCGAGCGCGACGAACGACGCGGCGTAGAGGTTCTTCCCCGGGCGCTTCGAGCCGTCGTTGTCGGGGTTCGCATTCCCGGTCGTGAAGTAGAGGAGGCCGAGCTTCGGATCGGCGGACGGCGTCTGCCAGATCGGCGCGCCGCCGTGCAAGTACCCGTTGCCGCCCCAGCTGCCGGGCTCCGTCGTCCAGAAGCGCCAGCGGATCTTGCCGGTCTTCGCGTCGAGCGCGGTCAGCCGGCCGCGGATCCCGAACTCGCCGCCCGAGATGCCCGTGATCACCATGCCGTCGATGTAGAGCGGCGCTGCGGTGATCGAGTAGCCCTTCTGCCACGGCTCGATCGTCGTCTGCCAGTCGACTTTGCCGGTCTTCTGGTCGAGCGCCACGAACTTGCCGTCCAGGCGGCCCATGAAGACCTTGCCCTCGCCGACCGCGACACCGCGGTTCAGCCAGCCGCAGCAGACGGTGCTGATCGACTGGTCGAGGTTCCCGGTGTACTTCCAGAGGGCCTTGCCGGTGTCGACGCTCAGTGCGAAGACGTCGTCCTGCCCGGTCGAGATGTACGCGACGCCGTCGTAGACGATCGGCTGCGTCTCGGCCGAGTACTTCGCCGCGGTCGCCGACTTGTCGAGGTGCGTCTCCCAGACCCCCTTGACCTGCCCGATGTTCCCTGTGTCGATCTGGTCGAGCGGCGAGTAGCGATCGTTCGCCAGCGAGCCGCCGTTCGTGATCCAGTTGTCCGTCGGCTTCGCCGCCAGGTCGTCGGTCGAGAAAGCCGGCGCCGGCGTGATCGCACTCGTCTGCTGCACGGCCGTCTGGCCGGACGCGACCGTCACCGTCTTCGTGTGGCCGGGTGTGGCGAAGTGGCCGATGAACCACCCGGTCAGACCGCCCAGGAAGATCAGGCCGAGGATCAGCGTCATCATGAGCGCCTCGGCCGTGTAGACGGCGGGACCGCGTCTCCTGCGTGATGCCATGAGCGGCACGTCCCCCGGCGTCTACGTGCGAAACGCAGTGAGTGCAAACTGCAATGCAGTCGGCACCGTCGCGGTCCAGAAGTGTCCTACGTCGGCCGGCGGGAGCAGCCACAGCTCGTGCGACACGCGGAGCTGCGTGAGCTCGCGCGCGAACGCGGTCGAGCCGCTCGTCCTGATGTCGCCGTGGTTGCCGCCTGCGGAGACGTAGAACCGCGTGCCGTCGCTCCGGAGCGTCGCCGCCTCGCGACGGGCGAGCACGACGGGATCGTGCGCACGCAGCTCCGCTTGCGTTGCACCGGCGAGCGGCCCGTCGCGAAACGGCGTGAAGTAGCCGTCCCACGCCCCGAGTGCGCCGAAGACGCCCGGATGCCGCAGACCGATGTCGACCGCCCCGTAGCCGCCGGCGGACAGCCCCTCGAGGACGCGTCCGCGCGGCGAGCGGATCGTCGAGAGATGCGCGTCGACCCAGGGGACGACGTCGCGGACGAGGTCGCGCTCCGACGGTCCGGCCCATTCGCCGTCCAGCGGCCCCCCCGGCGTGACGACGACGAACGGCGAAGCGCCGGACGCGATCAGGTCGTCGAGCCGCTGCGCGAGCTGCAACGAGTGCCAGTACTCGTCCGGGCTCCCGGGGAGGCCGTGCAGGAGGTAGAGCACCGGTTCGCGTCGAGCGTGTGCGTAGCCGGGCGGCAGGTAGATCGTGCTCGCCTGCGCGTCGCCCGGAAGGCGGCCGCTCCAGACCGTGCCGCCGTCGGGCCCCGCGCCGACCTGCGTCCACCCGGCGAGCACCGCTGCAGCAGCGAGCGCCGCGATCATGCGACGAAGGAAACCGACAGCCTCTAAGCGGCGGGTGAGAGCGCCGCGATCTCGCGCCGCTCGGCGAGCCGGGCGAGCGCTTGCGTCTCGATCTGGCGAACGCGCTCGCGCGTGATGCCCATGCGCCGCCCGATCTCCTCCAGCGACTTCGGCTCCATCTCCTCGTCGAGGCCGTAACGCATCCGGATCACTTCCTGCTCGCGCGCCGGCAGCTCGTTGACCGCGTGGTGGAGCGCGGACTCGTCGAGCGCGACCTGTACCTCCGCGGCGACGTCCTCCGAGGCCTGCGCGACGAGATCGCCGAACTTCGTGTCGGTGTCGTCGCCGACCGTCTTGTCGAGCGAGGCGACGGTGCGCGCGGCGTTGCGGGTCTCGCGGACGTGCTTCACGTTCAGCTTCGCCCGCTTCGCGACCTCCTCGTCCGTCGGCATCCGCTCGAGCTCCAGCACGAGCTCACGCTCTGCGCGCGCGATCTTCTGCTCGCGCTCGACGATGTGGACGGGGATGCGAATCGTCCGCGACTTGTTCGCGACGCCGCGCTGCACGGCCTGGCGGATCCACCACGTCGCGTAGGTCGAGAACTTGTAGCCGCGGCGCCAGTCGAACTTCTCGACGGCGCGGATCAGCCCGATGATCCCCTCCTGGATCAGGTCGAGCAGGGACAGCCCGTGCCCCTGGTACTTCTTCGCGATCGAGACGACGAGCCGGAGGTTCGAGTTGACCATCTTGTCCTTCGCCGCCTGGTTGCCGCGCTCGATCTGCTTCGCGAGCTCCACCTCCTCGGCGGCGGTGAGCAGCGGGTAGCGGCCGGCCTCGTTCAGGAAGAGCTGCAGCGAGTCGGTCGTCATCGCGGCGACCTGCTCGTTCACGTAGGTCGCCTCCTCCGCCTCCGGAAGGCTGCAGTCGTCGGTCAGGTCGATGCCGCGGTGCTCGATCTGCTCGTAGAGCCCGTTCAGCTCCTCGTCGTCGAGGTCCAGCTCCTGGACGAGCTGGGTGAAGGCCGACATATTGATGCACCCGATCTCATCGCCGTGCTCCATCAGGGCACGCAGCTGCTGTTCTGCGGTCATATGTGGAAAACGAGGAACGTGCGCCACCGGTTTCGCGGGTATCCTTTCCAGATGGCGCCCGACTCCGTCTGGGAGATCGTGTTCCTGATGGTGATCCTCAAGATCCCGATCGTCTATCTCTGCTGCATCATCTACTGGGCGATCAAGGCCGAGCCGAAGCCGGAGGAGGGGGCGGCCGTGACCGTCGAGGCAGGGCCCGAGGGCGGCGGCGGCTCGCCGCGCCGGCGGCGCCTCCCGCGCTTCCCGCGGCCGCACGGCTCGCCGACCCGGCGGTACCCGCGGACCCCGTCGCCTGCATTGGCCAAAATGAAGGCCGATGAGCGCGACGCCTAGCCCGGTCGAGGACCATCGCCCCGCCTACACGGTCGCCGGCTTCCTCAGCGCAATGGCGATCTTCGCGGCGCTGATCGGCCTCGCCTGGCATCCGCTGCGGCTGATCGCGCCGGCGATCATCCTCTCGATGATCGGCGCCGCGATGGCGCCGAAGGGGAACCGGCTGGCGTTCGCCGCGGTGTTCGTCGTCGCCGGTTGCTTCTTCCTCGGGCTGATGATCTCGGTCGTGACCGAGCGCCCGCTCTGGTAGCGGCGCCGTGATGGACGGCCTGAACGCGGGCTACGCGGCGCTGCTCCTCGAGCAGTACCTCGACAATCCCGCCGCGGTCCCGAGCGAGTGGCGCTCGCTGTTCGAGAGCGCGCCGGAGGAGCTGCTCGCGATGCAGCCGGGCCTTGCGCGCCTGCTCGAGCTGCTCGAGCAGCACGGGAACGGCCACGTCGAGGCGACGGCGCCCGCGCCCGCACCGGTGATCGTCGAGCGCGTCGACGCGGAGCTCGCGCAGGGGATCGCATCGGCGATGCGCCTCCTCAACGCGTTCCGCTCGCACGGCCACCTCGCGGCGCGGCTCGATCCGCTCGGCTCCGAGCCGCCCGGCGATCCGCAGCTCGAGCCCGAGCGGTTCAACCTCACGCCGGCGCTGATGGCGCGGATCCCGGCCGCCGTGCTCGGCCTCTCGCTCGAGGCCGAGACGCTCGCGGACGCGCTGCCGAAGCTCCAGCAGACGTACTGCGGCGCGATCGCGTACGAGATCGAGCATCTCTCCGACCACGAGGAGCGGCACTGGCTGCGGCACGCGATCGAGTCGGGCCGCTACCGCACGCCGCTCGACGCGCGCTCGAAGGTCGCGCTGCTCGAGCGGCTGACGCAGGTGGAGGGGATGGAGCAGTACCTGCGCCGCGCCTTCCTCGGCCAGAAGCAGTTCTCGCTCGAGGGGCTCGACGTGATGGTGCCGATGCTCGACGAGGCGATCGAGATCGCGGCGGACGCCGGCGCGCACGAGGTCGTGATCGGCATGGCGCACCGCGGCCGGTTGAACGTCCTCACGCATGTGGTCGGCCGTCCGTACGACGTCGTCCTGCGTGAGTTCGAGGGCGAGCGGACGCTCGAGGCCGTCGTCGTCAGCGAGGAGGGCGGGAGCGGCGACGTGAAGTACCACCTCGGCGCCGAAGGGACGCGCGCGACGCGAGCGGGCGAGATCACGGTCACGCTCGCCGCCAACCCGAGCCATCTCGAGGCGGTCGACCCGGTCGTCGAGGGCCGCGCTCGTGCCGAGCAGACCGATCGCTCGACGGGCCAGGGCTATCACGACCCGACGGTCGCGCTGCCGATCCTCATCCACGGCGACGCGTCGTTCGCCGGCCAGGGCGAGGTCGCGGAGACGCTCAACCTCGAGGGCCTGACGGGCTACTCGACCGGCGGCACGCTCCACCTGATTGCGAACAACCAGGTCGGCTTCACGACCGACCCGACCGACGGGCGCTCGACCCGCTACTCGAGCGATCTCGCAAAGGGCTTCGACATCCCGATCGTCCACGTCAACGCCGACGACCCGGAGGCGAGCCTCTCGGCGATCCGGCTCGCGCTCGCGTACCGCCGCCGCTTCGGCCACGACGTCGTCGTCGACCTCGTCGGCTACCGGCGGCACGGGCACAACGAGCAGGACGAGGCTGCCTACACCCAGCCGCTGCTCGCGGCGATCATCGCCGAGCACCCAACCGTGCGCGAGCAGTACGCGGAGCAACTCGTCGACGAAGGCGCGGCCTCGGAGGAGCAGGTCGCGCAGCTCCAGGCCGAGGTCCTGAACCAGCTCCGCTCCGCGCACGAGGCGCTCAAGGCGAGCATCGCCGCCCCGCCCAAGGGTGAGGGGAAGATTCCGCATGCGACCGGCGACCGCGTCGTCACGGCCGTCGCCGAGGACACGCTGCGCGGCCTCAATGCCGAGCTGCTCCGGTTCCCCGACTGGTTCACGCCGCACCCCAAGCTGCTGAAGCAGCTGGAGCGCCGCCACGAGCTCGACGCGATCGACTGGGGGCAGGCCGAGGCGCTCGCGTTCGCCTCGCTCCTCGTCGAGGGGATTCCGATCCGCATCACGGGCCAGGACACGGAGCGCGGCACGTTCTCGCACCGTCACGCCGTGCTGCACGACGTGAACACCGGCGCGACCTACACGCCGATGCAGCACCTCGAGCAGGCGAGCGCGTCCTTCGAGATCCACAACTCGCCGCTCTCCGAGTACGCGTGCGTCGGCTTCGAATACGGCTACTCGGCCGCCGCGCCGGAGGCGCTCGTCCTCTGGGAGGCGCAGTTCGGCGACTTCGTCAACGGCGCCCAGATCATCGTCGACCAGTTCATCTCGGCCGGACTCTCGAAATGGGGCGAGACCTCACGGCTGACACTGCTGCTGCCGCACGGCTACGAGGGCAACGGCCCCGAGCACTCGAGCGCGCGGCTCGAGCGGTTCCTCCAGCTCGCCGCGCAGGAGAACCTCCGGATCGCGAACTGCACCACGTCGGGGCAGTACTTCCACCTGCTGCGCCGGCAGGCGCTCGACGCGACGGCGCGCCCGCTCGTCGTGATGACGCCGAAGGGCCTGCTGCGGCTGAAGCAGGCGTCCGCGACGCTCGGCGACCTCACGCACGGCGAGTTCCGGCCGGTGCTCGACGACCCGGATGCCGACCGCGATGCGGTCACACGGCTCGTGCTCTGCCAGGGAAAGGTCTACTACGACATCGTCGGGCACGAGCAGCGCTCCGAGCATCCTGAGGTCGCGGTGGCGCGGCTCGAGCAGCTCTACCCGTTCCCGGCCGAGCAGGCGGCCGAGGTCGTTCGCTCGTACCCGAATCTGCGCGAGGTCATCTGGGCGCAGGAGGAGCCGCAAAACATGGGCGCCTGGCGGGCGATGCGGCATCGCCTCGAGGAAGCGAAGCCGACGCATGTCCCGCTCGCCTACGTCGGCCGGCCGTGGCGCGCGAGCCCGAGCGAGGGCTATCCGACCTCGCACCTGCGCGAGCAGGACCGGATCGTGCGGGCGGCGTTTACCGCCGCTTAGACCCTTTACCGCTTCTTCATCGAGCGCCGCATCTGCAGCACGCGCGTGGCGACCTTGGGCCCATGCTTGCGGGCGAGGTCACGCACCATCTTCTGCTGGCGCGGCGGCAGGCGGCGATAGACGTCCCAGACGGTGAGAGCGAGGCCGACCGGGCCGACACGGGGGCGAAGACGCGCCATCGGCGCGGATCTTACTTGCCGTGGCCGTTCGCGTTGCCGTTGCCGTTTCCGGCGCTGTTGCCGTTGCCGTTCCCGTTCCCGTTGCCGTGGCCGTTCCCGTGACCCTCGTCGCACGGAGCGGCGACCGCCGTCGCCGCGACGGGGGCCGCGGCCGACGGGGTCTCGGGGGCGGGGGCGGGCGTCGGGGCGGGATCGGCCGGCGGTGCGTCGGTCTCGACCGCGAGCGTCGGCTCGATCGTGTCCTTCGATCCCTTCGCCTTGCCGTGGCCGTTGCCCTTGCCCTTGCCGTTGCCCTTGCCCTTGCCGTGGCCGGCCGTGACCGGGGTCGGCGGCGTGACGACGGGCGGGGGAGCCGGCGTCGTGACGAGCGCGGGTGCCGGAGCGGGGGCAGGCGCGTGCGCCGCGGGAGGAGCAGGAGGCGCCGCAGGGGGCGGCGCGGGCGTGGGGGCCGGAGCCGGAGCGGGGGGAGGCTCGGGCGTCGGAGCGGGCTGGGAGGGCTGCGGCGGCTGGACGGCAGGCGCGGGCGTGACGGCGGGGAGATGGAGCGGCCGGACGACGAACGGCGCCGGTGCAGGCTGCGCCGGCGGCTGGAGGTGGACGGTGACGCCGACCGTGCCGGGGAGCGGGGGCAGTGCGACGACGTGGACGGTCGTCGGCGGCGTGCCGTGGCTCGCGGGCTGGACGAGAGGGACGGGAACTGCCTGCTCCTGAGCGTTTCCCGAGCGATAGGCGAAAGCTGCCGCCCCCGCCACACCACCGGCGAGTAAGAGTGCTGCAAAGAAACGCTCGATACCCCTCATGCTCCGGCCCCCTCCTGCCGACAACATCACTCGAACGGGGTATCGGCAGCGGCCGCCGTCACCTTGAGCATCCAGACAGGTGATTTGGAGACACGTGGGCAGTTTCAGGGTCAAACTCGTCGGCTATTTCCTCCTGCTTTCGCTGTTGCCGATGGCGGCGGCGTTCTGGGGGTTCACGGCGGTCGCGGGGCAGAGCGAGACACGCCGCGTCGACGCGCGGCTGCAGGCCGGGCTCCGGGCCGCGCTCGCGACGTATCAAGAGCGGCTCGACGAGGCGCAGCGGACGGCGGCTGCGCTCGCGCGCTCGCGGACGTTCGACCTCGAGCTGCAGCGCGGCGACCTGCCGCAGATCGTGTCGGCGCTGCGGGGGACGACGAACGTCGTGGTCGAGGGCAAGGACGGCCTCCACTACGGCCGGATCGCCCCCGACGCGGTGACGCGCACGGTCGACGTCGTCACCTCCCACGGCCTCGTCGGGCGCGTGACCGTGGGCGTCCCGTTCGACTCCAACCTCGCCGGCGAGCTCCGCCGGAACGCCGGCCTCGGCTCGGCCGACGCGCTCGCCGTCGCCTTCGACGGGCGCATCGTCGCGTCGTCGCCGCCGGTGTCCGGTCGCCTCTCGACGCCGGTCGGTCAGACACGGACCGCGCGTGTCGGAGGGATGCGCTACCGCGTGTTGGTCGCGCCGGCGCTCGCCGACGACGTGCGCTACCGCCTCGTCGCCATGAGCCCGCAGTCGCTGATCGACGCTGCGAACGCGGCATCACGCAACCGCCTGCTCGTGGGCCTGCTCGCGTCGCTCCTGCTCGTCTCGTTCGTCGCGTACTTCGAGGGCCGGTCGATCGTGCGCAACCTGCGCAGCCTGTCCGAGGCAGCCCGCTCGATCGCGCGCGGCAGCTTCGGCGAACGCGTGACCGTCCGCGGCCGCGACGAGTTCGCGATGCTCGGGACCGCCTTCAACGAGATGGCCGCGCAGCTCGAGGCACGGCTCGCCGAGCTGGAGGAGGAGCGGGAGCGCCTTCGCGCCGCGATCGACCGCTTCGGCGAGGCGCTGTCCGCGACCCACGACGTGGGCCAGCTCCTGCCGATGATCGTCGACTCCGCCGTCGAGGCGACGGGCGCCGTCGGCGCGATGCTCGTCACCGACACCGGCATGCTCGTCGAAAGCGGCGATGCGACGGCCGACGGCGCGCATCTGGAGCTGCCGCTCGCCGCGGGCCGCGTCGAGTTCGGCCGGCTCACGCTCATCGGCGACACGTTCGACGAGGAGCAGGTGATGGCCGCCGCCTCGCTCGCCTCGCATGCCGCGATCGCGCTCGAGAACGCGCGGCTCCACCAGATCGTCGAGCGCCAGGCGCTCGTCGACGGCCTCACCGGCATCGCGAACCGGCGCCATTGCGAGGATGCGCTGTCTGCCGAGATCGCGCGCGCCGACCGGCTCGCGATCCCGCTGACGCTGGTGCTCGCCGACCTCGACGACTTCAAGGAGATCAACGACCGGCACGGCCACGCCGTCGGCGACGACGTGTTGCGCGAGTTCGCGTCCGTGCTGCGCTCGACGGTGCGCGAGTCCGACCTCGCCGGCCGCTGGGGCGGCGAGGAGTTCCTCGTCCTTCTCACCGGCACCGAGGCCGAGGGCGGCCTGCATCTCGCCGAGCGCGTGCGCCGCGCACTCGGCGAGCGGACGTTCCTCGGCAAAAACGGCCGGCCGTTCACCGTGACGTGCAGCTTCGGCGTCACGCAGCATTCGGCAAGCGGAGATGAGCGTGAATTGTTCGCGAATGCCGACCGTGCTCTCTACCGCGCAAAGCGGAGGGGCAAGAATTGTGTCGAATTGAACGAGGGCGTCCGTAGCTTTTAGTACGTTCGGCTCTGAAATTCGCCGGAAAGGCCGTTACACTGT